>NZ_BAAKJB010000022.1:0-120997 GCF_059703765.1 Azospirillum sp. NS33 | reverse complement strand
CCCGACGGCGCCGGGTCCTGGCTGCTGCCTCCGGGGGCGCCGCCCGCCACCGCCCGCGCCGCCCGCCCGCTCGGCGCGCCCCCCGCCGCCGTGGACTGGTTGCGCCCCGCCCGGCGCTGATTGCTCCGGCTCCGCGCATTCGGCTAAATTGTCACTTGATTTCCGTTAATCGCATGGTTACCTCTATCGATTGGTAAACATTCGTTAACCCATCAAGAGTCGAGGGCCGCGGCGATGAAGCGGACGGAGCCCTGCACCCGGCCGACCGATGCGCAGGAGGACGCCGCGGAGCGACAGCGGTCGTCGCGCATCCTCCCGGGCTCCGCATCCCGCGTGCCGCGCACCGCGGCGCGGGCCCTTCGGTTGATGGTGGTCGAAGACGACGCCCTGGTGGCGCACACCATCCGCGAGACCGTGGAGGACCTCGGTCACGTGGTGTGCGGCATCGCCGACACCGAATCCGGCGCGATCGACCTCGCCGGGCGCGAGCGTCCCGACCTCGCGCTGATGGACGTGCGCCTGCGCGCCGGCGACGACGGCATCAACGCCGCCCGCAGCCTCGCCACCGCCTTCGGCATCCGCTCGATCTTCCTCTCCGGCTACGCCGACCGCGCCACCATGGGCCGCATCACCGAGGCGTACCCGCTGGGCGTGGTGCACAAGCCCTTTTCGGCCGTGCAGCTGAAGAACGTCCTCGATCTCGCCGCGCGGCGGCTGCGCGTCACCGCCCGGTGACCGGCCCCCGCCGGGGCACCCTCACGCCATCTCCTCGGCGAAGTGGCAGGCCACCCGGCGCCCGTCCACCTCCCTCAGCTCCGGGACGTCGGCGGCGCAGCGGTCGCGGGCGTGGGGGCAGCGCTTGTGAAAGGCGCAGCCCGGCGGGGGTGCGAGCGGCGACGGCAGCTCGCCCGTGGGGACGATGCGCTCGGCCCGCTCGGCGGCGTGCACCCGCGGCGTCGCCGCCAGCAGGATGCGGGTGTAGGGATGGCGCGGCCGCTCGAAGATGGTGTCCTTCGGTCCCTGCTCCACCGGCCGGCCCAGGTACATCACCATCACCGCGTCGGCGATGTGCCGGACCACGCTCAGGTCGTGGGAGATGAAGAGGTAGGCGAGGTCCAACTCCTCCTGGAGGTCCATCAGGAGGTTGAGGACCTGGGCCTGGATGGAGATGTCCAGCGCCGACACCGGCTCGTCGGCGACCACCACCCGCGGGCTCAGCATCAGCGCCCGGGCGATGGCGATGCGCTGGCGCTGGCCGCCGGAGAACATGTGGGGATAGCGGTCGATCTGGTCGGACCGCAGCCCCACCTTGGCCATCATCGCCAAAGCCCGCTCGCGGCGTTCGGCGCGGCCGGTGGTGGTGTTGATCACCAGCGGCTCCCCCAGAATGGCGCCCACCGTCTTGCGCGGGTTCAAGGAGCCGTACGGATTCTGGAAGACCATCTGGACGGTGCGTCGCAACGCCTTCAGTTCCGCCCGCGAATGGCCGGCCACGTCGCGGCCGTCGTAGAGCAGGCGGCCGGCGCTGGGCGGCTCGATCAGGGTCACCGCCCGCGCCAGGGTCGACTTGCCGCAGCCGGACTCGCCCACCACCGCCAGGGTGCGGCCGGCCTCCAGCTGGAAGGAGACGCCGTCGAGCGCCCGCACGGTGGCGGCGGCACGGAACAGCCCACGGCTGACGCTGTAGCGCTTTTCCAGGCCGACCGCCTCGAGGACCACGGGACGCCCGGTCATGGTGCGAGGTCTCCAGCGGCGGGCAGCGGGAAGAAGCAGCGCACCGCGCCGCCGTCGTCGGCCTCCAGGGCCGGGCGCATGCCGCAGCAGCGCACCGCCGTGAAGCGGCAGCGCGGGTTGAACAGGCAGCCGGTCGGCCGGTCGGCGATGCCCGGCACCACGCCGGGGATGGTCGGCAGACGCCGCCGCCCCACCGCGCGTTCCGGCAGGGCGTCGAGCAGCGCGCCCGTGTAGGGGTGGCGCGGCCGGGCGAACAGGTCGGCCGCGGGCCGCGATTCCACCACCTGGCCGGCGTACATGACGACGACGCGGTGGGCGGTTTCGGCGACCACCCCCATGTCGTGGGTGATCAGGATCAGCGCCATGCCGCGCTCGCTCTGCAGGCGAAGCAGGAGATCGAGGATCTGCTTTTGGATGGTGACGTCGAGGGCGGTCGTCGGCTCGTCGGCAATCAGCAGGCGCGGGTTGCAGGCGATCGCCATGGCGATCATCACCCGTTGGTTCATGCCCCCGGACATCTGATGGGGGAACGCGCCGAGCCGGCTCGCCGGCGCGGGGATGCCGACGAGGTCCAGCAGCTCGACCACCCGCTCGCGCAGGGCGCGGCCGCGCAGCCCCTCGTGGACCGTCAGCGCCTCGGCGATCTGGAAGCCGATGGTGAAGCAGGGGTTGATGCTCGCCATCGGCTCCTGGAACACCATGGCGATGTCCTTGCCGACGATGCGGCGGCGCTGGCGGGCGCTGATGCCGCGGAGATCGCGCCCGGCGAAGCTCATGCGGTCGGCGGTCACCCGCCCGGCGTCGCCGATCAGCCCCATGATCGCCAGCGAGGTCACCGACTTGCCGGAGCCGGACTCGCCGACGATGCCGACCACCTCGCCCTCGTTCACGCTGAGATCGATGCCCTCGACGGCGCGGAAGGTGCCGGCGCGGGTGGAGAAGGCCACCGACAGGTTGCGGATGTCCAGAAGGGGGTCCGGTGCGGACATGACGGTCATCGCTTCAGCTTCGGGTCCAGCGCGTCGCGCAGCCCGTCGCCCAGGAGGTTGAAGGCAAGGACGGTGACCAGGATCGCCACGCCCGGCCAGGTCACCACCCACGGCGCGCGCTGCAGGAACTGCAGGGACGACGCCAGCATGGTGCCCCATTCCGGCGTCGGCGGCTGGGCGCCCAGGCCGAGGAAGCCGAGCGCCGCGGCGTCGAGGATGGCGGTGGAGAAGCCCAGCGTCGCCTGCACGATCAGCGGTGCCGCACAGTTCGGCAGGATGGTCACCGCCATCAGACGCAGCGGCCCCGCCCCGGCGACCCGCGAGGCCACCACGTAGTCCTTGGAGATCTCGGCCAGCACGGCGGCGCGGGTCAGCCGGGCGTAGTGCGGAACCACCACGATGGTCACCGAGAGCATCGCGTTGAACAGCCCCGGCCCGAGGATGGCGGCCACCACGACCGCCAGCAGCAGGCTCGGCATCGCCAGCATGATGTCGATCAGGCGCATGATGGCGATGTCGGCCGCCCCGCCGAAGAACCCCGCCAGCATGCCGAGCGTGACGCCGGCCGCCAGCGCCAGGGTCACCACGATGAGGCCGATCAGCATGGACAGGCGGGCGCCGTGGATCACCCGCGACAGCACGTCGCGACCGATGTCGTCGGTTCCGAGGATGAAGTCCCAGCTGCCGCCGTCCTGCCACACCGGCGGCTGGAGGATGTGCTCGCGGTCCTGGACGATCGGGTCGTGCGGCGCGATCTGCGGCGCGAACAGGGCCACCACGCACAGCACCAGGATCACCGCGAGGCCGGCGACCGCCCCCTTGTTGCGGCGGAAATGGAACCAGAATTCCAGCAGCGGATGGGGCGGACCGGACTCCGCCGCGGCACCAGCGGTGGTGCCCACGTCCATGGTCATGACATACCTACCGCGCGTGGCGGATGCGGGGGTTGAGAACACCGTAGAGCAGGTCGACCAGCAGGTTGACCGCGATGACGGTGGAGGCGATCAGCAGCACGCCGCCCTGCAGCGCCGGATAGTCGCGCCGGTTGATGGATTCCACCAGCCACTTGCCGATGCCGGGCCAGGAGAAGATGGTCTCGGTCAGGATCGCCCCGCCCAGCATGGTGCCGACCTGGAGACCGATCACCGTGACCACGGGGATCAGCGCGTTGCGCAGGGCGTGCAGACCGATCACCCGCGGCTCGCGCAGGCCCTTGGCGCGGGCGGTGCGGATGAAGTCCTCGCCCAGCACCTCCAGCATGGCGGAGCGTGTCATGCGGGCGATCACCGCCAGCGGGATGGTGCCGAGCACCACCGCGGGCAGCACCAGATGGTGGAGCGCCGACCAGAACGCGTCGACGTCGCCGGCGCGCAGGGTGTCGATCAGCATGAAGCCGGTTTCCGGCTCCACGTAGTACAGCAGGTCGAGGCGCCCCGACACCGGGGTCCAGCCGAGCTGGACCGAGAACAGCAGGATCAGCAGCAGGCCCCACCAGAAGATCGGCATCGAGTAGCCGGTGAGGCTGAGCCCCATCACCGTGTGGTCGAGGAACGAGCCACGCCGCACCGCCGCCACGATGCCGGCGGGCAGGCCGACCACGCAGGCGAACAGCATCGCCGCGGCGGCCAGTTCCAGCGTCGCCGGGAACAGGGCGAAGAACTCGCTGATGACGGGGTTGCGGGTGATCAGCGAGATGCCGAAGTCGCCCTGCAGTACGCCGCCCAGATAGTCCAGGTACTGCTGCCACAGGGGCTGGTCGAGGCCCAGCTCGTGGCGCAGCTGGGCCAGGCGTTCCGGGGCGATGCCCCGCTCGCCGACGCGCACCTCGATGGGGTCGCCGGGGACGAGGCGGATCAGGAAGAAGGCGAGCAGGGTGATCCCGAAGAACGTCGGAATCACCAGGCTGGCGCGGGTCAAAAAGAAGCGAAGCATCACGGATGGCCGGGAGAAGGACGGCGGGCGGGCGACAGGTGCGGACCGCCCGCCCGGCCCGGCAACCGCACGGCGGCGGCGGCCGGCGGGAGGCGGGTGGACCCTACTCCTTCAGGTCCACGCCATGGAAGCGGTGAACGCCGAACGGGTCCATCTTGTAGTCCACCACCTTGGGGTTGAGCGCCATGTGGACCACGGAATGGGCGACCGGGAACCAGGGCGCCTCCTCCTTGAAGATCACCTGCGCCTGCTCGTAGAGCTTGGTGCGGGCGCCGATGTCGGTGGTCCGCTTGGCCTGGAGCACCAGGTTGTCGAACTCCTGGTTGCACCACTTGGCGACGTTGGAGCCGCCGGCGCGCGCCGCTTCGCAGCCCAGCAGGACGTGCAGGAAGTTGTCGGGATCGCCGTTGTCGCCGGTCCAGCCGAACAGCGCGGTGCCGTGATCGCCGTTCTGCAGGCGCTTGCGGTACTCGCCCCATTCCATGCTGACGATGTTGGCCTTGACGCCGATCTTGGCGAGGTCGGCCTGCATCATCTCGGCCATGCGCCGGGCGTTCGGGTTGTAGGGGCGCTGCACCGGCATCGCCCAGACGTCGGTCTCGAAGCCGTCGCCGTGACCGGCCTCGGCCAGCAGCTTGCGCGCCTTCTCCGGATCGTAGGGATAGTCCTGGATGGCGTCGTTGTACGACCACATGGTCGGCGGGATCGGGTTCTTGGCGGGCTTGCCCGCCCCCTGGAAGACCGCGTCGATGATCGCGTTCTTGTCGATCGCCATGTTCAACGCGCGGCGCACCCGCACGTCGTCGAACGGCGCCTTGCCGGTGTTGAACGCGAGGTAGCCGACGTTCAGCCCCTCCTGCTCCATCACCACGACCGACGGGTCCTTGCGCATGGCCGCAACGTCCGCGGGGTTGGGATAGGGCACGACGTGGCACTCGCCCGCCTTCAGCTTGGCGTAGCGGACCGCGGCGTCCGGGGTGATGGCGAAGACCAGATTGTCGATCGGCTGCTTGCCGTCCCAATAGGCCTCGAACGCCTTGTAGCGGATCACCGCGTCCTTCTGGTACGCCACGAACTGGAACGGCCCGGTGCCCACCGGCACCTGGTCGATCTTTTCCGGCGTGCCCTTCTTCAGCAGGTCGTCGCCATACTCGGCGGAGAAGATCGCCGCGAAGGGCATCGCCAAGTTGGCGACGAAGGGCGCCTCGACCTTGTTCAGGGTGATGCGGATGGTGTGGTCGTCGATCTTCTCGATGGCCTTCAACAGGTCCGGCATGGCCATGTCGTTGAAGTAGTCGTAGGACCCGCCGGACACGGGATGGTACGGATGGTCCGCCTTCCACATGCGGTTGAAGGAGAACAGCACGTCGTCGGCGTTGAAGTCGCGGGTCGGCGTGAAATCCCGGCCCGCGTGGAACTTGACGCCCTGACGGAGCTTGAAGGTGTAGACGAGGCCGTCGTCCGACACCGTCCAGGATTCGGCCAGCCCGGGAATGACCTTGGTGCCGCCGCGCTCGAACTGGACGAGGTTATTGTAGACGGGCAACGCCACGTCGAAGCTGGTGCCCGTCGTGTTCATCTGCGGATTGAAGTTCTCCGGGCTGCCCTCGGAGCAATAGACCAGCGTCTTCGCCGCGTTCGCCGGTGCGGCGAGCGCCAGGGTCGCCAACACCCCGATCCCGGCACCCAACAGGATGCGCTTCATTCGATCCGTCTCCCGTACTCGGTTGATTGTCGCCGCGGCGCGGTGCACCGCAGCTAAGATTCCGGTCCCATTAGGCGCTGGCGCGCCCGCGCGAGTCAATGTGCATTGCCGCGCGCCCCGCGACGGGTCGACGCGCCGAGCCCTGCGCTCGGCGCGGGGCCCGTCTGCCCCGGCCGCCCTGCCATGCCGCGCTGCCGCATGGTAGGGTCCCGCTCCCGAACACACCCGGAAAACCGAGGCATTCCATGACCGCAGGCCCCGCGCGGGGACCCGCCGCCGGCTACGCGCTGTTCGTCCTCGCCTCGGCCTGCATGGCGTCCAACGTGGTGATGGGCCGCGCCGCGGCGGAGACGGTGCCGCCCGTGGCGCTCGCCTTCTGGCGCTGGGTGGTGGCCTTCCTGCTGATCCTGCCGGTCGCCCTGCCGGGGCTCTGGCACCACCGCCGCGCGGTGGTCGAGGACTGGCCGCGCCTGCTCGCCCTCGGTGCCATCGGCATGGCCGCGTGCGGTGCCTTCGTCTATCTCGGTCTGGAGCGGACGACGGCGACCAACGCCGGGCTGATCTACGCGTCCAGCCCAGTCCTGATCCTGGCGATCGCCGCCGTCACCCTGGGCGAGCGGGTGCGCCTGCGCCAGGTCGCCGGCATCGCCCTCGCCATGGCGGGGGTGCTGACCATCCTGGCGCGCGGCGACATCGCCACCCTGCTGGCGCTCTCGTTCGAGGCGGGCGACGTCTGGGTGCTCGCGGCGGCGGCCGGCTGGGCGGTCTACACCATCCTCCTGCGGCGGTGGCCGCGGACGCTGCCGATGCTTCCCCTGTTCGCCGTCAACGCCTTCGCCGCGGTGCTGGTGCTCGCCCCCTTCTACGCCTGGGAGACTCTGTCGGGCCGCCCCATGGTGCTTACCGCCGGGGCCGCGCTCAACGTCGCCGGCGTCGCCGTGGTGGCGTCGGTGATGGCGTTCCTGACCTACCAGAGGACGGTCGCGCTGATCGGTCCGGCCCGCGCCGGCACCTCGCTCTACCTGATGCCGCTGTGGGCGGCGCTGTTGGCCTGGGCCACCCTGGGCGAGCGGCTGCAGTCCTTCCACCTCGCCGGGGCGCTGCTGATCCTGCCCGGCCTGGCGCTGGCCACCCTGCCGCCGCGCCACGCCGCCGGCTGAGCGCCGTCACCCGGCGCCGCCCCCGACCTCGGCGAACCAGACGCCGGGCGGGCCGGGCCGCCGGTGCGGGGACCGTTGCGCTGGCACCGGATCTGCGTTTAGCTCCAGCGATGCGGCACCACCACCCCTCCCCCTCCGTCATCCTGTGCGCCGACGACTACGGCCTGGCGCCGGGGGTCGGCACCGCGATCCGCGCCTTGATCGAGCGCGGCCGGCTGACCGCCACCTCGTGCATGACGGTAAGCCCCTATTGGCCCGACGAGGCCGCCCGCCTGCGCCCGCTGGCCGGCGCCGCCGACATCGGCCTGCACCTCACCCTGACCGACCAGGCGCCCCTCGGCGCGATGCCGCGCCTGGCGCCCGACGGCCGCCTGCCCCCGCTCGCCGTGCTGATGCGCCGGGCGTTCGCGGGCGGGCTGGCGGCGCGCGAGGTGGCCGCCGAGGTCGACCGCCAGGTCGCGGCCTTCACCGCCGCCTTCGGCGCACCGCCCGCCCACATCGACGGGCACCAGCACGTCCACCAGCTTCCGGTGGTGCGCGAGGCCGTGGTGGCGGCGCTGTCCCGCCTGCCCGGCGCCTATGTGCGGGTGTGCCGCGAGCCGCGGGCCGCCATCGTGCGGCGCGGCGTGGCGGTCGCCAAGACCTTGCTGATCTCCGAGCTCGGCGGCGGTCTGGCGGCCCTGGCGCACGCCGCTGGCATCCCCGCCAACGACCGGTTCCGCGGCGTCCACGACTTCTCCGGCCGGCCGCCCTTCTCCGACCTGATGCCGCGCTTCCTGGAGCGGCCGCAGGGCCGCACGCTGGTCATGGTCCACCCGGGCATCGCCGACGCCCCCCTGCGCACCGCCGACCCGCTGGTGGAGCCGCGCGAGCACGAGCACGCCTATCTCGACGGCCCCGCGTTCGCCGCCCTGATGGAGCGGACCGGCATCCGGCTCACCCGCTTCGCCGGCGCGTGACCGGCCGGGTCACCGCAAGGCGCCCGATCCGCCCAGGCGCGCCTGCTCCTCGATGCGGGCGTCCTCCTGCATGCGCGCACACTCCCGGTCCCGCAGCTTGTAGCGCTGGATCTTGCCCGTCTCGGTGCGCGGCAGCGCGTCGAGGAAGGCGACGGCGCGCGGGTACTTGTAGGGGGCAATGCTGCGCTTGACGAAGTCCTGGAGGTCCTCCACCAGGCCCGGCCCGGGATGGACCCCGGGGCGGGTCACCACGAACGCCTTGGGAATGGTGCCGCGCATCGGGTCTGGCGCGGCCACGACGGCGCACTCCTCCACCGCGTCGTGGTGCAGCAGAATGTCCTCGATCTCCAGGCCGGAAATCTTGTAGCCGCCGGAGACGATGAGGTCGTCGGTGCGGCCGTGGTACCAGAAGTACCCGTCCTCATCCATGTGGAAGGCGTCGCCGGTGAGGTTCCAGCCGTCCAGCACGTAGGCGCGCTGGCGCGGGTCGTCCAGGTAGCGGCAGCCGGTGGGGCCGCGCACCGCCAGACGCCCGATCTGGCCCGCCGGCAGCGGCAGCCCCTCCTCGTCGACCACCCGGCACTCATAGCCCGCCACTGGCCGGCCCGTGGCGCCGGGGCGGATGCCGTCGGGCGGCGTCGCCAGCACGCAGTTCAACATCTCCGTGGTGCCCAGCGTGTCGAGGATGGGCTTGCCCGTCAGCGCGCGCCACGCCTCGTAGGTGGTGGCCGGCAACGGCTCGCCGGCCGACACGCAGGCCCGCAGGCTCGCCAGGCGGTCGAGCGGCAGCGTGCCCTGCTCGAGCTGGCTCAGCATGTTGCGGTAGACGGTGGGCACGGTGAAACAGATGGTCGCGCCATGGCGGGCGATCGCGGTCGCCAAGCGCTCCGGCGTCGGACGGTCGACCAGCACGCTGGCGCCGCCGACGCGCAGCGGAAACAGCAGGAGCCCACCCAGGCCATAGGCGAAGGCGATCGACGGCGTGCCGCAGAACACGTCGTCGGCGGTGGTCGCGAGCTGCGAGCGCGGCGACAGGTCGGCCACCGCCAGGAGGTCGCGGTGGAAATGGGCGGTCGCCTTGGGCTGGCCGGTGGTGCCGGAGGTGAAGGCGATGATCGCCACGTCGTCCGCGGCGGTGTCCACCGCGGTGAACTCCGGCGCCTTCCCGGCGATGCGCGCCTCCAGGCCGGCGGGATCGCCCTCCCGTCCGAACGGCACCACGACCGGCGTGCACAGGGCGTCCTCAGCCGCGAACGACATGTCCTCCATGTATTCTGCGTCGCAAAACGCGATGCGAATCTGCACGCGATCGACGATGAAGGCGAGCTCGCCCGCGCGCAAAAGAGGCATCGTCGCCACCGCGACTCCCCCCGCCTTGATGACGGCGAGCCAGCACGCCGCGAGCATCGGCGTGTTCGGCCCCCGCAGCAGCACGCGGTTGCCGGGCACCATCCCGAGATCCTCGGTCAGCAGACGGGCGATGCGGTCGACCGTGCCGGCGAGCTGGGCGTAGCTCCAGGCGGTCGAGCGGCCGAACAGGCAGGGGCGGTCGCCCCAGCCGCGGTCGACCCAGGAATCGACCAGTTCGCGGACCACATTGACGCGCTCGGGATAGGTCACCTCGGGCCGGTCGAGCAGAAAGTCCGGCCAGTGGCCGGGCGGCGGCAGCCGGTCGCGGGCGAAGGTGTCGACGTGTGCGGTTTCGGCCATCCGTTCACTCCTCCCCGCCGGCGGCCCGGACGGGCCGTTCCGGAAATTCCAGCGGCGCCGCCAACGGCGGCGCCGTGTGCCGCTCCAGCCCCTGCGCGGGATCGGGGAGCGCCTCTTTTCGATGAATCTCCGCAGCGCGACAGCGCGCGCCGGCCGCGGCGCCACCCTGCCATGGTGGCGTCGATGGCCGCACCGCCACCTCGGCGACGGTGTCCGCATGGACCGGGCCGTCGCCGGCGGCGGCCATATCGTCGGTCACAGCACTAGCGGCTGTTTTCACCGATGCACTCCCTTCGCCCGGATTCGGGCGTCCATCCCTGCCAGCAGCGTAACAGAATGAGGGGGCTCGCAGAAAAGGTCTGGGCCATGCGCCCAGCGAATGGTGGCACCGCCATCAATCGACGTTTCCAGGGGGGCTCGGGCCAAAGTCGCCGACCGCTCCGGTCAGGCGCTGCCCAGGTAAAGGTCGATTTCGTCCTGCTCCATCACATGGGCCGTGCCATGGATGATTCCGTTGGCCACCTGGATGATTCGGTGGATCATCTCGACCGACTGGCCGCAATCGGCGCGGAGGCGGTCGGTGTTGTTCTCCTGCAGATCGTCTGCAACCCGCTCCAGGGTGTGGCGAACAACCTGGTTCATCTGCTGGATGGTGTCTTCGAAGGGCTTTCGGAATTTTGCCGGCACGTGCTCATAGGCCTCGATCGCCAGTGCCTTGTCCGAGAACCCGCTGTCCCGGAAATGCTCCTGGTACGTCTTGGGCTCCCACGCGTGGCAGTCCTCCAGCATGTCGGGCATGTCCGGCAGCATCTCGATCAGCATCACGATTTCGTTGAAGTGATTGAGATAATCCGTCGCCAGGAGGGTCTTCTCGGAAATGTTGGTGCCCTGCACCCGGCCTCGCCACGCCTGGAAATCGACGAGTTCCTCCCTCGGGATGCCGGCGATGAGCTGCAGTTCCTGATCGTTGTCGTCCATGCCGGAACCGGGACTCCCCTGCGCCTTGCGGTCGTGGCCGGCCAAGCCGGCGCACCGACCCGTCTCATTAAACATCGCTCTGGCCGGATGCAAGGTCGCGTTGGGCCGGTCGCGGTGGTGGTGGTTTTCGAGGTAGGCCGATCCCGCATTCCGGCCAGCCCCCGCCGCGCCCGTCGGATGGCGGATGTCGGCGGATGCCGGCCATGCCGACCGGAGACTCCCGGCGGGACCGCCCGAGCGGGGCCATGGACGCTCGCCCGGCTGGACCGGCGGCGGCATCGCGGGGAACGGGGAACAGGGGGGAGAGAGCGGCGGGGGAGCGTTGCCGGTCGGGCCGGAAACCCGGCCGTCCCGCGCTCCCCCGCCCGAGTGACTGGCGGTTCAGGGAGGAATCACACCATTGCCCTCCAGAACGCCGGCCCGGCGGGATTGTTCCCCGGCAGCCGGGCCGCCGGTGCCGGCTGCCCGCGCCGGTGGTCCCGCGGGACCCGCGGCCGCCGGCTCTATCCAACCGGACTAGCCCGGCCTGCCTATGCCGACATAGCCGGTCGCACTCCCTCGGGAAGGGCCCCAATTAACGCCATATCCCCGTTCCATTCCGGAGGGGAAGACCCGACATTGATTCGGACCTGTGATGACGGACGCGGCGCCACGGCACCGCACTGCGACGGAGACGGTGAAGGATATGGAGGAACGCACCCGGCACCTGATGGCTCATCTGCCGTATCTGCGCCGATACGCCTGCGCGCTCGCGGGCGGCCCGGCGGCCGGCGATGTCCTGGTGACGCGCGCCTTGGAGTGGTTTCTCGACCAGGACGAGGACGGGGCCGTGAGCGACCCCATGGCGGTGCGCGGCACGCTCTACCGGCGGCTGAACGCGCTTCACGACACCGATGGGGGGCCGGCCGGGGATGCCAGCCATCCGGTGGAGACGGCCCTGCGGTCGCTTCCCGAAGGCGACCGCCGGCTCTACCTGCTGGTGAACCTCGAGGATCTGGCGGTCGCCGACGCCGCGGCGGTACTGGACCTTGCCGCCGGCGACGCGGTGGAGCGCCTGTCGCGCGCCCGCGAGGTGGTCCGTGCTCACTTGACCGCGGTGATCCTGATCGTCGAGGACGACGCCATCATCGCCTTCGACCACGCCGAGACGGTCCGGTCGATGGGCCACATCGTGTGCGGCACCGCCGCCACCATGGACGAGGCGCTGGCCCTGGCGGCCGAGCACACGCCGACCCTTGCCCTGATGGACATCCGCCTGGCGGAAGGGGACAACGGCGTCGAAGTGGCCCGGGAATTGCGTCGCCGCCGGTTCCTCCCCGTGATCTTCGTGACGGCGTTTCCCGACGAGCTGGCCAAGCGGGGGGTGGAGCATCTCGGTCCGGTGATCCCGAAACCGTTTACACGCGAACAGATCGAACAGGCGATCACCCGCGCCGTCTTCACCCCGCCTCCCGAGGAGGCCCGGGTCGCCGCCCGGTAGGGAGAGGGGCGCCTTTGCCCGTTCGAAACGCATTCTGCACATTCTTTGCGCAACAGTCAATTTTGTGCAGCGCAGCAATCGCCTAACGGCTGGGCACGCGTGGAGCGGGATGCTTTTCCGCCCGAATCCTGGGCATATTGCTGATTTTCATATGACGTTCGGACTGTCCGGCACCCTGCCCTTGGGCCAGGGCCGGGTGCCGGCCACGGGCGCGCCGCCCGCCGCCCCGCGGCGCGGAGCGCCCGGATCGCGCGCCTGAGCGGCGGAACCGCCTCCCGGTGCCGGGAGGCGCCGATCGACGATGCCCGCGTCTGGCACGGCCTTTGCGACACTCCGGCTTGAGCATTGCGCCTCACCTCACAAGCTGGAGTGTCGTCCATGACCGACGTTGCCGCCGACGCCCTCGCCCCCCACCGTGGAACCGTGCCCACCGTGCTGCGCAGCCGGCCACGCGACGCGGCGGGGGTCCTCTCCCTCGCCGCGCAGCGCTACCTGCTGCTGCTGCGCTTCGCGGTGGTCAACGGCACCGGCGTCGTGCTGCTGGCGGCGGCGTGGTCGGAAGGCCTGATCGACCCCATCGTCGCGGCCGACAGCACCCGCCTGTGCCTGCTCATCCTCGTCGTCTTCCTGGGCGGCCTCGGGATGGCGGGCCAGCGGATCTGGCGGATCAGCCGCGAGATCAACCTGACCAAGGAATTCAGCCCCGCTGTGCCGTCGCGCGCCGCGCGGTACCTCGCGGAGGTGCGCGGCCGGGACTCCGGAGCCCGCGCGATCGCCGCGTCCTCCCTGAAGCTGAAGCTGGCCTCCCGGGTGAGCGCGGTGCGCCATGCCTCCTCGAGTCTGGTGGTGCTGGGCCTGATCGGCACCGTGATCGGCTTCATCATGGCGCTGTCCGGCGTCGATCCGCAGTCCGCCGGCGACGTCAACGCCATCGCCCCGATGGTCTCACGCCTGATCGAGGGGATGGCCGTCGCGCTCTACACCACCCTGGTCGGCGGCGTCCTGAACATCTGGCTCAACATCAACGCCAACATGCTGTCCAGCGCCACCGTCAACCTGATCACCGAAATCGTCGCCCTGGGTGAGCGCCATGCAGTCCCTTGACCAGTTTGACGAGGACGACAGCAGCACCGTCTTCCGCGATGTCATCACGCTGGCGCTGTGCGGCTTCGTCGCCGTGGTGATCCTGCTGCTGCCGCACATCCACCCCGAGGCGAAACAGTCGGCCGACGCCGAAGCCAACGCGCCGGGCAACGTCATGGTCGAGGCCCGCTGGCCCGACGAGATGGACGCCGACATCGACCTGTGGGTGCGCGCGCCGGGCGACGTGCCGGTCGGGTACTCCAACAAATCGGGAGTGATCTTCAACCTGCTGCGCGACGACCTCGGCCTCAACGCCGACCCGACCAAGCTGAACTACGAGGTGTCGTACACCCGCGGCATCCCGCCGGGCGAATACGCGGTGAACCTGCACCTCTACCGCAACAAGTCGATGATCACGCCGATTCCGGTCACCGTGGTGACCAGCGTGAAGTCGCCGACCGGCGACGTGACGCGGCAGATCCTCTCGACCACCATCGACCTGGCCCGCGAAGGCCAGGAAACCACCGTCTATCGTTTCAAGCTGTCGGATACCGGCGCCCTCGACAACAAGAGCGTGCACAGCCTGCCGGTGGCGTTGCGCAGTTGGAAGGCCAAATGATGTCGCAGCTCCTCGAACTCCAGGTGGTGGCGGTGGCCCTGGCCGGCACGCTCGCCACCATCGCCGTGTGGTCGCCGCGCAAGGCCCTGGTCAAGGTCGCCGCGGTCGCCGTCTCAATCGGCTTCATGCCCGTCGCCTACGCCGGCATGGCCGACCTGCTCAGCAAGCCCAAGCCGGTCCGGCTGGAGTGGTACCAGGCCGGGGCCGAGAAGGCCCTGGTGCTGGGCGCCCAGATCCGCGAGAACGAAGGGGTCTATCTGTGGCTGCAGCTCGACGGCGAGAGCGAGCCCCGCTACTACAAGCTGCCCTGGGACCAGGAACTGGCGAAGGAGCTCCAGAAGGCCATGCGCGAGGCGGAGAAGGCCCAGTCCGGCCTGGCCATGACCCTTCCCTTCGAGAAGAGCTGGGACAAGGACAAGCCGCGCTTCTACGCGATGCCCCAGCCCAAGCTCCCCGAAAAGGGCGGGCAGCCCAGCGACCAGCCCCTGCAGTACAAGCACCCGGGCATGAACGCCTGAGCGGCAGCCGGCCGCTCCCCGCACACAACGCGCCCCTCCCCCGGCCAGCGGGGGAGGGGCGAAACCACAGGCGACCGACCGATGGCCGCCGTCGGCGTGCCGTTCACCGGCGGGCCCGTTGCCGGCGGGCCCTCACCCCGGTGCGCCGTCAGTGCGCCGTTCCGGGGTCGGGCGCCGCGCCGCCGGCGGGACCACCGCCGATGGGAATGGCGCGGCCCCGCCGGCGCTCCTCCGCCGTCTTGGGCAGGGTGATGGTCAGCACGCCCTTGTCGAGCGTCGCGGCCACCGTCTCCGGGTCCACCGTCTCGGGCAGGCGGAACGACCGGGTGAAGGCACCGTAGCGGCGTTCGACCAGATGGTAGCTCTTCTTGTCGCCCGTTTCCTCCGTCTCGACCCTCTTCTCGCCCGTCAGCGTCAGCACGCCGTCGAGCACCGTCAACGACACGTCCTTCTCCTCCAGGCCCGGCAGATCGGCCGTGATCGTCACGGCGTCGTCGGTCTCGGCGATGTCGACCTGCGGCACCACCACCGGCGGCGCTGCGGCATGCAGCCGCCCGAAGGGCGCGAAGCGCCCGAAACCGCCATCGAAGAACAGGCCGTCGAACATGCGGTCCATCCGCTCCCGCATCTCCGCGATCGGATCGGCGGAGCGGCGGGGGCTGGACACCGCGCGATCGGTGCCGGTCGTCGCCGGCATCGTGGGGTCCAACGTCTCGGCCATGGCATCCCTCCTTGGGTGAGGAGCGGCGCCGGAAGCGTCGGAAGGGAGGATCCCTTCGACCAGCACTGTATCACATTTCCCGATTTCCGGGTGTGGATACCAGGGGGCTGCGTCGTCCTGCCGCGGCGCGGCCCGTCCCGTCGCAGCGCCGGCTACAGCACCTGCTTGGGCAGCGACAGCAGCTCCGTCCGGATGCGCCCGAGGCTGGGGCGGTTGTGCGGACCGAAGGCGACGGGGCGGCAGGTGTGCATGGCGGTGATGCCGACCCGCGCCGTCAGCAGGCCGTTGATGACCCCCTGTCCCACCCGCGTGGAGATGGCGGCGGCCAGCGAGCCGCCCAGGGCCTCCACGGTGATGTGGTGGGCGCTCTCGGCCACCCCGGCCACCGCGAGGTTGCCGAGCATCCGGCGCAGCAGGCGCAGCGAGCCGAGATAGC
The DNA here is from genome assembly GCF_059703765.1 of Azospirillum sp. NS33. Lineage (NCBI taxonomy): Bacteria > Pseudomonadati > Pseudomonadota > Alphaproteobacteria > Rhodospirillales > Azospirillaceae > Azospirillum > Azospirillum sp. NS33. The sequence continues at coordinate 104,973 of NZ_BAAKJB010000022.1, read as the reverse complement.
CGGGGCGCACGCCGTAGAGGCTGGCGATCTGGCGCACGAGCTTGAGGTTGCGCCACAGGACGATCGCAAGGTCGAGCGCGGCGGCCGGCGACAGGGCCGTCGCCACCGCGGTGTCGCGCGCCGCGCGCAGCGTGAGCTGGTAAGCCGCGCGGTCGAGGCCGGCCAGCACCTCGCGGTCGATCAGCCGCACCACCTCGCCGTCGTCGTGGGCGTCGGTGACGGCGTCCTTCAGCCGCTCCAGCACCGGCTCCAGATCGGGCCGGCCGCGATAGAGGCCGGCCAGGGCCCCGGCGAAGCGGTCGCCCTCGCCGTGCCCCGCCGCCCCCTCCAGGCGGTCGGCCTCGCCGCGCAGCGCCTCGATGCGGCGCAGCCGCTTGAGGCTCCGCAGCTCCTTCACGACCATGGCGGCGACGGCAACCAGCGCCACCCCGACCGCGGCCGCCACCGCGCTGCCCAGCGCCAGGCTCACGGCGAACGACCGGTCGAGCAGGTCGGCCGTGTCGAAGCCGAGGGCCACGGCGACGATGGTGCCCAGCGCCGCCGCCAGCCAGCGGCCGATCCGGCTGCGCGGCGGCGGGGCCGGAACCGGCAGCGCGGCCGGCCGCTCCTCGTCGGTGACGGCGCCGGCCGGCAGTTCGGCGGGCTCCGGCTCGTGGCGCGGCGGCGCCGCGGCGGCGGACCCGTCCGGGTCCAGCTCCATGGGCGCGATCCAGTCCCGCTCCGGGGTGCGTTCGCTCATGCCAGATGATCCCCCAGGAGGAACTGCAGGGCTTGGTCCAGACGGACATGGGGAAGGCCACGGCCGTCCGCCCCCGCCCCCACCGGCGGCGCGAAGCTGAGGAAGGTGTAGGGGCGCTCACGCCCCGGCGGGAACACCTCGTGCCCCTGGGGGATCTCCCCCGGGAACAGCACAGTCGGACGGTCGCGCCCCACGGGAACGCCGCGCACGCAGCGCAGCTGCCGTCCCTCGTGTTCGGCCACCACGGAGTCGGTGCATTTCATGGACGCGATCGCCATGGTCTCCACCGCCGCCCCCTCGAACCGGATCTGCGCCCGCGCGTCGCCGACGAAGCCGTCGAGCAGCGCCTTCAGGTTGCCGTGCTGGCTGGCGGCGATGTGGTCGGCCTTGGTGGCGCAGAACAGCACGCGGTCGATCCGGTTGCCGAGCAGCCAGTCGAACCAGCCGGCGCTGCCATGGCGGAACGGCTCCAGGCTGGTTTCCAGGGCCCGTTTCATGTCGGCCAGGCCGACCGGGCCGGCGTTCAGCGCCCCCAGCACGTCGATCAGCACGACCTGGCGGTCCAGCCGGGCGAAATGCTCCGTGAAGAACCGGCGCACCACCGAGGTCTTGTAGGCCTCGTAGCGCTCCTCCATCAGCGCCCACAGGGAGTGGCGCCCCCGCCGGTCGCCGGGCAGCGGGCAGAAGGTCAGCAGCGGCGCATCCTTCATGTCGCCCGGCTCGACGAAGCGGCCCGGCTGGATCAGGCTCAGCCCGGGCTCGATGCGGCGGCAGGCGTGGAGATAGGCGGTGTAGAGCGCCGCACCGCGGCGGGCCTCCTCCTCCTCGGCGCTGGCCGCGGGATCGACGTCCCCGGTCCAGGCCAGCCAGTCGGCCGCCAGCGGCGCGCGCGGCGGGTGGCGCGCCATCTCCAAGGTCATGCGGCTCCACTCGGCGAAGCTCAGGCGCATCAGCGGCAGGTCGAGCAGCCATTCCCCGGGATAGTCCACGATCACCAGGTTCAGGGTCGACACCGGATGCACCGTCCGCCGCAGCGCCGAGCCCGGCCGGTAGCGGACCGCCAGCCGAAGCTGGCTGATGCCGCGGGTCGCCTGCGGCCAGCCCGGATCGGGGCCGGTCAGGGCCGCGAGGTGGCGCTCGTAGTCGAAGCGCGGGACGTCGGCGTCGGGCTGCGGCTTGAGGCGGGCCGCCTGGTAGCGGCCGGTGGCCATGACGTCGAGGAACGGCAGCCGCCCGGCCTTGAGCAGGTTGTCCACCAGGGCGGTGACGAACACCGTCTTCCCGGAGCGCCGCAGCCCGGTGACCCCCAGGCGCACCTCCCCCTCGAGCATCCGCCCGGCGGCGTCGCCGAGCTGGTCGAACAGGCGGGTGCCGGCGCCGGCGAGGTCGGTGAGATCGGGGATTCGCAAGGCAGAGTGCTCCGTCTTGGGCGAGGACGACGCGGACCGCCCCCTTATAGGCGATCACGGCCCCGGCGCAAGCCAACCCGGCCCGGCGGTCCGCGGCCCGGGCCGTCCCGGAAACGTCATCTGTATGTAATCAAAGCTTTGTTCTCCTCAAATATGATCCATCCCGAAAACCAGTGCGGCGATCTCCGGTTGCGCCGGCCGCCTCTCGCACGGACGGACAGCGCCCATGACGTCGATCCCGACGGACATCGCCCCCGGCCACCGCGCGGTCGACGACCGCTCCGGAGGCGAGGCCGGGCGTGTCGCCGCGGCGCCACGGCTGCCCCTGCGCAAGCGCCTGTCCTACAAGCAGGCGCGCAACACCGTGCTGGTGACCGTCCTGCTGGGCATGCTGCTGGCGGCCGGACAGATCGTCATCGACCTCGTCCAGCTCGGCCGCACCACCGACGCCGTCGTCGGCCAGGTCCTGCGCACCGTGCGCGGCACCGCGGCGGAGGCCGCCTACGCCCTGGACGACGCGCTGGCCGCGCGCATGCTCGACGGGCTGTTCGCCTACAGCCCGATCGTCCGCGCCTCGGTGCGCGACGACTCCGGCCGCACGCTGGCCAGCCGCGAGCGCCCCGCGGTCGACGGCAGCCTCGGCTGGCTGGCGCGGCGCCTGCTGCCGGCCGACCGGACCTACTCCCTGCCGCTGGCCGTCGACCGCTACGACGGCCCGGTCGGCTGGCTGGAGGTGGCGGTCGACGGGGCGCTCGTGGCGGCCGACTTCTTCGAACGATCGGCGCGCCTGCTGATCGCCGGGCTGCTGTGGACCGCCGGTCTGGCGGCCGTGTTGGTGGTGAGTTTCCATATGTCCGTCACGAAGCCTTTCCTGCGCGTGTCCGGAGCCCTGGCCCGGGTCGATCCGGCGCGCCCTTCGGACGGGCTTCTCGCCATCCCGACCCGTCACCGCGACGACGAGATCGGCCTGCTGGGCCGCGCCATCAACGCCCTGCTGGTCCGCCTGGGCGGCTCGCTGGAGCAGCACCGCCGCACCGAGGCACGGCTGCGCGAGCGCGAGGCCCGCCTCAGCGGCATCATGGAGAACATCGCCGACGGCATCGTCACCCTCGATCCGCAGCATCGCGTGGAGACCATGAACCGCGCCGCCCTGGAGCTGTTCGGCTACGATGCGGACGCGATCGCCGGCCTGTCGTTCGACCGCTGCCTGGCCGACGGGGAGTTGCGCCGCTTCCTGGTGGCCCTCGCCCGCTGCCTCGACCGCCCCGCCGACCGCCACGAGGTGGTGCGCCAGGAGCTGACCGGCCGCCGCCGGGACGGCAGCACGGTGCCGATCGCCTTCTCGGTCAGCCAGATGCGGCTGGCCGAGCGCATGAGCTACATCTGCGTGGTCCAGGACATCGCCGAGCGCAAGCACGCCGAGCAGGCGCTGCGCGACAGCGAGCAGCGCCTCAAGCTCGCGGTGACCGCCACGCGCTCAGGCGTGTGGGACGTCGACCTGCGCAGCGGCGCGATGTGGTGGTCGCCGGAGTTCGTCACCATGCTGGGCTACGATCCCGACGACCTGGCGATGAAGCTGGGCAGCACATGGGAGGCGCTGGTCCACCCCGACGACCGGGCCTGGACCAGCGCCCTGGCGGAACGCTACCTGCGCGGCGAGGTGCCCGACTACTCCCCGGTCTACCGCATGCGCCGCAAGGACGGCGCCTGGGTGTGGATCGAGGCCAAGGGCCGGTGCGTGCGCGACGACGCCGGCGTGGCGCTGCGCTTCACCGGCACCATGGCCGACGTGACGGAGCGCAAGCGCTTCGAAGAGCAGCTCATGTACATGGCGACCCACGACCCGCTGACCGGGCTTCCCAACCGCACGCTGCTGCACGACCGCCTGGCCCACGCCATCGCCCTGGCACGGCGCAAGAACAGCCGGCTCGCCGCCCTGGTGGTCGACCTCGACCGCTTCAAGCTGGTCAACGACAGCCTCGGCCACGACGCCGCCGACCAGTTGCTGAAGGCGGTCGCCGGCGCGCTGTCGGACGCGGTGCGGAGCACCGACACGGTGGGGCGCCTGGGCGGCGACGAGTTCCTGGTGATCGCCGAGGACCTCGCCGACGCCCAGGACGCCGGGCGCGTCGCCAAGGCGGTGCTGCAGGCCCTCGCCCAGCCGATCACGGTGAACGACCGGACGCTGTTCGTCACCGCCTCCGTCGGCATCGCCACCAGCGACGACGAGGGCGCGGACGTGCCGGCCCTGCTGCGCCACGCCGACACCGCCATGCATTCGGCCAAGACCGGCGGCGGCAACACCTATCGGTTCTTCCGGCCGGAGATGAACGAGGAGGTGTCGGCCCGCCTCGCCCTGGAGAACGGGCTGCGCGAGGCGCTGGAGTACAACCGTTTCGAGCTGTTCTACCAGCCCAAGGTCGACGTCGCGTCGCTGCGCGTGATCGGCCTGGAGGCGCTGATCCGCTGGAACCGCCCGGGTCAGGGCTACCTGTCGCCGGCGCTGTTCATCCCGGTGGTGGAGGAGATGGGGATGATCGGCGCGCTCGGCGATTGGGTGATCCGGACCGCCCTGGCCCAGATCGCCGACTGGCAGGCGCGCGGCATCCCGCCCCTGCCCGTCTCCGTCAACGTTTCGGTCCGCCAGCTCGCCGGCGGCGGCCTCAGCCCCGAGACCCTGCGCGCCCACCTCGAGGCGAGCGGCGTCGATCCCCGGCTGCTGGAGCTGGAGCTGACGGAAACGACGATGATGGACAACATCGACACCATCGTCGAAACCCTGCACGCCCTGCGCGGCCTGGGCGTCGGGCTGGCGGTGGACGATTTTGGCACGGGCTACTCGTCGCTGGCCTACCTGCGGCGGCTGCCGATCACCGCCTTGAAGGTCGACCGCTCCTTCATCGACGAGGTCGCCGCCAACGACGACGACGCGGCGATCGCCGCGACGATCATCGCGATGGGCCGCCAGCTCGGCCTGCGGGTGGTGGCGGAGGGCATCGAGACCCCCGACCAGCTCGCCTTCCTGCGCCTCCACGCCTGCGACGAGGCCCAGGGGTTCCACTTCGCGCGGCCCCTGCCGACGGCGGAGCTGGAACGCCGCTTCCTCGACCGGGGCGGCTGGTCGCTGGACTCCGTCACCGACGTCTGACGGGGGGCCCCGTCAGACGTCGGCGAAGGGGGGCGCCGCCCGGCGCCGCCCTCAGCCCATGATGCCGTCTCAGCCCATGATGTTGTAGCCGGCGTCGACGTAGACCAGCGAGCCGGTGACCGCCTTGGCGGCGTCGCTGGCGAGATAGGCGGAGTAGGCGCCGACGTCGTCGACCGTGACCAGCCGGTGCTGGGGCGCGCGGTCCGCCGCCTTGGCCATCAGCTCGTCGAAGTGGTCGATGCCCGAGGCGGCGCGGGTCGCCAGCGGGCCCGGCGACAGCGTGTGCACGCGGATGCCCTTCGGCCCCAGCTCATAGGCGAGGTAGCGTGTGACGCTTTCCAGCGCCGCCTTGACCGGCCCCATCAGGTTGTAGTGCTCGACCACCTTGTCGGCGCCGTAGAAGCTCACGGTCTGCAGGCAGCCGCCGTCGGTCATCAGCGGCTCCGACAGGCGGGCCATGCGGATGAACGAATGGCACGACACGTCCATCGCCATGGCGAAGCCGTCGCGCGAGCAATCGGTGACCCGGTTGTGCAGATCGTCACGCGGGGCGAAGGCAATGGAGTGCAGAACGAAGTCGAGGCGGCCCCAGCGCTTGGTGATCTCGGCGAACACCGTCTCCATCTCGCCATCGACGCGGACGTCGAGGGGCATGACGATGCCGGCGCCCAGGGACTCCGCCACCGGGCGGACATGCGGCTCGGCCTTGGCGTTGAGATAGGTGATGGCCAGATCGTCCGCGCCCATCTCCCTGAACGCCTTGGCGCAGCCGTAGGCGATGCTGCTCTGGTTGGCGATGCCGACGATCAGTCCGCGCTTGCCCTTCAACGAAATCAACGACATGTCCTCTTGTCCCCTCAATCGAGTCCGTTCCACGGCCGCCGGCAGGGCGTCGCCGGTTGTGCACCGCACCATAAACCAGGCGAAGGTCAGGCGCAACGAGGGACACAGGCAACAAAAACATCATATTAGCATCGCCTTGAACAAGATGCGCGACGACGGATGAAACAAAACACCGGGCAGGGATATACCCTGCCCGGTTACTGGGACAATACAGTTCGGCCCCCCCGCAATGGCGACGGCCGGGTCAGGTGGCGCCGGGCGCGAACGACGGCGGGTCGCTGGCGGGGAAGGACTCCTCGGACGCCTCGTCGACCCGCTCCTTGGTGTCGGCCGGCCGATAGATGTCGCCGGGGTTGCGCGAGTAGGGATCGCGGCCGGGGTCGACGTCGGCGTTGGGGATGGCCCTGGCGCGGACGTCCCGCCACATCCCGGCCACGCCGTAGACCGGGCAGTACCCGGTCAGCCCGCGCGCCACCAGCGCGCCGCCGGCCAGCGCCATGGCCGCCCCCGACACGGTGGGCCGGCGCACCCCGAGCACCGCCAGCACGCTGCCACCCACCAGCGACAGCAGGCGTTCGGTGTGACCGACATTGATCATCCGGTCGAAGTCGCGATCGTCGGAGTCCTGCGCCATCGTCGTCTCCTCAAGGGTTCCTGGGTCTCGTTGCGGCCGTCCCACTTGGGGGGCCGTCGGACTGGGGCCGTGGGACGGGGGGGCCGTCTCACTGGGTGGCGGGCGCGCCGGGCACCGGATCCCCGGGCGGGGGCGGCACGACCGCCTCCGGGGTGTCGGCGGGCAGCGCCTCCTCGATCCGGCGGGACAGCCCGTCGACCCCCTGCGACAGCCGCTGCACCTCGCGTTCCAGGCGCGCCACCGCCTCGCTGCTGCGGCCGGCCCGCTCCACCTGGCCGGCCAGCGCCGCCCCGCCCTCCAGCCAGTAGGGCTCGACCCCGTAATAGGTGTGCAGGGCCAGCGCCCAGCGCCGGTCGGTCATGTCCGGACGCTGGTCGCGGGTGAACTGGGGCGCGGTGACCAGGCGGTCGCGCGGCACGGTCAACACCAGCCCGTCGCCCCGCGCTCCGGTTTCGAACACCGCCCAGGGAACGGGGAAGTAGCGTTCGCCGAGACCGAGGAACCCGCCCAGCTCGACCACCGCATAGGCGACCCGCCCGCTGCGCGGGTCGATCACCACCTCGCGGATGGTGCCGACCTCGTCGCCCTCGGACCCCTGAAGCGCCAGTTCCTTGAGGCCGTCGGCCGAGACCACCCGCGGGGTGTGGATGGCGCCGACCAGGCCGACGCCCCGCCGCACGACCCGCGCGCACCCCGCACCGTCCGCGGCGTCCGCCAGGCGCCGGGCGGTGGTGCGCAGATTGTCCAGCTCGGCCATCTCGTCCCGGGTCAGCCCGGGCTGCGGGGCCGCGCCGCCATCCAGCGCGTCGGCCTCCTGGTCGAGGCGGGCCAGGCCGTCGGCGCACACCCCTTGCGGAGCGGCCCCCTGCTCCTGCCCCTGCCCCTGCCCCTGCCCCTGGGGAGCCTGCGCGTGCGCCACCGTCGTGGACAGGCCGGCCAGCACCCCCGTCATGAGCGTCGTGACGAGCACCAGCAATCGCATTGCGGCCTCCACCTCGCGTTGATCCTGGCCGATGAACACGACAGCCAAGGCGGAGGTTCCCGAGATGCCCGCGCAGGCCGCTGCGCGGGCGGTGGCCGCGCCGTCTCCGGCGCGGGCCGGGCCGGTCAGGCGCCCGCAGCCTCGAAGCGGGTCGGGCTGGCGAAGAAGCGGCCGGCCAGCTCGGTCACCCGTGCGGTGTCGCCGGTGGTGAGGAAGCGGACCGGCGGCGCCGCGGCCGGGTCAGGCGCGAACTCCGGATGGCGCTCCAGGTACTTGTCGAGCGAGCGGGCCACCAGGCTGGGCTGGCACAGCACCTCGGTTCCCGGCGGCAGGGCCTGGACGAACAGGTCGACGACCAGGGGATAGTGGGTGCAGCCCAGCACCACCGTGTCGAGCGGACGGCCGCCCGCGGCCGCCCGCAGGGCGGCGACGTGGCCGCTCACGACGGGCCCGACGGTGGCGGCGGACGCCCCCCGTTCGATGAGCGGCACCAGATCCGGGCAGGGCTGCTGGATCACCGTCACGTCCGGGGCGCGCTTGGCGATCTCCCGGGGGTAGGCGCCGCTGGCCACCGTGCGCGGCGTGGCGAAGACACCGACGGTGCGGGGTTCGGGGAGGCGGTCGCCGGGCGGCTCCTCGACCATCCAGGGGACGCGGGTGATCGCCTCGACCACCGGCACCAGAACGCCCAGCACGTTGCGGCCGGGGGCGCGCCCCGGCAGCCAGGTGCGCTGCAGGCGCCGCAACGCCACCGCCGACGCGGTGTTGCAGGCGAGGACCACCAGCCGGCAGCCGTGGTCGAACAGGCGCTCCACGCCGCGCACCGTCAGCGCGAACACCTCGTCCTCGCTGCGCGCGCCGTAGGGCGCCGCGGCGTGGTCGCCCAGGTACACGAACGGCCGCCCCGGCGCCGCGTCGACCAGGGCCCGAAGCACCGTCAGGCCGCCATGGCCGGAATCGAAAACGCCGATCAACGCCGCTGTCCCCCCCCCGATGCGCTGGAGACACCGGCAAACCACAATCGGCCGGCCGCTTCAAGCGGGATCGGCGGTGGTGGACAAGCCCCGGTTGCCCGCGCTACACCCGGGCCCGTGCCACACCGCGCTCCGGACGGCCGGCACGGGTCAAGGGGAGGCAGCGATGGCGCCAGGGACACGGACACCGGCCTACACCGGCGGCGGCCGGCGCCGCGGCTCGATCGTCGCCCTCGCCGGGTCGCTGATCGCCGTGCTGGTCCTCAACGCGCTGATCGGCCTGTTCGCGATCCACTACGCCGGCGACGCCGACGCCCGCGACCAGGAGACGCTGTCCCGCCTGACCCACGCCCTCGACACCGCGCGCGAAGCGCAGGTCGCCTTCAAGGTGCAGGTGCAGGAGTGGAAGAACGTGCTGCTGCGCGGCCACCATCCGGCCGACTACGACCGCCATTTCACGGGATTCGAGGCGCAGGAGCGGCGCGCCCACGACCGGCTCGAGGCCCTGGCCGGCATGGCCGGGGACCTCGGGCTCGACGCCGGGGCGGTGGCCGGGACGCGGTCCAGCCACGCCGCGCTGGGCGAGCGCTACCGCACGGCGCTGGCGATGTTCGACCGCGCGGACCCGGCCAGCGTCGCCACGGTCGACGACGCGGTGCGGGGGATCGACCGTCCGCTGGACGACGCCATCGATGCGCTGGCCGAGGCGGTGCGCACGCGCGCCCGGGATGTCCGAACGGCGGTGGACACGGCGCGCGCCGAGCGGTACGAGACGCTGCGCACGGTCGCCATCGCCAGCATGCTGGTGGGCATCGTCCTGGTCGGGGCGATCCTCGTGCGCACCAGTTTCCGGGCCGGCTGACGGGGGGAGAGCGGGTGGAGATCCTTGCCACGCTGTTTGGTGGCCTCGGCCTGTTCTTCACCGGCGTGAAGCTGATCGGCCGGAACCTCCAGCACATGGCCGGGCGGCGGTTCCGCCTGGTGCTGGGCCGGGCCACCGGCAACCCGCTCCTGGCCGCCGGCGCCGGCACGCTGCTGGGCATGCTGACCCAGAGCACCAACGCCGCCACCTTCATCGTCATCAATCTCGTCACCGCGGGCGCCCTGACCGTGCGCCAGGCGCTGGCCCTGGTGGGCTGGTCCAACCTCGGCACCTCGGCGCTGGTGCTGCTGGCGGTGCTCGACCTGCGGCTGGCCGTGCTCTACCTGCTCGGCGTCACCGGCGTCTGCTACTACCTCGACCTCGACAAGTCGACGCGCTACCGCCACGTGGTGGGCGCGCTGCTCGGCCTCGGCACGCTGTTCCTCGGCCTCTCGCTGCTGAAGGAGGCGGCCGAGCCCCTGCGCGCGCTGCCCTGGGTCGAGGCGGCGATGCGCTTCGCCGCCGCCTCCGACGCCCTGCTGATGCTGCTGGGGCTGGCGGTGACGATGGTCGCCCAATCCTCGGCGACGGTGTCGGTGCTGGCGGTGACGATGGCCGGAGCCGGGCTGATCGGCGAGCCGGAAACCATCATGGTGGTGCTCGGGGCCAACCTCGGGTCCGGCCTCAGCACGCTCCTGATGGCCGGCAACCTCGCGGGCACGCCGCGCCAGCTCGGGATCTTCCAGGCGCTGTTCAAAGCGCTGGCGGTCGCCATCCTGGCCCCCCTGTTCCTGTCGGAATCGGCGTGGGCCGTGCCGTTGCTGCACCAGCTCGTCGGCGACTCCGCGGACGGGCTGACCATGCGCGTCGCCTGGGTGTTCCTGGCGTGCCAGATCCTGCCGGCCGTGCTGATGCTGCCGCTCCACGGCCCGGTGGCACGCCTGCTGGCGCGTCTGTCCCCGCCCTCCAGGGGCGAGGTTCTGGCGCGGCCCCAGTACCTCTACGATCAGGCGCTGGTCGACGCGGAATCGGCTCTGGCCCTGGTGGACAAGGAACAGGCCCGGCTCGCCCGGCACCTCCCCGACTATCTGGACGCGGTGCGCGAGGCGCCGGACACCGACGAGCCCGTTCCGTTCCGCGACCTGCACGAGGCCACCTCGACCCTGGCCCGGGCCATCGACGCCTTCCAGACCGAGCTTCTGGACGGTTCCATGGGTCGCGACGCCCTGGAACGCGGCATGCGCCTGCAGGCCCGCCAGGAGGTTCTGGTGTCCCTCAACGACAGCGTCCACGAGCTGGTGTCGGGAATCGTCGCCGCGCCGGCCGACGCCGGCCCGGCGCACCCGCTCACCCGCAACCTCGTCGAAAGCCTCCACGCCCTGCTGTCGACGGTGGCCGACACCGCCGCGGACCCGGACCCCGGCGACGTCGAGATGCTGGTTGCGCTGGCGTCCGACCGTTCCGAGCTGATGGAGCGCACCCGGACCAGCCTGCTGCGCACCGACACGCCGCCCTCCCTCGCGGTGCGCCAGGCGCTGTTCAGCCAGACCGCCGTGTTCGAGCGGGTCGTCTGGTTGATCCGCCGCTACGCCCTGCTGCTGCGCCCGGCCCAGGCCGAGACGATCGGCCGCGCCGCGGTGGCCGAAGCCACGGCGGGCTGACGCCCCTTCCACGGGGCGGAAACGCCAGCACGATGCGCCGGCCCGTGGAACCGCCTGTCCGACACGGTGACGGGACGCGGTGACGGGACGGCGCCGGCCGGTGCGGCGCGTCCTGGCACCGCCGGCCGCGCCCGGCCCGCCGCAACCCACCACCCGCGACGCGCTCCGGACCACATCATCCGGATGGCTCCCTTGCCTGATACGTGTTGTCGCCCGATGTATGAAATTGACGATTTTTGAATTCATCCAAAATTCCGGGTCCGGTATTCAAGTATTGAACTCACCGCTCACGAACGGATCTCTTTTTACTCGACTTTAAATCGACACGGGAATGCTGGGAGGGTGCCTGCAGCCACCGCGTGGCAGCTCGGCATCCCTCACCGACAGGACGACCGGACCATGACGACCACCACGCCTCCTCGCGAATCCAGCCTCTTCGCCAATCTTCGGGTGCCGACACGGATCTTCATCGGGTTCGGCGCCGTGCTTCTCCTGCTGGTCGGGCTGAGCGCCGCGGCGTGGCTGTCGGTCCGCGCCGGCGAGGCCAATCTGGCCGACTACACCGCGCAGTCCGACATCGCCCTTCTCAGCGCCCAGGCGGACACCACCCTGCTGCGGGCCCGGCTGGCGGCGAACCGCTTCCACGCGTCGGGCGCCGAGAACGCCGTGACGGAGTTCCGCGCCGCCGCCAGCGAACTCGAGCGGATCAGCGCCGACATCAAGGCGGCGTCGGCGTCGGAGCGGACGGCGTCCGAGCGTGTGGTCGCCCTGGAGAAGCAATACGCCGCCGCGTTCGGCCAGCTGGTCGCCCTGCGCGCTCGCCAGAACCGGCTGATGGCCGAGGTCGTCAACGGCCTGGGCACCGAGATCCGCGGCCTGCTCACCGAGGTCAGCGACGCCGAGATGGCCCTGCGCTCCGTGGACACCGTGATCCCCGCGGCCCGGCTCAACGCCCAGTTTCTGCTCGCCCGCACGGTTGCCGCGCGGTTTGTCGCCGGCCACGCCGCGGCGGACCGCGACGAGGTCGGCCAGATCATCGCATCGGTCCGCGAGGGGGTCGAGCGCCTGCGCGCCATGGCTCTGGCCGACGGGCAAGCGGAGCGGCTCGCCCGGGTCGCCGACCGGCTGCCCGCCTACGCCGCCGGGTTTGGCGACCTCGCCGGGGTCATCGCCGATCTGACGGCGATCGTCGACGGCCCGCTGTCCACCCTGGGCGGCGAGCTGAGCGCGGCCACCTCGGCGATCCGCGCCGAGGCCGCCGCCGCCCAGTCGACGGTGGCCGCCAGGGCCGAGCGTGACGCCGCCGGCGCCGAGACCACGACGCTGGCCCTGTCCCTCGGCGCCCTCGCCCTCGGTGCGCTGCTGGCGTGGCTGATCGCCCGGTCGATCGCGGTTCCCGTGGCCGCCATGACCGACGCCATGCGCCGCCTGGCGTCGGGCGACACCGCCTCGGCGATCCCGGCGCTGGGCCGCAAGGACGAGATCGGCGCGATGGCCGAGGCCGTCCAGGTCTTCCGTGCCTCGATGATCCGCACCCGCGAGATGGAGGAGGAGGCCAGGGCCGCCGAGGTCAGGGCGGCGGCCGACCGCCGGGAGGCCATGAACCGGCTGGCCGACAGCTTCCAGGCCAGCGTGCAGGGGGTGGTGGAGACCGTCGCCTCGGCCTCCACCGAGATGCAGGCCTCGGCCTCCGCCCTCTCGGCCACCGCCACCCAGACCAGCCAGCAGGCCGCCGCCGTGGCCAACGCCGCCCACGGCGCCTCGGCCAACGTCCAGACCGTCGCCACCGCCACCGAGGAGCTGTCGGCCACCATCGGCGAGATCGGCCAGCAGGTCACCGTCTCGGTGGAGATCGCCGGCGAGGCGGTCGGCGAGGCCGGCCGCACCACCGCCACCATGCGCGGCCTGGTCATCGCCGCCCAGCAGATCGGCGAGGTGGTCGACCTGATCACCGGCATCGCCGGCCAGACCAACCTGCTGGCGCTCAACGCCACCATCGAGGCGGCGCGCGCCGGCGAGGCCGGCAAGGGCTTCGCCGTGGTCGCCCAGGAGGTCAAGGCGCTGGCCACCCAGACCGCCCGCGCCACCGAGGAGATCCAGATCAAGGTCAAGGAGATCCAGGGCGCCACGGAGGGGGCGAGCACCGCCATCGACGGCATCGGCCGGACCATCACCCGGATGAACGAGATCGCCACCGCCATCGCCTCGGCCATCGAGGAGCAGGGCGCGGCGACCCGGGAGATCGCCCTCAACGTCGCCCAGGCCGCCCGCGGCACCGAGGCGGTCACCGGCACCATCGCCGGAGTCAACCAGGCCGCCGCCGAAACCGGCGCCGCCGCCACCCAGGTGCTGGGCGCCGCCGAGGGCCTGTCGCGCGAGGCCGAAACCCTGCGCGCCGAGGTGACGACGTTCATCGCCACCGTCCGCGCCGCCTGACGGCGCGCCCTACCTACCCGCCCGCGCGCAGCGCCTCGCACGCCATCAGAACCCGCTCCGGCGTGGCCGGTGCGTCGAGGCGCACCGGGCGGCGGTGGCCGCCCACCGCGGCCACCGCGTCCTTCAGCGCCAGCCAAGCCGACAGCGCCAGCATCAGCGGCGGTTCGCCCACCGCCTTGGAGCGGTGGATGGTGTCGGCGCGGTTCGGGCGGGCGTCGAACAGACGCACCCGGAAATCGACGGGCAGGTCACGGCTGGTGGGGATCTTGTAGGTGCTGGGGGCGTGGGTCTTCAGGCGCCCCTGGGCGTCCCACCACAGCTCCTCGCAGGTCAGCCAGCCCAGCCCCTGGACGAAGGCGCCCTCCACCTGGCCGAGGTCGATGGCCGGATTGATGGAGCCGGAGCAATCGTGCAGCAGGTCGGTGCGGGTGAAGCGGTACTCGCCGGTCTCGGTGTCGACCAGGGCCTCGCTCACCGCCGCGCCATAGGCGAAGTAGTAGAAGGGGTGGCCCCGCCCCGCCGCGCGGTCCCACCAGATCGTCGGCGTCTTGTAGTGGCCGGTCGCGGAAAGGTGCACCCGGTTGAGAAAGGCCAGCCCGGCCAGTTCGGCGAAGGTGAAGGCGTGGTTGCCGGCGACCACGCGGTTGTCCCGGAACACGACCGTGTCCGGGGCGACCTTGCAGTGCTCCGCCAGGAAGGCGACGAGCCGGTTCTTCACCGTGCGGGCGGCCATGCGCGCCGCCTGGCCGTTGAGGTCGGTCCCGGTCGACGCCGCCGAGGGCGGGGCGTTGGGCACCTTGTCGGTGACACTGGCGGTGACCCGCAGGACGTCCGCGTCGACCTGGAACTCGTGGGCGACGATCTGGGCGATCTTGGTGTGGATGCCCTGCCCCATCTCGGTGCCGCCGTGGTTCACCTCGACCGAGCCGTCGGCGTAGACGTGGACCAGCGCCGAGGCCTGGTTCAGGTGGTGGGCGGTGAACGAGATGCCGAACTTCACCGGCGTCAGCGCCAGGCCGCGCTTGAGCACCGGGCTGGCGGCGTTGTGGGCGTCGATCGCGGCGCGGCGCGCCCGGTAGTCGGCCGTGCGTTCCAGCTCGTCCATCAGCTCGGCCACGATGTCGGCGTCCGCCACGGTCATGCCGTAATGGGTGGTGGTGCGTCCCGGGCCGCCGTAGAGGTTGAGGCGGCGCACGTCCAGCGGGTCGCGGCCGACCGCCCGCGCCACCTCGTCGACCACGTGCTCGATGGCGGCCATCCCCTGGGGGCCGCCGAAGCCGCGGAAGGCGGTGTTGGAGACGGTGTTGGTGCGGCAGCGGTGGCCGACCACGGTGATGTCCGGGATGAAGTAGGCGTTGTCGGCGTGGAACATGGCGCGGTCGACGACCCCGTTGGACAGGTCCAGCGAGATGCCGCAGCGCGCCGCCAGCTCCATGTGGAGCGCCAGGATGCGCCCGTCGCCGTCGAAGCCCACGGTGTAGCGGGCCAGGAAATCGTGGCGCTTGCCCGTCATCACCATGTCGGTGTCGCGGTCGAGGCGCAGCTTGACCGGGCGGCCCGTCCGCACCGCCAGCACCGCCGCCAGCGCCGCCACATGGGCCGCCTGGGACTCCTTGCCGCCGAACGCGCCGCCCATGCGCCGGCATTCCACCGTCACCGCGTTCATCGGCCGCCCCAGGGTGCGCGCGACGATGTGCTGCACCTCCGACGGGTACTGGGTCGAGGCGTGGATGCGCATTTCCCCGTCCTCCCCGGGGATGGCGTAGGCGATGTGGGTCTCCAGGTAGAAATGATCCTGGCCGCCGATGTCGAGGTCGCCCGACAGCCGGCGCGGCGCGGCGGCCAGGGCGGCGGCGGCGTCGCCGCGCCGCATGGTCAGGCTGGGCGAGACGAAGCTGCCGGCCGCCAGCGCCTCGGCGATCCCCAGCCGGGGCGGCAGGTCGTCGTAGTCCACCGCCACCAGCGCGGCGGCGGCGCGGGCCGCCGCCAGCGTCTCGGCCGCCACCGCGACCACCGCCTGGCCGGCGTAGGTGACGCGGTCGGGGGCGAGGATGGGGTCGCCCGGCTCGACCGCGCCGACGTCGGGGTTGCCGGGCACATCGCCGTGGGTCATCACCGCATGCACGCCGGGCGCGCGGCGCGCCGGCTCCAGGTCGAGGGCGCGGATGCGGGCGTGGGCCCGGTCGGACAGGCACAGCGCCGCGTGCAGGGTGCCCGGCAGCTCCGGCAGGTCATCGACGTAGGCGGCGGTCCCGGTCACGTGCTTGCGCGCGCTGTCATGGGCCAGCGCCGTGTGCACGTCGCCGCGGATCGGGCGTACGGCGGTGTCGGCTCCGTCAGCCATCGGCGTTCTCCAAGGCATGGGCGTCCTCGCCCGCGGTGACGCGGTGGAAGCGGCGCAACAGGTTGCCGGCCACGGTGCGGCGGTAGGCGGCGCTGGCGCGGGCGTCGTCGATCGGCGCGAAGTCCGCCGCCAGCGCCGCCACCGCACGCGCCACGGTGGCCGCGGTCCAGGGCTGGCCGACCACCGCGGCCTCGGCCCGCAGGGCCCGGGCCGGCGTCGCCGCCATGCCGCCGTAGCCGGCCCGGAAGCGGATGACCGTGCCGGCGTCGTCCACCGCCAGCGTGAACGCCGCGCACACCGCCGCGATGTCCTGATCGCGCCGCTTCGACACCTTCCACACCGCAAAGCGCTCCCCGCCGCCCGGCACGGGGATGCGGATGCGCTCCAGGAACTCGCCCGGCTGCAGCGCCGTCCGGCGGTAGCCGAGATAGAAGGCGTCCAGCGGCACGGTGCGCCGCGCCCCACCGGCGTTCAGAACGACCTCCGCCCCAAGCGCCAGCAGCGCCGGCATGCTGTCACCGATGGGCGAGCCGTTGGCGACGTTGCCGCCCAGCGTGCCGGCATTGCGCACCTGGGCCGCGCCGAGCCGGCGCACCAGCGCGGCGAAGGCCGGGACGTGGCGGTCCAGGGCCGGCAGCAACGCGGCGTAGGACACCGCCGCGCCGACGTCCAGGTGCCCGTCCCCCTCGACCACGGTGCGCAGCTCCGCCACCGCGCCGAGGTGGATCACCACCGGCAGGTGGCGGCGCTGCTTGGTCACCCAGAGGCCCACGTCGGTGGCGCCGGCGACCAGGGTCGCCCCGGGGTGGGCGGCCACCGCCGACGCCAGATCCGGCAGCGAGCGGGGCGCCAGGAACACCCCGGCGGGCCCGTCGAGCGCCAGGGCCTCCCGGCGCTCCAGGGTCTCCAGGAGCGCCGCCGCGCCGGCCTCGGCGCGGTCGAACCGCTCCGCCGCCGCGGGATCGGGGTCCCCATGCATCCGCCGCGCCGCGTCGAGGATCGGCCGGTAGCCGGTGCAGCGGCAGAGATTGCCGGCCAGCGCGTCGTGGATGGCGGCATCGTCCGGCGGTCCGCCGGCGGCGTCGGCCGCCCGGAAGAGGTCGAACAGGGCCATCGCGAAGCCGGGCGTGCAGAAGCCGCACTGCGACGCATTGGCCGCGACCAGCGCGCGCTGCACCGGGTGGAGGTCGCCACCGCCGGGGGCCAGGTCCTCCACCGTCATCAGCAGCTTGCCGTCGATCATCGGCAGGAACAGGATGCAGGCGTTGACGGCACGGTAGCGCAACGGCCGTCCGCCCGCGCCGGCCGGCGCGCGCTCGCCGATCACCACGGTGCAGGCGCCGCAATCGCCCTCGGCGCACCCCTCCTTGGTGCCGCGCCGCGCGGTCGATCGCAGCCAGTCCAGAACCGTGGTCGTCGGCGCCACGCCGCTGGCCTCGACCACCCGACCGCCCATCACGAAGCGCACCGTGCCCGCCATGCTCCCTCCCGCCGGCATTCCCGACCATCATCATGGGGGAAGGAAACGGCGACCGGCAAGCACGACCCTTGCCTCCGTCGCTGCAGTGCACATACTTTGAGCCTCGCCCGACCGCGACCGGAGACGCCCCATGGGACGCCTGACCACCCACGTCCTGGACACCGCCCACGGACGCCCCGCCGACGGCATGATCGTCGAGCTCCAGACCCTCGCCGCCGACGGCGCCTTCCGCCTGCTGAAGCAGGCCGAAACCAACGCCGACGGCCGCACCGCGGCCCCCCTCCTGGAAGGGGAGGAGCTGCTGGCCGGGACCTACCAGATCGTCTTCCTGGTCGGCGACTACTTCCGGCGCCTGGGCGTCGCGCTCGCCGAGCCGCCGTTCCTCGACCACGTGCCGGTGCGCTTCGCCATCGCCGACCGCCAGGACCACGTCCACGTCCCGCTGCTGGTCAGCCCCTACAGCTACTCGACCTACCGGGGAAGCTGAGCCGCACCGGCCAGGGCGCGGGCCCGGCGGCTGAGCGCCGCGGTCGCGTCGGCCGGCAGGCGCTCGGCGATCAGCGACACCAGGCCGCCGCTCTCGTAGCCGCACTGGGCGTCGAACAGCCCCTTCAGCCGCTCGAAATCGGCCAGCCAGCGGCCGTCGCGCCCGCTGTCCGCGGCGCGCCCGGCGAGGCCCTCGGCCAGCGCCAGGACCTGGGTCTGCAGCGCCCGGACATCGGGCAACGGGGCCTCGCCGGCGAGGCCGACGGCGCCCAGCGCGGGCAGCACGGCCTCCTCGACGAGCGCGCCATGGCGCCGCCACACGACGGCCAGCGTGGCCATCTCCGTGGCCCGGGTGTCCCAGGCGGTCTGCTCGGCGTTGCCGGCGACGCCGAGCGCCCGCCGGCCGGCGGCATGGTCGGATTCCAACACGTGCGTGATCATCGCACCGCACCCCGTTCGTGGTGTAGCGGCGGGGACAACCGTGCCGGGGCGGCGGGGTTCCCCCGGGTCAGGCGCCGGCGGCGCCCGGCTCCGGCAGGATCGAACAGGTGGCGTCGTCCTTCGTCCGCTCCTCCGCCGGCAGGTGCCCCTCGACGAGGAAGCAGATGGTCTCGGCCACGTTGGTGGCGTGGTCGCCGATGCGCTCCAGCGATTTGGCCACGAACAGCAGGTGGGTGCAGCCGGTGATCTGCTGCGGCGATTCCATCATGTAGGTCAGGAACTCGCGGAACAGGGCGGTGTACGCGTGGTCGACCCGGGCGTCGCGCTCCCGCACCGCCTTGGCGCGCACCGCGTCCTGCTCGACGTACGCGCTCACCACGTCGTGCACCATCGCCAGCACCGTCTCCCCCATCAACGTCAGCGACGCCACCGGCGCTGCTCTCGGCAGGTCGCTCAGCGTCACCGTGCGTTTGGCCACCGAGGCGGCGAAGTCGCCGATGCGCTCGATGTTGGACGACACCTTGAAGGCGGCGACGATCTCCCGCAGGTCGCGCGCCATGGGCTGGCGCAGGGCCAGCAGGCGGACCGCCTGCGCCTCGACCTCCGCCTCGATCCGGTCGACCTCGGCATCGCTGCGCACCACCGCGCCCGCGGCCTCGGCGTCACCGGCGGCCAGGGCCCGCAGCGCCAGGGCGAGGTTGCCCTCCGCCAACCGGCCCATCCGCTCCACGGCACCGTGCAGTCGCTTCATCTCGGCGTCGAACGCCGTCACCGTGTGTCCACCGCTCATGGCGCATCCCCGTTCGGTTCCCCGGCCCGCGTCCCGGCCCACCGGGGCCGATCGGGCGGCCCCGCGCGGCAGGGTCCTTAACGATTAGAACAGAATTCTTTAGGAAACTACCCCATGGTTGGAAGAATTGCGTCGCCCACGCCACCGGGCGGCGCCAACACCGGGCGCCCTCGATGACTCCTCATGAACTGGTCGCCGTGCTGGAAAAGCATGAGCGATGGTTGAAGAACAAGTCCGGCGGCAGCCGTGCCAACCTGACGATGTGCGACCTGGAGGGGGCCAACTTCTCCGGCGTCAACCTGACCTCTGGCAAGCTGTCGGGGGCGAAGCTGGCGCACTGCGATTTCACCAACGCCGATCTCAGCCACGCCGACCTGTTCGCCGCCCACCTCACCAAGGCGGACCTGTCCGGCTGCACCCTCTATCGCGCCGACCTGCGCGGCGCCCACATGCGCGGCGCCAAGCTGAAGCGGGCCATCCTCAAGGAGGCCGACCTGCGCGGCGGGGCCCTGCTCTACGGCGGCAGCCAGGGCGGCGGCAGCCAGGGCAGCGGGGGCAAGGGCGGCCTGGACTTCGTGCGCTCCGACCTCTCGGGCAGCGATCTCGACGACGCCTCCATGACCAACGCGAACATGGCCGGGGCCGACCTCACCGACGTGTCCATGAACGGCGCCGATTGCCAGGGCGCGCTGATGACCGGCGCCACGCTGATGCGCGCGGCGATGAAGAACTGCAACCTGACCGGGGCCGACCTGCGCAACACCAACCTGTCCGGTGTCAACCTCCAGGGTGCGGTGCTGCGCGACTGCAACCTGACCGGCGCGGTGCTGGCCGGGGCCAACCTGCGCAACGCGGATCTGCACGGCGCCAAGCTCGAGGGGGTCGACCTCGCCGGCGCCGACACCACGGGGGCCAACCTCGCCCGGTCGGCCGAGAACTTCTCGGTGCAGATCCAGCAGGCGCTGCACAACCACTACACCTGGATCAACTCCAACGGCGCCATGGGCGCGCGGGCCGAACTGAACGGCGCGGACATGGCCCACATCGACCTGCACGGGGTCAATCTCAGCGGCGCCTCGATGAAGCGCATCCAGCTCGGCGGCGCGAAGATGCGCGACAGCCTGCTGATCATGTGCGAACTGGCCGAGGCCGACCTGCGCGAAGCCGATCTCACCGGCGCCATCCTCGACGGGATCAGCCTGCGCGGCGGCGATCTCAGCGGGGCGCGGCTCGACGGGGCCGGGATCGGCTGGGTCGACATCAAGGGGCCGGACGGCAAGCCGACCGGGCGGCTGTGGGCGGCGAACCTGACCAATTGCCGGTTCGTCGGCGCGTCGCTGGTCCGTGCCAACCTGCGCGGCGCCAACCTCGCCGGGGCGGACTTCACCGGCGCCGACCTCAGCGGTGCGGTGCTGACCGACGCCAACATCCGCGACGCCCGTTTCACCGGCGCCAACCTCACGGGCGCCAGCCTTCCCGCGGCCCCCGACAACGACGACTGACCGTGCCGGGCCCCGCCGCCGCGGGCTACCGGTGCGGGCGTGCCCGCCGCCCGGCCTCCCGCAGGATCCAGGCGCAGCGCGTCTCGGGCTGGTCCAGCTCGGCCGGCACGAAGACCAGGCGGTCGGCCGGAACCCAGCGCCGGCACAGGCCCTCGATCACGGTCTGGGCGTGCAGCTGGTGCCAGGGGTTGACGAAGCGCACGCCATCGTCGAGAAGCGGCAGAACGCCCCAGGGCAACACCGCGACGATGTCCCACCCGGCGACCACCGCGGCGGCCCGCTGCGCCAGCTGCCCGGTTCCCGCGGGGTCGTCGGCAGCGTAGCCGTTGCACAGCCAGAACGCCAGGAAATCCAGGGGCGTGCGGTCCGCGACGAAGCCGTCCACCGCGGCCTCCGCCCGGTCCGCAAGGTCGTCCGCGTCGGCGCGCAGCAGCGCGCGGTGCTCCTCCCGGGTCAGCGCGTGCAGGCTCAGTCCGGCCCGGATGCGGTCGCGCATCCGCTCGTTGAGGACGGGCACGTCGAGCGCTCCCCCCATCGTCAGCGCCAGGGTCGTCTTGCCGACGCCCGCGCTGCCGGTCAGGCCGATGCGCATCGCGGATACCCCCAATTCAAATGCGTGATTGTTCCCGGCGAGCATAACGCCGATCGCCCGGCGCTTGCCAGCGCCGCGCCGCTCCCCTAGTCTGCGCGGCCACGCGTACGGCTTCCCCCGCGGGGGCGGGAGCGTCGGTCCGCCGCGAGAGGTCCCTTGCCCATGGCGCACGCCGCCGTCGTCGCCATCACCCTGCTGTGCGCGGGGGTGCTGCCGGCCGCCGGGGCCGCCGCCGCCGAGGTGGCCGCCGGGGTGGCCGCGAAGGCGGCGCCTCCCGGCGTGGTGCGGCCCCACCGCATCGTCTCCCTCAACCTGTGCGCCGACCAGCTCGTCGTCCTGCTGGCCGGCCGCGACCGGATCGCCGCCCTGTCCGACCTGGCCGACCAGGCGTCGTTGTCCTATGTCGCCGACCGGGTCGCCGGCATCGCCAGGACCGCCGGCACCGCAGAGGAGGTGCTGCCGCTCCGCCCCGACCTGGTGGTCGCCGGCCGCTACACCGCCAAGCCCGCCGTGGCGCTGCTGCGCGCCAAGGGCATTCCCGTGCTGCAGATCGACATTCCCCGCAGCTTCGGCGCGATCCGCGACCAGGTGCGCCATGTCGCCGCGGCCCTGGGCAGCGAGGCGACGGGCGAGGCGCTGCTGGCGGACATGGACCGCACGCTGGCGCAGGCCGCGGCGGGGCGGCCGGCGGGGCCACGGCCACTCGCCGTGACGTGGCA
This sequence comes from Azospirillum sp. NS33, assembly GCF_059703765.1. NCBI lineage: Bacteria > Pseudomonadati > Pseudomonadota > Alphaproteobacteria > Rhodospirillales > Azospirillaceae > Azospirillum > Azospirillum sp. NS33. The sequence continues at coordinate 82,931 of NZ_BAAKJB010000022.1, read as the reverse complement.
GGCCGGTGGCTTCACCGCCGGGGCCGGCACACTCCCCGACGCCGTGCTGGACGCCGCCGGCCTCGACAACCTGGCCGCGCGCGACGGCCTCGCCGGGTACGGTTACCTCACCCTGGAACGGGTGGTCGCCGGCCGGCCCGACCTGCTGATCGCCGACGCGGCGGTGCCCGACCGGCCGTCGATGCGCCAGGCCCTGCTGCTGCACCCCGCGCTGCTGCGGTCGGGCGCCATCGGGCGGCGGGTCGACCTTCCGTCATCGCTGATGGCGTGCGGCGGCCCCTTCACGGCCGAGGCGGTCCGCCTGCTGCGCCAGGCGGCCGCGCCATGACGTCGCGGCTGCTCAACCCGCTGCTGGCGGCGCTCGCCGGCCTCTTCTTCGTCCTGTCCCTGACGGTGGGGCCGAGTGCGGTGACCCTCGGCACGGCGCTGGCCGACCTCATGGCCGGGGCCGACACCACGGCGGCCGTCATCGTCGCCGAAATCCGGCTGCCGCGGGCCATCCTCGGGCTGGCCATCGGCGCGACCCTGGGGCTGGCCGGGGCGGCGCTCCAGGGGCTGCTGCGCAACCCGCTGGCCGAGCCCGGGGTGATCGGCGTCTCGCCGTTCGCCGCCCTGGGGGCGGTGGTCGCCTTCTACAGCGGCCTGGCCCAGACCGTGCCGCTGGCCCTGCCCATCGGTGGCATCGCCGGCGCGCTGGCCGCGGTCGCCCTGTTGTACGGGCTGGCCGGGCGGACGGCCGGCGTGCTGACCCTGGTGCTGGCCGGAATCGCCTTGTCGAGTCTCGCCGGGGCGCTGACCTCGCTGGCCCTGAACCTGTCCCCCAACCCCTTTGCGCTCGCCGAGATCGTGTTCTGGCTGCTGGGCTCGCTGAGCGACCGCAGCCTGGTGCACGTGGCGCTGGCGCTGCCCTTCATGATGGCGGGCTGGGTGCTGATGGCGTCCTCCGGGCGGGCGCTCGACGCCCTGACGCTAGGCGAGCTGACGGCGCGCTCCATGGGCGTCGACCTGCGCCGGGCCCGGCTGTGCGTGATCGCCGGCACCGCGCTGGCGGTGGGGGCGGCGGTCGCGGTCAGCGGCACCATCGGCTTCGTCGGGCTGATCGTGCCGCATCTGCTGCGCCCGCTGGTGGGCTGGCAGCCGCGCCGGCTGCTGCTGCCCAGCGCGCTCGGCGGCGCCGCCCTGACCCTGGCCGCCGACGTGGCGGTGCGCCTGCCCGGCCCCGGTGCGGAGCTGAAGCTCGGCGTGGCCACCGCCCTGATCGGCGCACCGTTCTTCCTGGCCCTGGTGCTGCGCATGCGGGCGCGGCTGGCGTGATCAGGTGTCCATCGCGTCGATCGGACCGAGACCGGGCGCCCCGTCCTCCTCGGCAGCCGCCCCGGGGGGGCCGAGGTTGGCGACGACCCGCCGCAGCACAGCGATCGCCCGGTTGACGTCGGCGGCGGCGATCCCCTCGACCGCCTGGGCGTTCACCTCGTCGCCGGCGGCGGCGAGGTGATCGCGCAGCGCCCACCCCTTGCCCGTGAGCCGGATGTTGACCTTGCGGCGGTCGGCTTCGTTGCGGCACCGGCGGACCAGTCCACGCTTCTCCATCATGTTCACGGCGGCAACCGTCGTCGGCTCCATCATCCCGACGCGGTGGCTGAGTTCGCGCTGCGTGAGGCCGTCCTGCTCCCACAGCACGCGCAGGAAGAACCACTGGGCCATGCTCACCTCATGGCCGCCGACCCGGGCCTGCAACACGCGGGCGAACGAGCGGTGCGCCTCGCGCACGGTGTAGGACAGGTTGCCGTCAGCGTCGGCCGGCGCCTGAATCTCATCGTTCGGTGTCAAGTCGACACCCTCCCCATCCCTTGAATGCGCCGACGCCGCTGCCGGCGCCCCGGGCGCAGCAGCGTGTGGTCCCCCGGACGGGGCGGCGGCGGAGCTTATGCCCCTCTGTCTTGGTTTATACTAGTTAAGCAACCCGAAGACGCAAAAGAAAATCGCAGACACCCGGTCACTGCATGCAATGATATGTTTGTGCGGTTCCGGATTTTCAACAATTCACACAAAATCACGTGTTCCTGATTGAGAATAGCACCGACACGATGACACGCGCGTCCGGCTGATCTGCAGAAATCGGCAAGCCATATAGGAGTATGCGGAGCATCCGACGGGGCCGGCCTCGCGACAGCATTTCAACACGACCCGATTCGCCGATCTTTCACTGTGCGGTCGCCGCCGCCGGTGGCGGGGGTCGGGGCCGGGGCGGCGGCCGCCGGGCGGTCGGCGCCATTGCACCGCCCGCGCAAACGCGCCAAACAGGACGGCGTGCCGTCCCCATCGCCCTGAGGAGCCGTTTCCATGAGGACCGTCACCGTTGCCGCCACGCAGACCTTCTGCACCTGGGACCGCCCGGCGAACGTCGACCGGATCGAAGCGCTGGTGCGCGCCGCCGCGGCCCAAGGCGCCCAGATCATCCTGCCGCAGGAGCTGTTCGAGACCCCCTATTTCTGCAAGGACCAGAAGCAGGACCTCTTCGCGCTGGCGCAGCCGGTGGAAGACCACCCGGTGATCGCCCGGATGAGCCGGCTGGCGAAGGAGCTCGCGGTCGTCCTCCCCGTCAGCTTCTTCGAACGGGCCAACACCGCCTACTACAATTCCCTGGCGATCGTCGACGCCGACGGGGCGGTGCTCGGCGTCTACCGCAAGTCGCACATCCCCGACGGGCCGGGCTACCAGGAGAAGTTCTACTTCAACGGCGGCGACACCGGGTTCCAGGTCTACCGCACCCGCTATGCCGCCATCGGCGCCGCCGTGTGCTGGGACCAGTGGTTCCCCGAGACCGCCCGCATCATGGCGCTCAAGGGGGCGGAGCTGCTGCTGTACCCGACCGCCATCGGCTCGGAGCCCCAGGACACCGGGCTGGACAGCCAGGGGCACTGGACCCGGGTCATGCAGGGCCACGCCGGGGCCAACCTGATGCCGCTGGTGGCCTCGAACCGCACGGGTCGCGAGGAGGCCGAGAGCTGCGGTATCACCTTCTACGGGTCTTCCTTCATCGCCGGCCCGCATGGTGAGCTGGTGGCCCAGGCCGGGCGCGAGGGAGAGGCGGTTCTGACGGCCACCTTCGACCTCGACGCCCTGGCCGCGCAGCGGGCGAGCTGGGGCGTGTTCCGCGACCGCCGCCCCGATCTCTACGGGCCGCTGCTCACCCTGGACGGGTCGACGCCGAGCCTGCGCTGACCGCGGCGGCGGCCGGTCAGGCGCTGAGGGCCAGCACGGGCGGGCGCGCCGCGGCGACGGTGGCCGCGGCACCGTAGGCCGCGGCGCCGCGCGCCGCCAGGGCCGGCGGAGCGGAACCGGCGGAGCCGGCGCCCGCCGGCCCGTCGGTGCCTGCCGCACCCGACCCCTCGGTGCCCGGGGACCCGGTGGCCTCGGCCTGGTCGGAACGCCGCTCCGCCTGGGCCTGCGCCTTGATCGCGTCGGCCTGCTGGGCGACGCGCAGGTCCTGGGGCGAGGGATCGGCGGGGGCCAGGGCGGCCCGTTTCACCACCTCCATCTTGGCGATGGTGGCGTCCGGCTCCTGCTCCCGGCTGAGGTCGATGGGCACCTCGCCGGCGACGGCGTAGTTGCGGCCGTCGGGTCCCTTCTGGAAGGTGAAGGAGGCACCGCCGGCGTGGGGCCCGCCGGCGGCCTGGTGCGCGGCCTCGTGCTGGCGCACCTCGGCGTCGGTGCGCTGGAGCTTGCGGATCTGCTCCTGCTCGTCGGGGGAGCGCTGCAGGGCCGACCCGGCGGAGGCGGCGCCGGCCGTGTCCGGCGACGCTGCCCGGGCGCCGGCCTGCGGCTGGTCCGAAGGCAGGGGGTAGGGCCGCAAGGGGATGCCGGCCGACACCGCGCCGATCACCGCTCGTTTCCTCCCGTGGCCGGCCTCATGGAGGGTGCAACGGTAGCAGCGGCCGCCCGCCGCGGCAACGCGCCGCGGCGGCGGCGGCGTTCACGAATCCGTCAGCGCTCCTCGAACCCGACCAGGACGTTGGCGACGTTGACGCCGAGCGCGTCGACGGCGTAGCCGCCCTCCATCACGAACAGGGTCGGCCGCCCCATGGCGGCGAGCGCGGCGCCGAGCCGCAGGAAATCCTCCGACCGCAACCGGAACCGCGAGATCGGGTCACCGCCGTAGGTGTCGGCGCCCAGCGACACCACCAGGACGTCGGGGGCGAAGGCGGCGATCCTGGCCGCGGCGGCGTCGAGCGCCATGGCATAACCGTCCCAATCCGTCCCCCATGGCAGGGGGAGATTCACGGTGGCGCCGAGTCCGGCCCCCTCGCCGACCTCGTCGGCGTGGCCGCAGAAGTACGGAAACTCCTGGCGCGGGTCGGCGTGCAGCGACACGAACAGGACGTCGCCGCGGTCCCAGAAGATCTCCTGGGTGCCGTTGCCGTGATGGTAGTCGACGTCGAGCACGGCGACGCGGGCGGCGCCGCCGTCGCGCAGCGCCTGGGCAGCGATCGCCGCGTTGTTCAGGAAGCAGTAGCCGCCGTAGAAGGCCCGGCCGGCGTGGTGGCCGGGCGGCCGGACCAGGGCGAAGGCGGCACGGTCGCCCGACGCCACCCGCTGCCCGGCGGTCACCGCGCAGTCGGCCGCCGCGGTGGCGGCGCGCCAGGTGCCGGCGGTGATCGGGGTCCCCGCGTCGAAGGAGTAGTAGCCGAGTCGCCCGTCGATCGAGGTGGGGACGACCCGGCGGTGCATGCCCGGCGCCACCCAGTTCAGCGGAAGCGCGTCGATGTCCCCGTGCTCCGCCACCCACTCGTCCCATGCGCCACGGAGGAAGGCGAGATAGCCGGCCTCGTGGACGCGGGCCAGCGGCCCGTCGCCGTGGCCGTCCGGCTCCACCACCGGTCCGATGCCGAGGGTCCGGAGGCGGGCGAGGACGATCTCGGCACGGCGCGGCGTCTCGTAGCAGGGGACGAGCTGGCCGTCGTTGAGCTCCGCCCGTCCCGCCTGGGCCCGGTGGGCGTCGCTGTGCACCACGATCATGGCGCGGCACCGGCCGGCAGCGCCAGCGCGGCGTCGATCGCCCGCTGCACCGCCAGGGTCTCCAGCGGCTTGGTCAGGGCCGCGACGGCACCGGCCTCCCGCGCGAAGCGCAGCACGGCGTCGCGCACCGAGCCCGTTCCGGCCAGGCGGCTCGGCCCGGCCGACATGCACACCACCGGCAGCGTCGGCGCAAGGCTCTTCAGCCGCCGCAGCGTCTCCAGCCCGTCCTGGTCCGGCATGAAGATGTCGGTCAGCACCAGGTCGGCCCCGCACTCCAGATAGCGGGCAACCCCTTCGCCGCCGCTGGAGGCGGCGTCAACCGTGTGCCCCATGCGCTCCAGCAGCGCGCGGGCCAGGGTCAAGGTCGGCGGATCGTCGTCGATCACGATGATGCGCGCCATGGGGGAATTCCTCCCGCTCCGTCCAAAGGCGGCGATCATAGCCGCAATCCTGCGGTCGCGCGCCGGAAAATCGGCCCCGTCCGGATTGCCGCTGGGGTTGCACCGCCGCCCGATGCACGCGAATGTATGGGGTCGCGACGGACAACGTCCCCATGCCGCGCATCGGATCGCCACGAGACGCCCCATGATTGCCTTCCGCAGCGCCATCCGCGTCGCCCTGGTGGCGCTTCTGGCCCTGTCGCCGGCGCTGGCGGCCGGGCCGCCCACGCCGGAGAGCTCCCCCGTGGAGGCCGCGTTCGCGGCGCGCGCCGGCATGCCCCTGCGCCAGTTCGGCTACGACTTCTTCGACGAGGCGCCGTCGGCCCGCGACCGCGCCGTGCTGGGGGCGGTGCTGAGCGACTACCGCATCGGACCCGGCGACACCCTGACGGTGACGGTGCGCGGCGACGTGGCGTCCTCGGGCAGCTACGTCGTCGACGGCCAGGGCCAGATCCTGGTCGATCCGTTGCCCCCGGTGACCGCGGTCGGCCGGACCCTGGGCGAGGTGCGCGCCGAGCTGCGGGCGGCGGCGGCGCGGGTCATGACCGACGCCGAGCTCTACGTCTCCATGACCGAGATGCGGCGGATCGGCGTGCTGGTCGTCGGAGCGGTGGCCCGGCCGGGGCTGCATGAGATGGGGGCGTTCGCCCGCGTGGTCGACGCCCTGATCGTCGCCGGCGGGGTGCGGCGCGACGGCTCGCTGCGCCGCATCCGCCTGGTGCGTCCGGGGGGCGGTGGCCGCGACGTCGACCTCTACGACCTCTTCCTGGCCGGGGGCGGGGCCGGCGGCGACCGGCTGGAGGACGGCGACCGCCTGGTGGTGCCGCCGCTCGGCCCCACGGTGGCGGTGGCCGGGGCGGTGGCGCGCCCGACCGTGTTCGAGCTGTCGCCGGTTCGCCCGCGCCTGTCGCTCGACGACCTGGCGTCGCTCGCCGGAACCCCGCTGCGGCAATCCGCCGCGCACCGGGCGCTGCGCCTGTCGATCGGCGAGGATGGCACGGAATCGGCACGGGAGCTGACCCCGGAGGAGGCCGACGCGCCGCTGTTCGGCCCGGGCGACCTGCTGATGCTGACGCCCCGCCGCGAGAACCGCGTCGGCGTCGTGCGCCTGGACGGCCACGTGCTGCGCCCCGGTCCCCGCGCGCTGGCCGACGCCCCGACCCTCGGCGCCCTGGTGGCCGCGGCCGATCTCGGGCCGGAGGCCTACCGGCCGTTCGCGGCGCTGGCCACCACCGAGCCGGGCACGGGGGCGCGCACGCTGCGGCCGGTGGACCTCGGCGCGGTGCTCGCGGGGCGCGCCGACCCGCCGCTGGTCGACGGCGACGCGCTGGTCGTGCTGGGCGCCCGCGAGGTGGACTTCCTGACGTCGGAGGCCGTGCTGTCCCTGCTGCGCGGCCACCCGCCGTCGGCCGGGGCGTGCGCCGGGCTGGTGGTGCTGGGCCGCGCCCTCGCCGCCGACCCGGCCGGACGGCGGGCCCGCGGCCCGGCCGCACGGGCCGCGACGCGCCTGACCGGCACGCCGGCGCCCTGCCCCGCCGTGTTCGACGCCGTGCCGGACCTGCTGCTGTTCGCCCTGGACCATGCCGTGCTGGTGCGCACCGGGGTGCGGCGGCCGGGATTCTATCCCGCCGCCGGGCGCCCGGCGGCCGATGCCCTGGGCGCCGCCGCCGGCGGCGCGGGCCCGGGGCCGGTGTCGGTGCGCCGCGGCGGCGCCATCGTCGACCACGGGGCCCCGATGGTCGAGCTGGTCGGCCACGTCCGCGACCCCGGGACGGTGCCCCTGGCGCAGGCCCGGTCGCTGCGGGCGCTGCTGTCGGGCGACGCCCTGCGCCCGGGGGTCTACCCGCTGCTGGGGGTGATCGAGCGCTTCGATCCGCCGAGCCTGGCGGTGGCCTACCTGCCCTTCTCGCCCCAGGAGGTGGTGGCCGGAGGGGCCGACCGGCGCCTGCGCGCCGACGACCGCATCCGCCTGTTCGCCGAGGCGGCCGTGCGCCAGACCGTCGACCCGGCCGGGGAGGACGCGGGAGCGGACGGACCCGAGGCGGCGGACGGGTCCGGAGGCGCGGCGTTGGGGAGGGCGGTCGGCTGGGACGGCGGCTGGGATTGGGAGGTCGACGGCGCGCCGCTGCCGTCCGACCTCGCGGCCATGCTGGTGGCCCGCGGCGTGGCGGTGCGGGGGGCCGTCCTGCGCCCCGGGACCTACCCGGTGGCCGACGGCGCGCCGCTGCACACCCTGCTGGCCGCCGCCGGCGGCCTTACCCCCGCCGCCGATCCGGCGGCGGTCGAGGTGACGGTGGCGGAGGCCGGTGCGGTGGTGCGGCGGACGATCGACCTGCGTCGGGGAATGGCGGCGCCGGTGCGGTTGCGCCCCGGCGACGCGGTCCGCGTCAACCCGCAGCCGGCGGCTCTGGAGGCCCATGCCGTCACCATCGAGGGGGCGGTGCAGCGCCCCGGCACCTACGACGTCGGCCGCGGCGAGCGGCTGTCGTCGCTGATTGCCCGCGCCGGCGGCCTGACCGAGCACGCCTATCCCGAAGGCGCCGTCTTCACGCGCGAGCGCGAGCGGCAGCGCCGGCGGGAGGAACTGGCCCTCCAGGCCCGCACGCTGGAGGCGGAGATCCTGCGCGCCGAGCAGGCCGGCGAGCCGGGTGAGCGCGAGGCGCTGGCGCAGGCGCGGCGCTTCGCGGCGGAGCTCCGCGGCCTCGACCCGCCCGGGCGGATCGTCGTCGAGGCCGACCCCTCGGTGCTGCGCCGCCATCCCGACCGGGACCCGCTGCTGGAGGCGGGCGACCGCATCGTCGTTCCCAAGCGCCCCCTCACCGTCACCGTCACCGGCGAGGTGCTGGCCGCCGCCACCGTGGCGTTCGCGGAGGGCAAGCCGCCGGAGGACTACCTGCGCGAGGCCGGCGGCACCACCCGCCACGCCGACGAGGGGCGCATGTTCCTGATCCTCCCCAACGGCACGGCCCGACCGCTCTCCCTGTCGTCGTGGAACCACGAGGTCACCGCCGTGCCGCCGGGGTCGACCCTGGTGGTCCCGCGCGATCCCGAACCGTTCGAGGTGCTGGGCTTCGCCCGGGATGTCGGGCCGCTGCTCGGCAACCTGGCGCTGATCGCCGCCTCGATCGCGGTGGTGGGACGGTGACCGGCACCCCGCTGCTGTCGGTCGTCACCGTGGTCCGCGACGACCGGCCCGGGCTGGCCGCCACCGCGGCCTCCCTGGACGCCCAGAGCTGGCGCGGCTTCGAATGGCTGGTGGCCGACGGCGGCTCGGGCGATGGGACCGCCGCATGGCTGGCCGCCAACCCCGCCGTCGCCTGGTGGCGGTCGGCCGCCGACGGCGGCCCCTACGACGCCATGAACCGGGGCCTGGCCCATGCCCGCGGCGGCTGGGTGCTGTTCCTCAACGCCGGCGACACGCTGGCGGACCCGCAGGTCCTGGCGCGCCTGGCCGAGGCCCTGCAGGGGGCGCCCGACGCCGACCTGCTCTACGGCGACGCCCTGGAGCACGGCGCCGACGGACGGCTGCGGCGCAAGCCCGCGCGTCGCCACGGCTGGGCCGCGCTCGGGATGTTCACCCACCACCAGGCGATGGTCTACCGCCGGGCCACGGTCGCCGATCTGCGCTACGACACCCGGTGGGCTATCGCCGCCGATTATGATTTCACGCTGCGCGTGCTGAACGGGGCCTCCCGAGTCGTCACGCTTCCCTTCCCCGTGTGCATTTTCGCATCCGGCGGGCTGTCGCAGCGATGCCCCGCCGTCGGCCGCCGCGAACAGACGGCGATCCGCCGCGAAGTGCTTGGGCTCGGCCGTCTTTCGTGCGCCGGCATCACGGCGGGGCAATGGCTGGCTGTGCTCCTGCGGCGACGGTGTGCGGGCGTGTATCTGAAACTTCGCTGCGCGATTGCAGAAACTTCGTTGCGTTTCTAGCAAGCGGTCCGGGGGGCAGGGGAACTAATCGTTGATACTGCCGAAAAGTTGCATCAAATTTGTACGTGAGCCATGCACGCGGGACGACCTGTTCCTTCGTCCGCCAACGCCCGAGGCCCGATCATGAACGCAGTCAAATCCAAACCTGCGATTGCCCATACCTTGTCCCGCCGCGGCGAGGGACCCAACCCCATCGACATCCACGTCGGGGCACGGCTGCGGCTGCGCCGGACGCTGCTGGGGCTGAGCCAGGAAAAGCTGGGAGAGGCGGTCGGGATCACCTTTCAGCAGCTCCAGAAGTACGAGCGCGGCTCGAACCGGATCAGCGCCAGCCGGCTCTACAACCTGGCCCATGTCCTGAACGTCCCGGTCAGCTTTTTCTTTGACGACATGGCCCCCGGCGAGACCGCCGAGGAAGCCGCGGCGGAGCAGACGGAAACCGACGAGTTCGAATCGATGGCCCGGCGCGAGACGCTGGAACTGGTGCGCGCCTATTACCGCATCGGCGATCCCGGCGTGCGCAAGCGCACCTTCGACCTCGTCAAGGCGCTGGGCGGGGACACCCGCGAGATCACCGACGTGGCGGCCCTGGCGGCCGATTGACCGCACCGGGGCCCTCCCACCCGGCGCCCCCCACCCCGCGCTGCGCCGGCCGCCGGGCGTCATCGGCGCAGCGCCCGCATCTTGACCTCGACCTGCCAATAGTAGAAGGCTCGGGCCACCGCGTGGTGCAGCCCTGGGGCGCCGTCGAGCCAGCCCAGCCGCAGCACATAGGCGTGGACGAACACCGCCAGCGGGCGCAGCGGCAAGCGGGCGAACAGGCGTTTCCAGCGCCGGCGCGCCCCGCGCTCGCGGTCCACCAGCGACGCCATGCGACCGTCCGCACGCACCGCCGCCTCCCAGTCGGAATAGCGGTTGTGACGGTCGAACCATGCCGCCAGCGGTTTGTCGTCGGCGTGCCAGAGCGGGGCGGCCAGGTGGCCGACGCTCCCCGCGACCTCGGGCTGGTAGTGGCCCTCCACCTCCCACATGGTCGCCACGTCGAAGTCGTCGACGGCGGGAAAGGCGGCGCGGCGCCGGTCGATCAGGGCCAGCTTGCGGTTGACCGCGCCGTGGCGCAGGCGACGGCCGAGGAACACCGCCCGGCCCGTCACGAAATAGCCGGCATGGGCCGGCCCCCGCGCCATCGCCACGGCGATCTCCGCCACCAGGGCGTCGGTGAGCCGTTCGTCGGCGTCGACGAACAGCACCCAGTCCGTGGCGAACGGCAGGTGGTCGAGGCACCACTGCTTCTTGCGGGGATGCCCCCCGGACCAGCGGAACGGCACCACCGTCGCCCCCCAGGCCGCGGCGATCGCCGGCGTGCCGTCGCCGCTGTCGGAATCGACCACGAACACCCGGGCGAACGGCCGCAGGGGCGCCAGGCAGGCGGGCAGGTTGACCGCCTCGTTGCGGGTCATGACGACGACGCTGACCGGGATCACGTCCGCCAGGCCGGTCATGGCGCCAGCCCGGTCATGGCGCCAGCCCGGTCATGGCGCCGACCCGCCGGCCGGGCGGCCCGCGAACGCCGCCGACAGGTTGACCGCCAGGGCCCCGCCCGCCAGCCCGGCGACCAGGGCGGCCGCCAGCACCAGGAACGGGTCGGGCCAGTCCGGCAGGCGCGGCGCGCTCGGCGGCGCCACGGGGTCGGCGGCGTAGGGCAGATCGATCGCCACCAGCAGGAGAATGCGCTCCTGCTCCGCCTTGAGGTCGCTCAGCACGGCGCGGTGATCACGGTTGGAGATGGCGGCGCCGCGCCGCTCCAGATAGGCGACCTGGGCGGCGCTGCGCCGCGCCGCCTCGTCGCGGAGATGGCCGTCCGCGGCGGCGACGAGCCGGCGCAGCAGGTCCACGGCGACCCCGCGGTCGGCCATGCGCAGGGCGATGCGGCGCATCGGGCCGCCGCCGATGCGCTCGACGGTGACCAGGTGCCGCAGGTGGCGTGCCACCACCTCGCCGTCGGGCATTATCCAGTCGCGCCGGCCGGCCAGCGCCAGCAGCCAGCGCCGCGCCGTGGCCGCGCCCCCGCGAGGCTCCCGCCAGCGGCCCGCGACGGCATCCCAGCGCCCCGGGAACAGCCGCTGCGCCACGGCGGCGTCGGCCAGCAACCGCTCCGCGACGGCCGGCGCCGTCAGCAGCTCGAGAAAACGCGCGAAATCGGACAGGGTCTCGTCCCCCGCCCCGGGCTCGGCCAGGGCCGCGGCGTCGACGCCGCTCACCGGCGCGCGGGCGCCCATGGCGGCGATGCCCGTGCGCGCCGTCGGACCGACCACCATGGTCGCGGTGTGCAGCGGCTCCGTCAGGTTCAGCCACGCCAGGGCGAGCCCCAGGGCCAGCAGGGTGGTGGCCGCGACGAGCCGCCAGCCCGCGAGCAGGGCGCCCAACAGCGCCCGGATCTCGGACGCCGGGGCCCCGGCGGCGGCGCCGTCATCGGCGGCGGCGCCAGCGCGCCGCGGCAGGCTCTCGGCCCAGTCAACCATGCCCCGCTCCGCCGGCATGGCGCACCCCGCCGGAGACGCCCGCCGCGGCCGGCCCGCCCCGGCCGGGCCGGAGCCGCGCCGCCGCCAGCGCCTGGAACCGCACGGCGGCGCGGTCGGCGTCCCAGGCGGCGGCGGCGGCGCGCGCCCGCTCCCCGTGCCGTGCCGTGAGCGCCGGGTCGCCGGCGTAGCGCCGCACCGCCGCGGCCAAGCCGGCGCCGTCCGCCGGGTCCAGCACGGTGCCGCACCCGGCGGCACGGACGGCCCATGCCGCCTCGCTGTCGGGCGGCCCGAGGAACACGCAGGGCCGCGCCGCGGCGAGCACCCCCGCCACCTTGCAGGGGACCAGGCACCCCGACGCGGCGGGCGCCATCGCCGCCAGATGGAGGTCGGCGGCGGCCAGGGTTTCGGCCAGCCGCGCCGCCGGCTGGAACGGCACGAGGCGCAGATTGGCGAGACCACGCGCCGCCGCGTCCAGCGCGGGCCGGCCGCGCCCGTCGCCGACCACCAGGAACTCGACCTCCGGCGTCCGCCCCGCGGCGTCGAGCAGGGACCCCAGCGGATGGGCCAGGCCGAGGTTGCCGCAGTAGGCGACCGTGAACCGCTCGCCGAGGCCGAGCGAGGCGCGCACCGGGTTGCCGGCCCGGGGCAGCGGATGGATGCGCGGATCGGCCCAGTTCGGCAGCACCGCCACGCGCCCCGGCGCGACCCCCATCCCCTCCAGCCGCGCCGCCATGCAGCGGCCGATGGCGACGACCGCGTCGTGGCGCCGCATCGCCCGTGCCGCCGCCGCCGCGGCCGCCGCCAGCACCGGCGCCGGCAGCGCCACGCCGAGCGCCGGGAACAGGGCGGGGAACAGGTCGTGGCACCAGTGCAGCGCGGCCGCGCCGTGGCGCACCGCGAGCAGCGGCCCGGCGAGGGCGAGCAACGGCGGATCGGTCATGGTGACGATCACGTCGTGGCGCGGCAGCGTCAGCCCCCGCGCCACCAGCCGGGCCAGGGCGGCGGCATAACCGCCCATTCCCCGCGCCGCGGCGCCGCCCCAGCCGGTGCGCACCACCGTCACGCCCGGCGGCGCCTCGGCGGGGCCGCAGCCATCGGCCAGCACGCAGACCCGCCAGCCGGCCGCCGCCAGGCGCCCGGCGAGATCGGCCAGACACCGGCCGGTGGCTCCGCGGTCGGGCGGGAAGACGCGGTTGATGAACAGGATGGACGGGGTGGACGGCACGGAACGGCCCCATGCACTGGCGGTAGCACACGAAAGTATGCACAACCCGCCGCACGATGGCCAGTCATAGCGCACGCCCGGTTCGCGGGTCCTGGTCGGCGGCAAGGACCATCAGCGTGATCAGCAGGCCGCAATCGAGGTATTTGAACGAGGTGTGGACGCCGAGGGCGGCGGCCAGCGGCGGCAGCACGGCCGCGGCCAGCACGGGGTCGCGGCGCGCCAGCCGCACCGCGGCCGGAGCGAGGCTGGCCAGCCAGGCCGAGGCCGCCAGCACCCCGGCCAGCCCGGCCTTGAAGAGGATGTAGCTCGCCAGGGTGTGGGTGTAGGGCACCCGCCAGCCGCCCACCGCCGGGTTGGCCAGCCGGGCCCCCCAGCCCTCGCCGACGAGCAGCGACACCGGATCGGCGGCGACCGTCGCCAGCGCGGCCAGCGCCTCGGCGCCGCGGGCGTTGACGCCTGCGGCGCGGCTCTTCGCGACGGCCTGGGCGACGGCGCCCTGGACGAGGTCGGCGAAGGCCCACAGGGTGGCCGCGGCGGCAACCAGCAGCACCGCCACCAGGCGGGGATCGCGGCGCGCCCACCACACCGCGACCACGGCCAGCGCCACCCCCGCCGACACCAGCCCCATGCGGTGCACGGCGCCCGCCAGCGCCGCCAGGCACAGGCCGCCGGCCACGAACAGCGCCGCCGCCGCGGCCATCCGGCACCAGCCGCCCCGGGCCAGCCCGTGCAGCGCCGCCGCCGGCAGCGCCACCGCGGCGAACAGAACGGACGGGGCGTTGAGCAGATAGCCGGCCCCTTCCGGCATCGCGCGGACGCCGACCGCCCCGAATCCCCAGTCCATCGCGTGCCACCAGCGGACGGCGAAGGCGAGTCCGGCCGCCGCCAGGCCGCCGGCCAGGACCACCACGGCCCGCCCCGCCAGCGGCCGCAGCAGCGGCACCAGCACGGCGGGGAGGAACAGGAACAGCAACGGCACGACGTCGCGGGCCATCTGCCGCAGGTCCCATCCCAGTGCGGCGCCGCGCAGCAGCGGCGGCCACAGCAGCGCCGCCAGGGCCACCACGGCCACCGCCTCCCACGGCGCGCAGGCGGGCCGCCTCAGGGTGTGGCCGGTCGCCACCGCCAACGGCTGCGCCCAGCCGGCGGCGAGCGCCAGCCCCAGCGCCACCGTCGCCTCGGCCGCTCCGAGCGCCGCCGGCGCCGGCGCGCTGAACAGGCCGTAGACGAGCAGCGCCGCGGCGAGGGCGATGGCGCGCACCGGCGTCTCCTGGCGGGCGAAGGCGGGCGCGCAGCGTAGCAGGCGCCGCAATCGCTTGGAACGGACCTTCGCACACGCTATTCAACACAGGACGGGTGGGAGGGCGGCGATGGAACGGAAGGTCGACGAGATCGTGCTGGCGGGCAGCCGGCCGGGCACCCGCCGGGTGCTGGCGGTGCACCGCTTCGGCACCCCCGGCGCACGCCCCAAGGCCTACATCCAGGCGGCGCTGCACGCCGACGAGATCCCCGGCATGCTGGTCGCCCATCACCTGATGCGCCGGCTCGACGCCGCCGCCGCCGCGGGCACGCTGTGCGGCGAGGTCGTGGTGGTGCCGGTGGCGAACCCGGTGGGGCTGTCCCAGGTGGTGGCGGGATCGCCGGTCGGCCGCTACGCCCTCGACGGCGAAGGCAACTTCAACCGCGGCTTCGCCAGCCTGGCCGACGCGGTGGAGGAGACGGTCCGCGGCCGGCTGGGCGGCGACCCCGCGGCCAACGTCGCGGCGATCCGCGCCGCCCTGGCCGAGGCCCACGCCGCCGCGGACGACGCGTCCGGCAGCGGCGAGGTGGCGGCGTTGCGCCACGCCCTGCTCGGCCTGGCGCTGGACGCCGACCTGGTGCTCGACCTGCACTGCGACCTGGAGGCGGTGCCCCACATCTACACCGGCGAGGCGTTGTGGCCGGCCGCCGCCGGTCTCGCCGCCGATTTCGGCGCCGAGGTGGTGCTGCTGGCCCGCGAGTCCGGCGGCGGGCCGTTCGACGAGGCGTGCTCGGCCCCCTGGTGGACCCTGGCGGAACGGCTGGGCGGCGAGGGCCCGGTCCCGCCGGCCTGTCTGGCGGTGACGGTCGAGTTGCGCGGCCAGGCCGACGTCGGCGACACGCTGGCCGAACGCGACGCCGAGGCGCTGCTGCGGGTTCTGATGCGCCACGGCGTGGTCGCCGGCGACCCCGGGCCGGCCCCCGCGCCGCGGTGCTCGCCCACGCCGTTGAGCGGGCTCGACCGCATCGTGGCGCCGGTCGCCGGGGTGGTGAGCTTCCGCAAGGCGCCGGGCGACGCGGTCCGCGCCGGCGAGGTGGTGGCGGAGATCGTCGACCCCGTGGCCGGCGATCCGGCGGCGGCCCGCACCGCGCTGACGGCCCGCACCGGCGGCGTCCTGATGGCGCGCACCAACCGGCGGTTCGCCGGGGCAGGCGATCTCATCGCCTCGGTGGCCGGGGCCACGCCCCTGAAGGAGCGCGGCCAGGGCCTGCTGTTCGACTGAACCGGTCCGCGCAGGCCGGGCCGGGCCGGGGCGGCGGGGCGGCGTCAGCCGTGGCTGGCCAGCACCGTCTCCACGTCGCCGCCGCTGCCGCGGCCGGGCAGGACGGCGTTGAGGACCACGCCGATCAGCGCCGACAGCGCCATCGACGAGATGGTGAAGCCCTCGGAGAACCGCAGTTCGGCCCCGCCGATGCCGATCACCAGGATGGTCGAGGCGATCAGCAGGTTGCGCTTGTTGCCCAGGTCGACCTTGCCCTCGATCAGGGTGCGGATGCCCGACGACGCGATGACCCCGAACAGGGCGATGGACACGCCCCCCATGACCGCGGTCGGGATGGTCTGCAGGAACGCGCTCAGCGTGCCGACGAAGCCCAGCACGATGGCGCACACCGCGGCGCCGGCGATGACCCAGGTGCTGAACACCCGGGTGATGGCCATGACGCCGATGTTCTCGCCATAGGTGGTGTTGGGCGGGCCGCCCAGCAGCGCGGCGACGCTGGTCGCCAGCCCGTCGCCGAGCAGGGTGCGGTGCAGCCCGGGCGCCGCCAGGAAGTTGCGGCCGACCACCCGGCTCAGCACGATCTGGTCGCCGATGTGCTCCGCCATGGTGACCAGCGCCACCGGGGCGACGATCACGATAACCGCCAGCGGCGCCACCCCCTCGGTCATGCCGGAGAACGCCAGGGCGAAGTCCGGCACCCGCAGCAGCGGCGCCGCCTGGAGCGGCGTGAGATCGACCATGCCGGCGGCGGCGGCGGCGGCGTAGCCGGTGAGGATGCCGAGCAGGATCGGCACCACCGTGAAGAAGCCCCGCAGCACCAGGGAATAGAAGAAGATGGCGCCCAGCGTGAACAGCGCCACCAGGAACTGGGCCAGGCTGTAGGGGCCGCCCGCCGCGGTGCCGGTGGCCATCTTGACCGCCACCCCGGCCAGCCCCAGGCCGATCACCACGATGACCGGGCCGACCACGACCGGCGGCAGCAGGTTGAGCAGCCAGCGCACCCCGAACACCCGGATCAGCGCGGCCACGGCCAGGTAGACCAGGCCGGCGACGAAGGCGCCGAGCAGCGCGCCGCCGGGGCCGCCGACCGCGGCGGCGGCCACCAGCGGTCCGATGAAGGCGAAGGAGGAGCCGAGATAGGCCGGCACGGTGAAGCCGGTGCACGCCAGATAGAGCAGCGTGCCGACGCCGCTGGTCACCAGCGCCACCGCCGGGTTGAGTCCGGTGAGCAGCGGCACCAGCACGGTGGCGCCGAACATGGCGAAGAGGTGCTGCACGCTGAGCAGCAACAGGGTCGCCGGTGCCGGACGCTCGTGCACGTCCAGCACCCGGTCGCGGGCGTTCATGGGGACCCCTTGTCCGAAGTGGTCGTCGTGACCGGTGTGGTCGCTTCGTCGACGGCAGGCCTACCCGCTTCCGGCGGAGGCGTCAAACGCGACGCGCCGCCGCCCCGGGGGGTTTGCCCCGGACCCGCGCTTGCGCTATGCAGGCGCTTCCATCACGGAGGTGTGTTGAATCCATGACCGACTGCCCCTGCGGGTCCGGCCGCGCCCTCGACGCCTGCTGCGGACCCTATCTCGCGGGCGCCACTCCGGCCCCCACGGCGGAGGCGCTGATGCGCTCGCGCTACGCGGCCTTCGCCACCGGGAACATCGACTACATCGAGGAGACCCTGCTGCCGGAGACCCGCGCCGATTTCAACCGCGCGGAGATCGCGCAGTGGGCGGCGGACAGCGAATGGACCGGGCTGGAGGTCCGCTCCGTCAGCGCGGGTGGCGAGACGGACGACGCGGGCGAGGTCGAGTTCGTCGCCCGGTTCCGCATGCAGGGCAAGGACTGCGTCCACCACGAAACCGGCCGCTTCGCCCGGCGCGACGGCCGCTGGTGGTACGTCGACGGGGTCATGGGACAGCGCCCGCGCAGCGCGCCGAAGGTCGGCCGCAACGACCCCTGCCCCTGCGGCAGCGGAAAGAAGTACAAGAAATGCTGCGGCGCCGCGGCGTAACCGCCGCACCCGTCACCTGCCAAAACGCCGGCAGCCAACCACCGACCGCCAATCGCCGACCGCCGAGCCCCGGTGGGGCACCGACCGCCGAGCCCCGGTGGGGCACCGACCGCCGAGCCCCGGTGGGGCACCGGCCGCCGGGCCCGAGAGAGGGCCGGGCCGGACCATGCCCGTGGGGGCGCCGTCGCGGCGCCCCCACGGCCCGGCCGGAGCGCGCGTCAGCGCGGCCCCAGCACCATGATCATCTGCCGACCCTCGAGCTTGGGCATCTGCTCGACCTTGGCCTTGTCGTCGAGGCCGTCGCGCACCCGCATCAGCACCTTCATGCCGAGGTCCTGGTGCGCCATCTCGCGTCCGCGGAAGCGCATGGTCACCTTGACCTTGTCGCCCTCTTCGAGGAATCGCGACGCCGCCCGCATCTTCACGTCGTAGTCGTGATCGTCGATGTTCGGGCGCATCTTGACCTCCTTGAGGTCGATGGTCTTCTGCCGCTTGCGCGCCTCGTTGGCCTTCTTCTGCTCCTCGAACTTGAACTTGCCATAGTCGAGGATCTTGCAGACAGGCGGTTCCGCCTGGGGGGCCACCTCGACCAGGTCGAGTTCGGCGTCCGCGGCGGCGTCGAAGGCGTCGCGCAGCGACACGATGCCCACCATCTCCCCGTCGGCGCCGACCAGGCGCACGGTGCGGGCCGTGATCTCGCGGTTGAGACGCGGTCCCTCGCGAACCGGGTCCTTGTCGTAGAGCTTGGCTATGTCACCCTCCTTCTATCGGTTTCGTCACTTGGTCCAGATCGAAAACTTGGTCCAGATCGAAATGGCGGCGCACCGCGTGGCAGGCCTCGCTGCCAGCGGCGAACTCGCGGCACACCAGGGGTCGCTCGTCGTAGACCCGGCACCACACGGACTCGCCGATGGTACCGGACAACGCGGAGCAGCGATCACCGTCACACCGCATGCGGCCGCCCTCGACGAGGTGCCGGGGAATGCCGTCGCCGTCGAACGGGCCGATGAACGCCGGCCACTCCCAGGAGAACGCGCAGCAGGCGCCGCACGCCTCGCAGTCCGGAACCCCGGCTGTCTCGCGCACCGACACCCCACCTCTTCGCCATCCATCATACGCGCCTGATATGGGGAACGGGTCACAAAAATTCCATAGGTCGGCCCGATTCCCCGCAAGTTCTTGATTCCCGTCGCTTCCCGCCCCCGCCGGCCGGCCGCGGCCGCCCTCCGCGGACGAATCATCGGGGTTAACGGAGAATTCGCGATTGCTTCCGGCCGGTTTTACATGCATCGTCTGCATAGCCGTTCCGGTGTGGGGCGGCGACGTCAGTGCTTTCATGGATCTTCGATGTACGATCGCTCGCCGCGCGGCGGTTTCCGCGCCTCTGCCCCCGAGATCACCCAGCGCAACATCACGGCCACGGTGAAGTGGTACAACCCCGACAAGGGGTTTGGCTTCGTCACCCCGGAAGACGGGTCCGCCGACGCGTTCCTGCATGCGTCCGCCGTCCAGTTCTCCGGCCATGATGCGCTCCCCGAGGGCACGACTGTCGTGTGCGACCTGTCGCGCGGTCCGAAGGGCCCGCAGGTGGCCGCTCTCCATTCGGTCGACACCTCGACCGCCACGGGTGATCGTCCGCGCCCCGCGCGCAGCGGCGGCTCCTTCGGCGGCCAGCGCCGCGGCGGCTGGGATGACGGCGGCGGCTACGGCGGCGGCGGCGGCGGCGGCGGTGGGGAATCCAGCGGCGAGGTCGTCGACGGCACCGTCAAGTGGTTCAACGCCACCAAGGGCTTCGGCTTCATCGCCCCGGACAGCGGCGGCAAGGACGTGTTCGTGCACGTCAAGGCCATCGAGCGGTCCGGCCTGAGCGGCCTGGCGGACGGCGAGCGCGTCCGCATCACGGTGCGCCAGGGCATGAAGGGCCCCGAGGCGGAGCGCGTCGAGCTCGCCTGATCGGCGCCACAGCCCATGGGTCGAGGGACGCCCGCAACGCGGGCCGTTCCGGGCCGGATTGGGTGCGCACGATCGCACGAGCATGATCGCGACCATCGGTTCACCGGGCCTCCGGTGACGCGCAGGGCGGCTTCGGCCGCCCTGTTTCGTTGTGCCGGTCCGGCTTCGGCCGCCGGACGTCGCTGCCCTTCCGCGCGCCGCGGTCGGCACATCGCCCTTGGCACCCCCAGGCAAATGCGCCATTTATTGATTGGCCTGCGGGATTGTTGGCGCCACCCCGCTCCCGCCGGGACTCCCGGGTCCCGGTGACACGGCACAACGGCGCCATGGGAGGAGACCGGGCTGATCGGGCGCTACGATCCGACGCTCGTCCTGTTGTCGGTCTTGCTGGCGGTCCAGGGGGCCTATGTCAGCCTCGTGCTCGCCCGCAGCATCGCCGTGGAGACGGGGTTCCGGCGCCGGCTGACGCTGGCGGCGGCGGCGTTCGTCCTCGGCACCGGCATCTGGACCATGCATTTCGTCGGCATGCTGGCCCTCAGGCTGCCGGTCGAGATCCAGTACGACCTGCTGCTCACCCTGGTGTCGGCCTTGGCGGCGATCCTGGCGGTCGGCGTGTCGGTGGTGCTCGCCGCCTCCGGTCCGGCCGGGCTGGGGCGGCTGGCGCTCGCCTCCCTGGCCATGGGTCTGGGGATCGCCACCATGCACTACCTCGGCATGGCGGCGATCAGCGTCCACGGCGCCATGCGGCACGCCCCGGCCGTCGTCGCGGCGTCGGTGGCGATCGCGGTCGCCGCCGCCTTCCTGTCTCTGTGGCTGGCGTTCGGACGCGGCCGCAAGCCGCCGCTGGTGCTGGCCGCCGTGGCGATGGCGCTGGCCATCTCGGGCATGCACTACACGGCGATGTGGGCGGTGACCTTCGGCCCGGCCGGCCACGCCGCCCTGGCGGCGGCATCGCCCGCCGACTCGCCGGTTCTCCCCGCGGAGGCGCTGGCCATCGTCGTCGCCGTGGTGGCGTTCCTCATCTCCTCCGCCTTCCTGCTGGCGCTGGTCCCCGACCGGGCGGCGATGCCCCCATCCTCGGGCCTGGCACCGGGCGACCCGGCGCCGGGCGACTCGGAACCGGGCTCGGTCGCGCCGGCCGGTGCCGCCGCCGGCGACGACCGGATTCCCGCCCTGCGCAACGGCGTCACCGTTCTGCTGCGGCCCGCCGACATCCTCTACGTCACGGCCGATGCCCACTACACCCATCTCTACGACGGCACCGACACCTATTTCTGCGGCCTGTCCATCTCCGACCTGGAGCGTCGCCTCGACCCCGCGCGCTTCCTGCGCGTGCACCGCAGCCACATCGTCAGCAAGGCGGCCGTCGCCGGCTTCCGCCGGCACGGAAGCCACGGTCTGGTGCGCCTCTCCTGTTCGCCGCCGCGCGAGGTGCCGGTCAGTCGCGGCCGCATCCTCTCGGTGCAGCAGGCGCTCGGCGTCTGACAGCGCAGACATCCGTGCGCATCCGATTGTGGCAACGCAACGTTGATCGGGGCGGGGTCGACGTGGAGGTCCGCCCCGGCCCGCTCTGGCCGGGCACGGGCACCCGCGACCTGCATCGAGGCCAGCGACGGCGCCGACCATGTCCGGGCCTGACGCTGACCCACGGCGGCGGCACCATCGAGCTCACCGGGGGTCCCCCCGGCGCCTTCAACGCCGCCTGGCTCGTCTGACGTACACGTACACCCCGGGCGCCGTTCGTTCGTTCGTGCAGCCGGCCTGCCCGTTCGTGCAGCGGCCGTCCCCGCCTCCCCCTTCCGGCGCGATGATCGGCGCAACAAGCAATGCGTCGACCCAACAACGTCGGCGCCAGGAGGAGGAGGCGACAGGTGATTCCCGGACGCTACGACTACCACCGGCCGTCCAGCGTGGCCGAGGCGGTGGCCCTGCTGGCCACGCTGGGCGAGGACGCGCGGGTCCTGGCCGGCGGCCACAGCCTGATCCCCATGATGAAGCTGCGCCTCGCCCAGCCCTCGGCGCTGGTCGACATCGCCCGCATCCCCGACCTCAAGGCGATCCGGCGCGACGGCGACACGCTGGTGATCGGCGCCGCCGTCACCCAGCAGGAGCTGATCGCCTCCGATCTGCTGGGCTCCGCCTGCCCCATCCTGGCCGAGGCGGCGCGGACGATCGCCGATCCCCAGGTGCGCGCCTGCGGCACCGTCGGCGGCAACGTCGCCAACGGTGACCCCGGCAACGACCTGCCCGCCCTGATGCAGTGCCTGGACGCGGCCTACACCGCGGCCGGGCCGGCCGGCACCCGCACCCTGTCCGCCCGCACCTTCTACGAGGGCGCCTACGTGACCGCGCTGCACCCCGGCGAGATCGTCACCGAGGTGCGCATCGCCGTGCCGCCGGCCGGCCACGGCTGGGCGTACGAAAAGCTGAAACGCAAGGTCGGCGACTACGCCACGGCGGCGGCCGCGGTGGTGCTGACGCGCCCCGGCGGCACCATCGCCAGCGCCGCGGTGGCGCTGACCAACCTCGGCGACACGCCGCTCTTCGTCGCGGCCGCCGGGGACGCCCTGCTGGGCACCAGCGGCGACGCCGCGGCGGCGGCACGGGCCGCCGAGATCGCCGGCGCCGTGATGCAGCCGGCCAGCGACGGCCGGGGTCCGGCCGCCTACCGCACCGCCGCCGGCGCCGTCATCGTCCGCCGCGCCATCGCCACCGCGCTGGCCCGCGCCGCCTGAGAGGTTCCCCATGGCCCGACGCACCGTGTCCCTGACCGTGAACCGCACGCCGGTCACCGCCGAGGTCGAGGACCGCCTCCTCCTCGTCCACCTGCTGCGCGAAACCCTGAACCTCACCGGCCCGCACGTGGGCTGCGACACCGGCCACTGCGGCGCCTGCACCGTCGACCTCGACGGCCGCTCGGTGAAGGCCTGCACCGTGTTCGCCGTCCAGGCCGACGGTGGCGCGGTGCTGACCATCGAAGGCATGGCGGCGGCCGACGGCACGCTGCACGCGCTGCAGACCGCGTTCCGCGACGCCCACGGCCTGCAATGCGGGTTCTGCACCCCGGGGATGATCACCCGGGCGTACCGGCTGCTCCAGGAGAACCCGGACCCGACGGACGCCGAGATCCGCATGGGCATCGCCGGCAACCTGTGCCGCTGCACCGGCTACCAGAACATCGTCAAGGCGATCCGCCAGGCGGCCGACGCCCTCACCGCCGCCCAGCAACTGGAGGCCGCAGAGTAATGAACGACATGACCGTGCCGCGCGAGGAGCGCGAGGCCAACCTGAAGGGCATCGGCTGCGCGCGGCGCCGCACCGAGGACGCCCGGTTCATCCAGGGCAAGGGCACCTACGTCGACGACGTCAAGCTGCCGGGCATGCTGCACGGCGACTTCGTGCGCAGCCCCTACGCCCACGCCCGCATCAGATCCATCGACGCCACGGCGGCGCTGGCCCTGCCCGGCGTCAAGGCGGTGCTGACGGCGGCCGACCTGAAGCCGCTCGGCCTCCACTACATGCCGACCCTGGCCGGCGACGTCCAGGCGGTGCTGGCCGACGAGAAGGTGCTCTACCAGAACCAGGAGGTCGCCTTCGTCATCGCCGAGGACCGCTACATCGCGGCCGACGCGGTCGAACTGGTGGAGGTCGAGTACGAGGACCTGCCGGTCCTGGTCGATCCCTTCCAGGCCATGGCCGAAGACGCCCCGGTGCTGCGCGAGGACCTCGCCGGCAAGACCGAGGGGGCGCATGGGGCGCGGCGCCACCACAACCACATCTTCACCTGGGACGTCGGCGACCGGGCCGGCACCGACGACGTCTTCGCCGCCGCACCGGTGACGGTGAAGGAGCTGATCTCCTACCACCGCACCCACCCGAGCCCGCTGGAGACCTGCGCCGCTGTCGCCTCGATGGACAAGATCCGCGGCGAGCTGACCCTGTGGGGCACCTTCCAGGCGCCCCACGTCATCCGCACCGTCGCCTCCATCCTGTCCGGCATCCCCGAGCACAAGGTGCGGGTCATCGCCCCCGACATCGGCGGCGGCTTCGGCAACAAGGTCGGCGCCTACCCCGGCTACATCTGCGCCGTCGTCGCCTCGATCGTGCTGGGGGTGCCGGTGAAATGGGTGGAGGACCGCATCGAGAACCTCTCCACCACCTCCTTCGCCCGCGACTACCACATGACCTGCGAGCTGGCGGCGACCGAGGACGGCCGGCTGCTCGGCCTGCGCGCCCACGTGCTGGCCGATCACGGCGCCTTCGACGCCTGCGCCGACCCCACCAAGTTCCCCGCCGGGTTCTTCAACATCTGCACCGGCAGCTACGACATTCCCGTCGCCCATCTGACGGTCGACGGCGTCTACACCAACAAGGCGCCGGGCGGCGTCGCCTACCGCTGCTCCTTCCGCGTCACCGAAGCGGCGTACATGATCGAGCGGGCGATGGACATCCTGGCCCGGCGTCTCGGCATGGACCCGGTGGCGCTGCGCCTGAAGAACTTCATCCAGCCGGACCAGTTTCCCTACCGGTCGGCGCTGGGCTGGGAGTACGACAGCGGCAACTACCCCGCCGCCATGGCCAAGGCGGTGGCGGCGGTCGACTACGGCGCCCTGCGCGCCGAGCAGGCGGTCCGGCTGGAGGCCTTCCGGCGCGGCGAGACGCGCACGCTGATGGGCATCGGCGTGTCGTTCTTCACCGAGATCGTCGGGGCCGGGCCAAGCCGCAACTGCGACATCCTGGGCGTCGGCATGTTCGACAGCGCCGAGATCCGCATCCACCCCACCGGGTCGGTGATCGCCCGCATGGGCACCAAGAGCCAGGGCCAGGGCCACGAGACCACCTACGCCCAGATCATCGCCACGGAGTTGGGCATCGACGCCGACCTCATCGCCATCGAGGAGGGCGACACCTCCACCGCCCCCTACGGGCTCGGCACCTACGGCTCGCGCTCCACACCGGTGGCCGGCGCGGCCACGGCGGTGGCGGCACGCAAGATCCGCGCCAAGGCCCAGATGATCGCCGCCCACCTGCTGGAGGTCCACGACAACGACCTGGAGTGGGACGTCGACCGCTTCCGCGTCAAGGGCCTGCCCGAGACGTTCAAGACCATGAAGGAGATCGCCTGGGCCGCCTACAACGCGCCGCCACCCAACCTGGAGCCGGGGCTGGAGGCGACCAGCTACTACGACCCGCCCAACATGACCTATCCGTTCGGCGCCTATGTCTGCGTGATGGACATCGACGTCGACACCGGGGTGGCCGTCGTGCGCCGCTTCTACGCGCTGGACGACTGCGGCACCCGGATCAACCCGATGATCATCGAGGGCCAGGTGCACGGCGGCCTGACCGAGGGCTACGCCATCGCCATGGGCCAGGAGATCGCCTACGACGAGACCGGCAACGTGAAGAACGCCAGCTTCCTGGACTTCTTCATCCCCACCGCGGTCGAGACGCCGGAATGGGAGACCGACTTCACCGTCACCCCCTCGCCCCACCACCCGATCGGCGCCAAGGGGGTGGGCGAAAGCCCCAACGTCGGCAGCGTGCCCTGCTTCTCCAACGCGGTGAACGACGCCTTCGCCCCCTTCGCGCTGGGCCACATCCAGATGCCCCATGACGCGTGGCGGATCTGGGCCGCGGCGGAACGGGCGGGGCTGCATGGCTAGTCCCGGCGCGCCCTCTCCCGGGATGGGAGAGGGCGGCCGGAGCGGCACCGCCCTGCCCCGTCCCGGACCCCCCATGAGCATCGCCACCGACGCCATCGCCCAGGGACTGCGCGGCGCCGGCTACATCGCCGACGACTCGCTGGCCCTGGCGCTGGCGCTGATGGACCACCTGAGCCGCCCCCTGCTGCTGGAGGGCGAGGCGGGGGTCGGCAAGACCGAGGTCGCCAAGGCGCTGGCGGCGGTCCACCAGGCGCCGCTGATCCGCCTCCAGTGCTACGAGGGGCTGGACGCCTCCGGCGCCCTCTACGAATGGAACTACCAGCGCCAGCTCATCGCCATCCGCGCCCATGAGGGGCGCGGCGCCGACGCCGACGCGGTGGAACGCCACGTCTTCTCCGAGGCCTTCCTGCTGGAGCGGCCGCTGCTGGCGGCGATCCGCTCGCCGGTTCCCGCGGTGCTGCTGATCGACGAGGTGGACCGCGCCGACGAGGCCTTCGAGGCCTTTCTGCTGGAGGTGCTGTCGGAGTTCCAGGTCACCGTGCCGGAGCTGGGCACCATCACCGCGCGCACCGTGCCCCGGGTGGTGCTGACCTCCAACGGCACGCGCGAGCTGTCGGACGCCTTGCGCCGGCGCTGCCTCTACCACTGGATCGACTACCCCGACGAGGGGCGCGAGGCGCAGATCCTGCTGGCCCGCCTGCCCGGGATCGACGGGGCGCTCGCCCACGCCGTCGCCCGCTTCGTGGCCCGCATCCGCCGCGAGGACCTGCGCAAGGTGCCGGGCGTGGCCGAGACGCTGGACTGGGCCGGCGCCCTGATGGGGCTCGGCATCGCCGATCTTCGCGCCGCGCCGGAGGCGCTGCACGCCACCCTGCTCTGCCTGCTGAAGACCCGGGAGGACCGCGCCGCCGTGGCGCCGGAGCTGGCGGCCAAGATCGCCGCGCGGGCGGGGTGAGACCGATGGACGCCCCGCGCCGCCGTCTCGCCGGCTTCCTCGCCGTGCTGCGCCGCAACGGCTTCCCCGTCGGCCCGGCGGAAGCGGCGGACGCGCTGCGCGCCATGGCCGCCCTCGACCTGGGGCGCCCGGCCCCGCTGCGCCAAGCGCTGCGCCACCTGCTGTGCGGGCGGCGCACGGAGTGGCAGCGTTTCGACGCCCTGTTCGACGCCCACTGGCTGGGCCACGGCGTGCGCCAGGCCGTCCGGGTGGCGGGCGCGCCGCCGCCGTCCAGCCGCGGCACCCGCACGCTCATGGACCTGGCCGCGCCGGCCGGCGCCCCCAACGGCCTGCCCGACCGGGTCGAGCGCGGGCGCGACACGGGAACCCCGGCCGAAGGCGGCCGGCGCGGCGGGGCGGCGGAGGCGGACTCGGTGGAGCGGCGCGACCTGCGCACCCTGCGCGACCCGGAGGAGCTGGCCCGCGCCCACGCCCTGGCCGAGCGGCTGGCCCGGCGCATGCTCGCGACCGTGACCCGCCGCATGCGCAAGGCCAGGGAGGGCCGCGTCCTCGACCTGCGGGCGACCATCCGCCGCTCGATCGGCCGCGGCGGCGAGCCCCTCGACCGGCTGTTCCGCCGCCCCCGGCCGCAGCCCCTGGGGGTGGTGCTGATCCTCGACGTGTCCGGCTCGATGGAGCCCTACACCGCCTTCTTCGTGCGCTTCATGCACGCCGTGCTGTGCCACCTGCGCCGGGCCGAGGCCTTCGTCTTCCACACCCGGCTGATCCACGTGTCGCCGGCGCTCGCCGACCGCGACCCGGGACGCGCCGTGGACCGGCTGGCGCTGATCGCCCGGGGCTGGTCCGGCGGCACGCGCATCGGCGACTGCCTCGCCACCTTCAACCGGGAGCACGCCGCCCGGGTGGTCGACGGGCGCACCGCGGTGATCGTGTTCTCCGACGGCTACGACACCGGCGACCCGGCGCGGCTGGGGCGGGAGATGGCCGCCCTGCGCCGCCGCACCCGGCGCATCGCCTGGCTCAACCCCATGGCCGGCCGGCGCGGCTACACGCCCGACGCCGCCGGCATGCGGGCCGCCCTGCCCCACGTCGACCTGTTCGCACCGGCCCATTCCCTGGACAGCCTGTGCGCGCTGGAACCGTACCTCGCGAGGATCTGAGCCATGAGCGGAAGCCACACCGCCGCAGCGCCCCACGACCCCCACGCCTGGATCGCCGCCCTGACCGACGCCGGCACGCCCTTCGTGGTGGCCACCGTGGTGCGCACCGTCGCCGCCACCGCCGCCAAGGCCGGGGCCAAGGCGGTGGTCACCGGCGACGGGGCGATCCACGGCTGGGTCGGCGGCGGCTGCGCCCAGGGCGCGGTGCGCCGCGCCGCCGCGCAGTGCCTGGGCGACGGCCAGGCCCGCCTGATCTCGGTGGTGCCGTCCGACGAGATCGAGGAGGCCCGCCGCCAGGGCGGGCTGCTGCAGCCCGGGCGCGAGTACCACCGCAGCCACTGCCCGTCCGGGGGCACACTGGACATCTTCCTGGAGCCCATGCTGCCACGGCCGATGCTGGTGGTGGCCGGGCTGTCGCCGGTCGGGCTGGCGGTGGCCGACCTCGGCCGGCGCACCGGCTTCGCGGTGGCCGTGGTGGCCGACCAGGCCGAGGCCGCGGCGCTGCCCGCCGGCCTGCGCCACGCCACCGGGTTCGCCGCCCTGCCCGCCAACGCCGAGCGCTGGGTGGTGGTCGCCACCCAGGGCCGCGGCGACCAGGAGCGGCTGAAGGAGGCGCTGGAGGCCGGCGAGCGGCGCGTCGCCTTCGTCGCCAGCCGCGCCAAGTGGGCCGCCCTGCGCGGCTGGCTGGCCGAGGACGGCGTTCCGGCGGAGGCGCTGGACCGGGTCAAGGCACCGGCCGGACTCGACCTTGGCGCCATCACCCCGGACGAGATCGCCCTGTCGATCCTGGCCGAGATCGTCCAGGACCGCCGCCGCACGGACGCCCGGGCGGCGGCGTGCCCGTCGGCCGCCGCCTGATCCCCCGACCCGAGGAGCCCCCCATGGAGATGACCGGTGACGAGCGGATCGCCGCACCGCGCGACGCGGTGTACGCCGCGCTGAACGACCCGGAGATCCTGCGCGATTGCATCCCTGGCTGCCGCAGCCTGGAGAAGACCGCCGACGACGCGATGACGGCCACCGTCCAGCTCGCCGTCGGCCCGGTGAAGGCGACGTTCCAGGGCGCGGTGACCCTGTCCGACCGCGATCCGCCGCGCGGCTACACCATCCGCGGCGAGGGCAAGGGCGGGCCGGCCGGCTTCGCCAAGGGCAGCGCGGCGGTCACCCTGGAGGAGGCGGACGGCGGCGCCGCCACCGTGCTGCGCTACGCGGTCAAGGCGGATGTCGGCGGCAAGCTGGCGCAGCTCGGCGGGCGGCTGATCGACTCCACCGCGCGCAAGCTGGCCGGCGAGTTCTTCACCCGGTTCGGGGCCCGGGTCGGCCGCGCGCCGGACGCGGGCGCCCCGACGGCCGGCGGCCCGGCCGCGGTCGCCACCGCGACGCCCTCCGCACGGACGACCGCCGGCACCCTGTGGAACCCGCGGGTGCTGGCGGTCTCCGCCGGCGGCGTGCTGCTGCTGCTGCTCGCCGCCCTGCTCCTGTCACGGTAGGCGGCGGATGCCGGGTTACGGCGTGGCGACGTGCCAGGTGTTGTTCAGGAAGCCGTCGCCGGTGATGTCGCCGGGCTTCTTGTCGTTCTTCCAGGTGTAGAGCGGGCGGCCCTTGTAGGCCCACTGGGCCGTGCCGTCGCCGCGGGCGACGACGGTGTAGTCGGCGCCGCCGGACGCGCCGGGTGCGGCGAGCAGGGGCGGCCAGTTCACCGCGCAGGGACCGGAACAGGCGGACTGCCCGCCGGTGTCCTTGTCGAACACGTAGAGGGTCATGCCCTTGGCGTCGACCAGCGTCATGCCCTTGGCGGTGTCGCCGATCCTTGTCGGGGCGTCGGCGGCGAACGCCGTGGCGGCGACGAGGAAGGCGGCGGCGAGCAACGGATGGGTAATGGCGTGCATGGTACTTCTCCTTCGGCCGACATCGGCCGAAGGAGTGACGCCGGCGGGCGCCGGATATTCCCGGCGCCGGAAAATTTCGCCGCTCCGGCTCATCCGATCTGCCGGCGCACGGTGTCGGCGATCGGGTGAAGCACCGCCGCCGCGGGCGGGCCGACGAGGCTGTAGCCGATCCCGTCCGCCGACCAGGCGAAGCCGGTCAGCGCTCCGCGCGTGTGCTGCGACATCGGCGTGTCGCGGTCGCTCGCCATGGGGCGCACCAGCATCACCAGGCGCGTGCCACGGTCGTCGTCGTACATGAAAAGGACGGCCGGTCCATGCGGCGTCGCCACCAGGCGCCCACCCATGAAGCGGTAGCCCGCCGCCGACAGGTCGGGGACGCTCACCGGCCGCCGCAGACGGTGCGACGCCCAGGCCACCAGTTCGGCCCGCTCGGCGTCGCGCAGCTCGACCGGCCGGGCGCGGTCCGGCACGTAGACGCGGTAGCTGTCCGCCGCCTCGGCGGCCAGCGCCGCGATGCCCTCCCGCGGTGGGCCGAGCGCCGTGTTCAGCGACCAGCCGCCGATGCCACCGGCGACCAGCAGAAGCACCGCGGCGGCGGCCTGGCGCCACCACGCCAGACGCACCCGCCGCGCGTCGACCAGCCGGGCGAGGTTGAGCTCCGGCGGGACCGGCTCCTCGGCCACGGGGGCGAGCATCGCCCTGAGGTCGTCGCGCTGCGCCCGGTAGAGCGCCACCCGCCGGGCCACCTCGGGATGGGCATCGAGATAGGCCCCCACGTCGGCCTGTCGCCGGGCGTCGAGCGCCCCGTCGACGTAGGCGTGGAGATCGTCCTCGGAGATCGGCGGCACGCTCATTTGACACTCCGCAAAGGCACGCCCTTGGGGACGCGCGTCTCGCCGTCGTCCTCGACGGCCCGCAACAGCTTCTCGCGCGCCCGGGCCAGGCGCGACATGACGGTGCCGATGGGGATGCCCAGCACCGCCGCCACCTCGGCGTAGGACAGGTCCTCCACCGACACCAGCAGGAGGACGCTGCGCTGCTCCGCCGACAGGGTGGCGAGCGCCCGGCCCAGATCGCGGTAGCGCAGCGCCGCCTCCTGGGTCGGCGGCCGCGCCAGCAGGGCCTCGTCGGCGTCGTCGACCGCCACCTCCTCGCGGCGGCGCCGGATGTCGCGCTGGCGGTTGACCGCGAGGTTGTGGAGGATCGCGAACATCCAGGTGCGGACGCTGGCGTCACGGCGCCACTGGTGCCAACGGGAGATGGCGCGCTCGAGGCAGTCCTGGACGAGGTCGTCGGCGGCCGCACGGTCCCGGGTCAGGGACCGCGCGTAGCGCCGCAGCGCCGGGATCACCGGCTCGATCAGCCGCATCATGTCGCTCATGGCCGGCCGTCCGGCGGCGCGGCGCGCGGGGCCCCACCGGTCACCGGACCTGGACCTGGACTTGGACCTGGACCGGCGCCCCCGGCTCATCGGCGGTTCCCGCGGCGATGACCAGGAAGCGCTTCGGCGTCTGGGCGTCGCCCTGCACGATCTGGCGGATCGGCCCGACGGCGTTGACGATGGCCGCCCCCGCCGGGTTGGTCATGAAATCGGAGAGCGGCTGCAGCGGACCGCCGCCGTCGGGGCGCGCCGCCAGCGCGAGCACGTAGGGCCTCGCCGGCTCCAGGCCGCTCACCGAAGCCTGCAGCACCTGCGACAGGCCCTGGTCGAAGAGGGCAACGCTGGTGGCCGGCGTGGCCGCCGCCCCCTCCCGGCCGGCCGGGGCCGCCAGCTCGAAGCGCGCCGCCGCGCCGGCGGTGCCGAGTGGCTGCAGGTTCTGCAGCCCGTCGCCGTCGGGCACGGCGTTCGGGACATAGGTGAGGGCCTGCGGCGCCTGGCCGATGGGAACGGTGGCGACGACGCTGTTGGAGGCGGTGTCGATCACGGCGAGGGCATCGTCGTTCTCCAACCCGACGTAGATCCGGCTGCCGTCGCCGGACGGCCACAGGCCGTGCGGCAGCCGGCCGACGGGAATGGTCGCGACCGGCGAGAAGTCGTCGGTGCGGAACACCTTGACCTGGTTCAGCCCGCCCACCGTCACGTAGGCGAAGGTGCCGGACGGTGTGCGCGCGATGTTGACGTGGTTGGTGATCGGCCCGGTGTCGAGCGTGCGCAGCACGCCGAACGGCGGCCGGGCGTCGAACACCATGGTCCGGCCCACGTCCTTCAGGGTCAGCCACACCTGGCCGCCGTCGGGCGTCGCCGCGATGTCGGGGCAGAACGGGCTCTCCTGCTTCACCCGGCCGATGATGGAATGGTCGGCCGTCGCGATCACCACCGTCTCCGGCGTGAAGGACGAGCACACGTAGCCGTAGCGGCCGTCCGGCGAGAAGATCTGCATGCCCGGTCCGGGAGGAACCGGGATGCGCGCCGTCTCGCGGTAGGTGGTGCCGTCGAGGACGGCGACGTAGTCCTCGCCGCGGACGGTCACCCAGACCTCGCGCCCGTCGGGCGTGAAGAAGGCCTCGTGGGGCGACCGGCCGACATAGGTCGTGTGCTTGACCGTGTTGGTGGCGGTGTCGATGAAGCTCACCGCGTTGCTGCCGACGGAGACGACGGCGAGCGTCCGGTGGTCGGGCGAGAAGCCCATGCCGTGCACCAGCACCTGCCCGCGGTAGAGCGGGCTCAGGTTGCGCGGCTGCGGTTCGCCCAGGCGGATGAGGCCGAGCAGCCGGTTGTCGGCGGGGTCGGTGACCGAGACCGTGTTCGAGAACTGTTCGGCGGCGTAGACGCGGTCGCGGTGGCTCACCGGGACATCGGGTGCGGCGGCGGCGCCGGGAACCTGGCCGGCCAGGGCGACCGACGAGGACAGAAGTGCTGCGGCCAGCAGCGGCAGGGAGCGCAGATTCCGAGTCATCGTCCTACTCCCCGTCCGGATGGAGCCGGCCGCCGGACGCGCCGACCGGGCTTTCGGCAACGGCGAGCCGCATGGCGGCGATTTCCTGGCGCTGGGTGACGATGATCTCCTGGGCCAGCCGCTTCAACCGCTCGTCCTGCCCGAAGCGGAGAAAGATCAGTGCCATGTCGACGGCACCCTGGTGGTGGGGCACCATCATCGCGACGAAGTCGCGGTCGACGTCGCCCGTGGGGGCCACCGCCATGGCCTCCATCATCGCCGCCATGGCCCCGTCGTTGGCGGTGAGAAAGGCGGCGTCCGGACCGCCGCGCGCCGGCTCCGCGCCATGGGACGGCGGATGGTCCGCGGCGTCGTGGGCGGCCAGCGGCAGCGCCGCCGTGGCGCCGACGGCGATCACGGCGGCACAGCCGGCCGCGCGAAGGGTCGACCGGTGGGGAAGAACCATGGGGACTGCTCCGGGGGTGGTGTCCTGTCCCCGGTGTGGACCCCGTTCCCGCCCGATTATTCCCGAGCGGTCGGCGTTTTCCCGTGCGGGCGCGTCAGCGGTGGGAGGACCGCCATGCCGCCAGCCCCTGCACGGCGTAGGCGAGCACGGTGCCGCCGACCAGCCCCGCCCCCCAGATGACACCGATCAGCAGCCAGTCGACGGGGCCGCCGGCGTCGGTGAAGCCGGAGTGGGTCACCGTCGCCATTAGCCACAGCGCGGCGAAGCCGCCCAGCACGCCCACCGCCTCCGAACGCACCAGCCGCCGGCTGGCGAGCTGGCGCTCGTGCAGGAGCACCGCGGCCAGACCGGCCAAGCCGGTCGCCGCCGCGCCGGCGACCAGCCACAGCAGCGGCCCCATCATCTCCTGCAGCACCGCCAGGATCACCAGGGGTTCGAGGTCCTGCATGGTCGTCTCCCTCAGGCTTGGCCGCGCAGCATCGCCATGTAGGTCGGCTTGAGCGCGATGGTCTTCATCACCCAGGTGACCCACAGCTCCTCCAGCGGGGCGATCACCCCGGGGAAGGAGGGCGTGAGGTTGTTGTCGTAGTCGAACTCCACCAGCATGGCCCGGCCCAGCCGGGTTATCAGCGGGCACGAGGTGTAGCCGGTGTAGACGAGGTCCGAGGTTCCTCCGGCGAGGTCGGCGACGAGGTGGTCGACCGCCACCGGCACCTGCCACTTGACGCTGGCCGCGGTCTTGCCCTTGGGCACGCCGGCGACGTCGCCCACCGCGAAGACGTTGGGGTAGCGGGCGTGGCGCAGGGTGGCCTTGTCCACCTCGATCCAGCCGTCGCCGGCCCAGGGACCGCTCTGCCAGCGCAGGGCGCTGTCGCGCACCGCCGCCGGGGCGCGCATGGGCGGGATCACGTTGACGAAGTCGTAGCCGATCTCTGCCGGACCCGACGGGGTGGCGAAGGTGGCGACCCTGCGGCCGGGGTCGATGGCGGTCATCACGTGGTCGTGGACCACCTCGACGCCGCGGTCGCGGAACAGCATCCGGACCTTCTCGGCGACGATGGGAACGCTGAACAGGGACGCGGTGTGGGCGGCGTAGACCAGCCGGGCGCGGCCGCGGGTGCCGTGGCGGCGCAGCCGGTCGTCGGTGATGAAGGCGTATTTCAGCGGGGCGCCGGCGCACTTCATCTCGGTGGCCGGCCGGCCGAACAGGCCGACCCCGCCGCGCTCCACGAAGCGGGCCATCGCGCCCCATGTCGCGGCCGCGGCGTCCGGCCCGCCATAGACGCTGCCCAGCCCGTCCCTGCCGATGAGCGCCGTGTCCATGCCCTCGATCGCCGTGTAGTCGAGCTGCAGGC
Source organism: Azospirillum sp. NS33 (assembly GCF_059703765.1). Taxonomy (NCBI): domain Bacteria; kingdom Pseudomonadati; phylum Pseudomonadota; class Alphaproteobacteria; order Rhodospirillales; family Azospirillaceae; genus Azospirillum; species Azospirillum sp. NS33. Next base: position 48,945 of record NZ_BAAKJB010000022.1, on the reverse strand, counting down.
CGGTGGCCACGACCAGGGCGTCGTAGGCGATGCGGCGGCCGCGGTCGGTGACCACGGCCTTGCCCTCGGGGTCGAACTCGGCGACCCGCTCCTCCACCCGGTCGACCCCGGGCGCCACATGGTCGGCGGTGGCCGACACCACGTAGCCCCGGGGCTTCAGGCCGGCGCCGACCAGGGTGAAGCCGGGCTGGTAGAAATGCTCCCGGCGGTCGTCGACCAGGATGATCGTGGCGCCGTCGAGCCGGGCGGCCAGCCGTGCCGCGGTGGCCAGCCCGGCGGCCCCGGCACCGGCGATGACGATGCGCGCGGCGGTCCGCACCCGTCCGCCGGGCGGCGCCGGCGCGGCCATGGCGGGCGGTGCCGCCAGCGTGGCACCGGCGGCACCCGCGGCGAGGCCCGCGGCGGCGGCGGCGGAAAGGGCGAGCAGGGTGCGCCGGTCCATCGGCGCGGCCGCATCGTCCGGGTGACGGGATCTCATGGGCTGGCCTCCTCCGCCGTGACGACGCCATGGCGCAGACCTGTCCGGCGCGCCCGCGCCGCCGGTCGTCACCCTTGCTCCGCCTACCATATTACCGTTTTGTGATGTTCGCGTTGACCCATCGCAATCGCCGGCGCCGGGCGTGCCCGGAGGGCGCGGGAACGCCGGCTTGACCGCCCCTGAATTCCCAGGCATGCTTTGTTGCAGAGCAACAATAAAACTCGTGCCCCGCAGGATTGTGGACGGAGGGATCGGCGGCCAGTCAAGGCCCGCCGCCGCCGCCGGACGCGGTCGTGTGCAGTTCAGCGATACTCTGGCGGCGGCCCATCCCGGCCTCCGCTATTGCGTCGGTATTCATCACCGTCTGAACGGGGGGCGCATCGATCTTATGCCAAGATTCCTGGTCGCTTATGTCAACGCCGTGAACAAGACCAGCCGATGGGTTGGCTACGTCGTGATGTATTCCGTGTTCGCGATGGCCGGCGTTCTTTTGTATTCATCGTTCACCAAAGCCTTCTTCATCCCGCCGCTGTGGTCGCTGGAAGTCTCGCAGTTCATGATGGTTGCGTACTTCCTGCTGGGCGGCGCCTATGCGCTGCAGGCCAACGCGCATGTGCGCATGGACCTGCTGTACGGGACCTGGCGGCCGCGCACGCGGATCGCCGTCGACACCGCGACCATCGGCTTCATGATCGCCTTCCTGGTGCTCCTGCTGTACGGCGGCGTGTCGAGCACCGCGTACGCGCTGCAGTACGGCGAGCGCAGCTACTCGGCGTGGCGACCCTACATGGCGCCCATCAAGATCGTCATGTGCGTCGGCATCCTGCTGACCCTGCTGCAGGCGGTCGCCATCCTGATCGCCGACGTGGCACGGCTGCGCGGCGTGCCCCTGGAGGGTGACGCGGCGACCGGGGAGGAGCCGTCGTGAGCTACGAGATGATCGGGCTCCTGATGTTCGCGTCGATGATGGCGCTGATGATCACGGGGCAGCGGGTGTTCGCGGTGATCGGCTTCGTCGGCGCGGCCGCGGCCTTGCTGCTGTGGGGCGACGGCGGCTCGCAGCTCCCCTTCAGCGCCGCCATGAAGCTGATGAAGTGGTACCCGCTGCTGACCCTGCCGCTGTTCGTCTACATGGGCTACATGCTGTCGGAATCGGGCATCGCCGAGGACCTCTACCGCATGTTCCACGTGTGGATGGGGCCGCTGGGCGGCGGGCTCGCCATCGGCACCATCCTCTTGATGGTGGTGATCTCCGCCATCAACGGGCTGAGCGTCGCCGGCATGGCCATCGGCGCCACCATCGCCCTGCCCGAGCTGCTGCGCCGCGGCTACGACAAGCTGATGATCACCGGCGTGGTCCAGGCCGGCAGTTCGCTGGGCATCCTGGTGCCGCCCAGCGTGGTGCTGGTGCTGTACGGCATGATCGCCCGCCAGCCCGTCGGCGCGCTGTGGCTGGCCGGGGTGGTGCCGGGGCTGCTGATGGCCGCCCTGTTCATCCTCTACGTGGTGGTGCGCTGCAAGCTGCAGCCGGAGCTGGGGCCGCCGCTGCCGCCGGAGGAACGCCGCATGCCGCTGGCCGACCGGCTGCGCCTGCTGCACGCCGGCATCCTGCCGCTGGCGATCTTCCTGGTGATGACCGGGCTGTTCCTGATGGGCTTCACCAGCCTGGTGGAGAGTTCCGCCGTGGGCGCCCTGGCGGCGACGCTGGCGGCGCTGGTCAAGGGGCGGCTGACGGCCCGGGTGGTCCACGACACCGTCAGCAAGACGCTGATCGTCACCTGCATGTTCATGTGGATCATCCTGGCCGCCCTGTGCTTCGGCGCCGTCTTCGACGGGCTGGGCGCGGTCAAGGCGATCGAGGGGCTGTTCATCGGCGAGCTCGGCCTGGGGCCGTGGGAGATCCTGATCCTGATGCAGCTCACCTACCTGGTGATGGGCACCTTCCTCGACGACACGGCGATGCTGGTGATCGTGGCGCCGCTGTTCGTGCCGCTGGTGGGGGCGCTGGGCTTCGACCTCGTGTGGTACGGCGTGCTCTACACCATCACCTGCCAGATCGCCTACATTACGCCGCCCTTCGGCTACAACCTGTTCCTGATGCGGGCCATGGCCCCGCCGGAGATCACCTTGATGGACATCTACAAGTCCATCGTGCCCTTCGCGCTGGTCATGGTGCTGGCGCTGGGCCTGGTCACCGCCTTCCCGCAACTGGCCCTGTGGCTTCCCGCCCAGGTCTACGGCCGCTAGGCCGCCCACCCGCCGCCCACCCGCCGCGCCGGGGCCGGGGCGGCGGCGGCGCTCCGTTTCCGTCCAACGCGCAGACCATCCTCAAGGAGGCACGAGAGCATGACCAACCGTCGCGATCTGCTGAAGGGGGCCGCCGCCGCCGGCGCCACCGCCCTCGCCGCGCCCGCCGTGCACGCCCAGTCCGGGCCCATCAAGTGGCGCCTGCAGACCTACGCCGGGCCGGCGCTGGGCGAGCACGTGATCAAGCCGTCCATCGACGCCTTCAACAAGGTCGCCAACGGCGAGATGGTGATCGAGCTCTACTACGCCGACCAGCTCGTCCCCACCGGGGAGCTGTTCCGGGCGATGCAGCAGGGGGTGATCGACGCCGTGCAGAGCGACGACGACTCCATCGCCGCCCCGGTGGACGTCGCGGTGTTCGGCGGCTACTTCCCGTTCGCCACCCGCTACAGCCTGGACGTGCCGACCCTGTTCCACACCTACGGCCTGAAGGAGATCTGGCAGGAGGCCTACGGCGAGGTCGACGGCGTGACCTGGCTGTCGGCCGGGGCCTGGGATCCCTGCAACTTCGCCACCAAGGACCCCATCAACAGCCTCGACGACCTCAAGGGCAAGCGGGTCTTCACCTTCCCCACCGCCGGCCGTTTCCTCTCGCGCTTCGGCGTGGTGCCGGTGACCCTGCCGTGGGAGGACGTCCAGGTGGCGGTGCAGACCGGCGAGCTCGACGGCATCGCCTGGTCCGGCATCACCGAGGACTACACCGTCGGCTGGGCCGACGTCTGCCAGTACTTCCTGACCAACAACATCTCGGGCGCCTGGAGCGGCTCCTACTTCGCCAACACCGAGAAGTGGACCGCCCTGCCGGAGCACCTGAAGACCCTGTTCATGCTGTGCATCGACAGCTCCCACTACTACCGCCTGCACTGGTACTGGGGGGGCGAGGCGCGGCTGCGGGTCAACGGCACGAAGATGAAGCTGACCACCATCCCCGACGCCGAGTGGAAGACGGTGGAGGACGAGGCCTACAAGTTCTGGGACGAGATCGCCGAGCAGAGCCCGCGCAGCAAGCGGGTGATCGACATCCTCAAGCAGTACGCCGCCGACATGAAGAAGGCCGGCCCGCCGTACCGCTTCTCGTAAGCCGCGGACGGCGTCGCCCCGCCCCGGGCCATGACGGCCAGGGCGGGGCGGCCGGACCGACGACCAGGGCGGCCTATGGCACCCTTGGTTTGATGGATCCGACGCCTTTCTCCAGGGCCAGCGGAAGCGCGCCGGCGAGCAGCGCCCAGAACGCCGCGCCGACGCCCAGAACGGAGATGCCGGACGCCGCGGTGATGAAGGTGATCAGCGCCGCCAGCCGGTGGCTCTCCTTTTCGAGGGCCGCTGTCAGCGAGGCCGCCAGGCTGGTCAGCAGGGCCAGTCCGGCAACGGCCTGGATCAGCAAGGGGGGCGACGCGGCGATGAACGCCGCCGCGAAGCCGGCCAGGGCTCCCAGCACGAGATAGGCGGCGCCCGCCGCCACGCTGGCCAGATAGCGGCGCTGCGGATCGGGCCCTGCCTCAGGCCCGGCGCAGAGGGCCGCGGTGATGGCGGACAGGTTGAGGCCATGGCCGCCGAACACCGCCGTGGCGATGCTGCCGAGCCCCGTCGTCACGAACACCTCGCCGACCGGCGCCTGGTACCCGCTTGTCCTCAGCACGGCGACACCGGGCACGTTCTGCGACGCCATCGTGACGATGAACAGGGGAATGGCGATGCCGAGCGCCGGCAGGAGATCGAACACCGGCTGGATGAAGATCAGCTGCGGACCCAGGAGGTCCAAGGCATCCCCCGGGATGTCCGTCGCCGCCACCACGGTCACACTCGCCACGAGAACCGCGACGACCACCGCGTAGCGGCGGGCCACGCACCAGGCCAGCAGCCATGCGAGCACGATGGGAAGCGCCAGGGCCGGCAGCTGGGCCACGGCACGGACCGGCGCGAGGCACAGCTCCATCAGGATGCCGGCGAGCATCGCGCTTGCCAGCGGCAGCGGGATGGCCGCGACGGCCCGGGCGAGAGGGCGCCACAGCCCGGCGACGACGATGAGAAATCCGGTGATCACAAAGGCCGACACCGCGACACCGAAGCCGCCATCGGGCACACCCGTTCCCATCAACAACGCGGCACCGGGCGTCGACCAGGCAATGCTCAGGGGCTGGCGGTGGCGCAGGCCAAGGACGATGGCAAGAGCGCCCTGCCCGAGGCACAGGACCATGAGCCCGGACGCCGCTTCGGCCGGTGTCGCGCCGACGCCGCCCAGCCCCTGAAGCACGATGGCGAAGGCGCTGGCGAAGCCGACAACCGCGGCCAGAAGCCCGGAGGCCACCGGCTGGATCGCGGATGACGCGGCTGACTGGGGGTGTGGGGAGGACGATCGACTCATCGGGGCCAGGCTTTGTGCTGGGTGACAACAACCAGCCAACCGTGCCATAATTGGATCCAATTCGCCATTGGATATTTTATCATGCCCAAGCTCGACCTGTCGGCGCTGATCGCGGAAGCGGGTGGCCGGCACCGCACCGCCACCGAGTTCGTGGAAGCCACCTTGCGCAACGCCATCCTCACGGGCCGGATTCCCGGCGGCACGCCGCTGCGCCAGGAAGATCTCGCCGCGTCCTTCGGGGTGAGCCGGATGCCGGTCCGGGAGGCGCTCCGGCAACTGGAGGCGCAGGCGTTGCTGGACTTCGTTCCCCACAAGGGCGCGGTGGTGACGGACATCTCCGCCGCCGACGCGGCCGACATCTATGCGATCCGCCTGGCGCTGGAGCCGGCTGTGCTGGAGCAGTCGATCCCGCACCTCACCGCGGCCGATGTCGAGCGCGCCGAAGACCTCATCGCCGAGATGGATGCGGAACCGGACCCCGGCCGCATGGGCGACCTGAACCGTCGCTTCCACATGACGCTCTACGGCGCCGCGGGCCGGCCCAAGCTGATCGCCCTGACGGAAAGCCATCTGGCCTCGTTCGACCGCTATCTGCGCTTCCAGCTGTCCGCCAAGGGGCGCGCGCAGCTCTCCCAGGACGAGCACCGGGCCATGCTCGCCGCAGCGAAAGACGGCGATGCACCACGGTCGATCGGGATCTTGCGCCGTCACATCGGCGCAGCCGCGGACAGCATCGCCGCGTTCTTCGCCGGGCAGGAGTGACATCCGCCGGGCGACACGCGTCCCTTGGGTCGGGCTTCGTGCGGGGCCCGGTGCCGCGGCCGTGTGTCAGTCGCGGTCGGTGGACCGGGCGATCTCCTGCCGCAACTGGTCGATCTTCCCTCCGGCCCATTGCCGGGCGTCATCGCCGAACACGAGCCGGGATGGCACCTCGTCCTGCGAAGCGAGTGCGACGATCCGCGTGGCGAGCCGCTTCGGATCGCCCGGCTGGTTGCCGTTGGCCGCCGCCACGAACGCGCGATACCGTGCGATCGCCTCGGCATAATCCGGAATGTCGATGGTGCCGAAGCGGGCCGACCTCCCGTCCATGAAGTCGGTGCGCAACATCCCCGGCTCGACCAGGAGCGAGCGGACGCCCATCGGTGCCAGCTCCTGCGCAAAGCCCTCCATCCATCCCTCGACCGCGAACTTCGACGCCGCGTAGACCGCCCCTCCGCCGTCGGAGACCAGCCCGCTGACCGACGAGATGGTGACGATGAGGCCCGAGCGACGCTGGCGCATGTGGGGGACGACGGCGCGCGCGACGTTCATCGTGCCGAACAGGTTTACCTCGAACTGGCGCCGCACCGCGGCATCGGTAAAGGTCTCGAAGAAGCCCAGCTCGGCGTAGCCCGCGTTGTTGACCAGGACGTCGATCGTACCGAACCGCTCGATGGCCTCTCCGGCGACCGAGGTTGCGGCTTCCGCGTCGGTGATGTCGAGCGCGAGCGCGTGCAGGCGGCCGTGCCCGGGCGCCAAGGCATCGCGCACCGCACCGGCGGACCGCGCCGTTGCCACCACCGTCTCGCCAGCGTCGAGCGCCGCGCGCGCGATCTCGCGCCCAAGTCCGCGGCTTGCGCCCGTCACCAGCCAAACCTTGCCCATCACCCGTTCCCCGCTTCTTTTACTGTCCTCGACTAGTTAGTATTGTTAATGACCCAGGACAATCGCCTAATTGGTAATGGGCCCCAGCAGCAGGGATCATCAATGCGTCCGGATCAGTTCGGCGACCTCGCCGTTTTCGCTGCGATCGCCTCCGATCAAAGCTTCACGCGTGCCGCGAGGCGGCTCGGCGTCACGCAGTCGGCGTTGAGCCAGACCATGAAGCGGCTGGAGGGTCAGCTTGGTTTCCGTCTGCTCACCCGCACGACGCGCAGCGTCGCCCCGACCGCTGCCGGCGAGCGCCTGCTCGCCACCCTGTCGCCCGCACTGGCCGGGTTGACCGACGCGATCGAGGCGCTGTCCCAGGCGCGTGGGGCAGCGATCGGCACCGTCCGGATCACGACGGGCAAACACGCTGCGGACACCGTGCTGTGGCCGATGCTTCCCATCTTCATGCGCCGCCACCCCGGCATCGAGGTCGAGGTCTGCGTGGACGACGGGATGACCGACGTCGTGGCGGGCCGCTACGATGCGGGCATCCGGCTGGGAGAGCGCTTGGAGAAGGACATGATCGCGCTGGCGGTCGGTCCGCCGCTCCGCGTGGCGGTGGTGGCGGCACCCGGGTATCTGAGCGGCCATCCGTCACCGATGGAGCCCGCCGACCTCCCAACGCATCGCTGCATCGCCTTCCGCGACGCGCAAGGGCAGCTGTCTCCCTGGTCGTTTGAACGCAACGGCCGTGCCGTGACGGTCACGCCAGGCCGTGGGCCGGTGTTCAATGACGCCGACCTGCTGGTGGCCGCCGCGGTCGAGGGCTTCGGCATCCTCTACATCCTGGAGGATCTGGTGGAGGCGCCGATCGCCGATGGCCGTCTTGTCCGCGTGCTGGAGCCGTGGTGCGCGCCGTTCCCCGGCTACCACCTCTACCACCCCGATCGCAAGGGGACGACGGCCTTCGACCTGTTCAAGGAGGCGCTTCGGGCGAGCACGTCCGCGTGACGACGGTGCCGCGCGCCGGCGTCACAAGGGGTGCCCCGCTCCTCGCGCGGGCGAGGGTTCGGCGGCTATGGCATGCGGCGAAGGGACATTGGGATGTGGCGCGCCCGAAGAGATTCGAACTCCTGACCCCCAGATTCGTAGTCTGGTGCTCTATCCAGCTGAGCTACGGGCGCGCAATGACGATGCCGGGTTCGGCACGGGGCCGCCAAGACCGGCGGCCGAAAAAATGGAGCGGACGAAGGGATTCGAACCCTCGACCCCAACCTTGGCAAGGTTGTGCTCTACCCCTGAGCTACGTCCGCACTTGGTGCGCTTGGAGGGACTCGAACCCCCACGGCCTTTCAGCCACTAGGACCTGAACCTAGCGCGTCTACCAATTCCGCCACAAGCGCACGAACACTTAAACTCTACAAGAACCGCCCCCGCCGATCGGCGGGAGGCCGCTGATATGCCTGTTCCGAACCGGGCCGTCAAGCGGCTTTTCTCCGGACATCGGCGATGCCGGCGTCGCCACGGCCACCACGAAAAACAAACAGCCGCACAGGTGCGGCCGGCGCACCGATGCGGCTGTTTGAACTCCCGGAAGTTGCCGGCGATGGAGGGCGCCGGTTTCCTCGGGTACCAGGATAACAATGTGGGCCGCTGGAGCGCGGGTTCAAGGGTCCGCTCGCACCGGGCCAAGTGGTGGTCCGTCGGGAACGGGCCGACACCGCCCCTGTTTGAGCGGAACGGCGGGCGACCGGCACGGAACGCCCAGCGATCATTCCCGGCAACCCTCGCGAGGTCTCCCATGAGCGTCCAGTTGAAGCCGACCGCGGACCAGGTCATCGTCATCACCGGCGCCACCAGCGGCATCGGCCTCACCACCGCGCGCATGGCCGCCGCGCGCGGCGCGCGGGTCATGCTGACCGCCCGCGATCGCGAGGCCCTGACCGCCGTCGCCGACGGCATCCAGGCCGCCGGCGGGGTGGTCGCCGTCCACGCCGCCGATGTCGGCGACGAGCGCGCGGTGCGCGGCGTGGCCGAGGCGGCCCTGGCCGCCTTCGGGCGCATCGACACCTGGGTCAACAACGCCGGCGTCTCGATCTACGGCACCATCGAGGAGGTGCCGGTCGCCGAGGCACGGCGCCTGTTCGAAACCGACTACTGGGGCGTCGTGCACGGCAGCCTGGCGGCCCTGCCCCATCTCAGGCTGCGCGGCGGTGCGCTGATCAACGTCGGCAGCGCGCTGTCGGTGCGGGCCATCCCGCTGCAGGGCCACTACAGCGCCGCCAAGCACGCCGTGAAGGGCTTCACCGACTCCCTGCGCATGGAGCTGGAGGCCGACCGGGCCGGCGTCAGCGTCACCCTGATCAAGCCGGCGGCCATCGACACACTGTACGAGGAGCACGGACGCAACCACTTCGCGACGCAGCCCCTCAACCCGCCGCCGGTCTACGCCCCGGAGCTGGTGGCCGAGGCGATCCTGCACGCCGCGAGCGTGCCGGTGCGCGATCTCGTCGTCGGCGGCGCCGGCAAGCTGTTCCAACTGGCCGAGACCGTGGCCCCGGCGCTCACCGACCACCTGATGGCCCGCTACCTGACCCGCTACCAGCGCTCCGGCGGCCCCTACCACCGCCATGCCGACAGCCTGTGGGGGCCGTCGGGCGACGGCCGGGAACGGGCCGGCCGGCACGCCCACGTGCGCCGCACCAGCCTGTTCCTGCAGGCGCAGATGCACCCCTGGGCGACCCTCGCCCTGTGGGCCGGCGTCGGTGCGCTCGCCGCCGCCGCCTATGCCGCCCCGAGGCGCTGGCCGTCGCGCGGCGCCGGCCCGGCGCGGCCGCGCCACCGCCGGGTGACCGCCGTCGAGGGCTTCGGCCACCACGCCAAGCCGGCGTCGCAGGCGGCCCAGGAGGGCACCGTCACCTTCGTGCGCTGAGCGCTCGGGCCGACCTCCGGGGGACGCGCCGCGGCGCTCGCGCGGGCGCGGGCGCTCAGGCGTAGGGGGCGACCTCCGTGCGGATGGAGGCGGCCACCGCCTCCAGCGCCGCGGCGCGGGGGAAGGTCCGGCGGCTCACCAGCCGCACCGTGCGCGCCGCGGTCCCGGTCAGCGGCCGCAGCACCACCCCCCGTCCGGCCATGGACGCGGCGGCGAGGCCCGGGACCAGCGTGGTGCCGTAGCCCGCCGCCACCATGTTGACCAGCGTCTCCAGGCTGGCGGCGCGCAGGGCGGCGCTGTCGCCGTGGGTGCTGTGGCAGGCGGCAAGGGCCTGATCGCGCAGGCAATGGCCATCCGCCAGGACCAGCAGGTCCGCGGCCAGATCGGCTTCGCCCACGCTCTCCCGCCCGGCCAGCGGATGGCCCTGCGGCAGGGCCGCCAGGAACGGTTCGGTGAACAGGGCGATGTCGGTGAGCTCGGGGTCGGACGGTGCGGTCGCCACCAGCGCGGCGTCCAGCTTGCGGCCATGCAGCCGGTCGAGCAGCGCGTCCGTGACGTCCTCCCACAGCTCGAGGGCCAACCCCGGGCAGGCGCGGCGCAGAGGGGCGAAGACCATCGGCATCAGGTAGGGCCCCAGGGTCGGGATCACCCCCAGCTTCAGGGGCCCCACCAGCGGGTCCCGCGCCGCCCGCGCCTCGGCCTCCACCGCATCGGCGGCGGCCACGGCGTGGCGCGCGTGATCCAGCACACGCTCGCCCACGTCCGTCGGCACCACCCATTTGTTGGTGCGTTCGAACAGGGTGACGCCCAGCCAGTCCTCCAGCTTCTTCACCTGCCCCGACAGGGTCGGCTGGCTGACGTGGCAGGCCTCCGCCGCCCGACCGAAATGGCGGTGCTCGGCGATGGCCAGGAGGTAGCGGAGGTCGCGCAGGTTCATGGGGGCCTCGGGGGACGGGCGGCGTGCATGAATAGGCTAAACCAATCGCCTAAATAAGGACAATCGATTTCGCGGATGGGCGTGCGCGGCCTAGCCTGCGCTGCAGCACCCACCACCGGAAAGCGACCGTGACCATGCGCATGACGACCACCGCCGGCGCCCCCATCGCCGACAACCAGAACACCCTGACCGCCGGGCCCCGCGGGCCGGTCCTGCTGCAGGACTGGCAGCTGATCGAGAAGCTGGCGCACCAGAACCGCGAGCGTATCCCCGAACGCGTGGTCCACGCCAAGGGCTGGGGCGCCTTCGGCACGCTGACGGTGACCCACGACATCACCCGCTACACCCGGGCCAGACTGTTCGAGCGGGTCGGCAAGTCGACCGACCTGCTCATCCGGTTCTCCACCGTGGCCGGCGAGCTGGGCGCGGCCGACGCCGAGCGCGACGTGCGCGGCTTCGCGGTCAAGTTCTACACCGAAGAGGGGAACTGGGACCTGGTGGGCAACAACACCCCGGTGTTCTTCATCCGCGACCCGCTGAAGTTCCCCGATTTCATCCACACCCAGAAGCGCCACCCGCGCACCAACCTGCGCTCGCCGACCGCGATGTGGGATTTCTGGAGCCTGTCGCCGGAAAGCCTGCACCAGATCACCACCCTGTTCAGCGACCGCGGAATCCCGCTCAGCCCGCGCTTCATGAACGGCTACGGCAGCCACACCTACAGTTTCTGGAACGACGCCGGCGAGCGGTTCTGGGTGAAGTTCCACTTCAAGACCCGCCAGGGCATCCGCACCATGACCGACGCGGAATCCGCGGCGGTGATCGGCGCCAGCCGGGAATCCTTCCAGGAGGACCTGTTCGGCGCCATCGAACGCGGCGATCACCCCTGTTGGACCGTGTTCGTCCAGGTCATGCCCGAGGCGGAGGCCGCCACCACGCCCTACAACCCCTTCGACCTGACGAAGGTGTGGCCGCACGCCGACTATCCCCTGATCGAGGTCGGCGTGGTGGAGCTGAACCGCAACCCCGACAACTACTTCGCCGAGGTCGAGCAGGCCGCGTTCAGCCCGTCCAACGCCGTGCCGGGCATCGGCTTCAGCCCGGACAGGATGCTCCAGGCCCGGCTGTTCTCCTACGCCGACGCCCACCGTTACCGCCTCGGCACCCATTACGAGGCGCTGCCGGTGAACGCGCCGCGCTGCCCGGTGCACCACCACCACAAGGACGGCGCCATGCGGTTCTTCCGCAACGACACCGGCAACCCCGACGCCTATTACGAGCCCAACAGCGTCGGCGGGCCGGCCCAGGACCCCGCGGTGGCCGAGCCGCCGCTGCGCATCGGCGGCGCCGCCGACCGCTACGACCACCGGGATGGCAACGACGACTTCAGCCAGCCCCGCGCCCTGTTCCATCTGTTCGACGCGGGCCAGCGGCAGCGGCTGTTCGCCGCCATCGCCGGGGCCATGCAGGGGGTGCCCGCCCGCATCGTCGCCCGCCAGATCGCGCTGTTCGAGCGCGTCCACCCCGACTACGGCGCGGGCGTGCGCGCCGCCCTCGCCGCCCTCGCCCCGGCACACCCCGTCCCGGCGGAGTGACCGGCGGCGGGGACGCCGCCCCCTATTTGACGGCGGCGTTCCCGCCATCGGCGAACAGGGCGGACCCGGCGACGAAGCTGGCCATCGGGCTGGCCAGGAACAGGGCGGCCCGGGCGATCTCCAGCGGCTGGGCGATGCGCTTCACGGCGTGCAGCCCGGCCGCCCACTCCTTCTGGGCCACGTCCCCGGCCATGACGGTGTCCACCCCGCCCGGCAGCAGCGCGTTCGCCCGCACCCCCCGGGCCGCGTAGTCGGCGGTGAGGCCCTTGACCAGGCCCATCAACCCGGCCTTGGCGGCGCCATAGGCGGCCATGCCGGGCAGGCCGACGCTGGTCCCGACGAAGCTGGACGTGAAGACGATCGCGCCGCCGCCCCGCGCCAGCATGGCCGGGACCTGGTGGCGCGCACCCAGAAAGGAGGCGGTCAGGTTGACCGCCAGGGTGCGGTCCCACTCGGCCGGGGTGACCTCGGCCAAGGGGCGGCCGGGGCCAACCGCCCCGGCGTTGTTCACCGCGACGTCCAGCCCGCCGAACGCCGTTCGCGCCGTCTCGACCAGCGCCTCGTGGGTCGACGCGTCGGCCACGTCGCCGGCGACCGCGCGGGCCCGTCCGCCGGCGGCCGTGATCGCCTCCACCAGCGCGTCCAGGGCGGTGGCGGTGCGCGCGTTCACCACCACGGCAGCCCCTTCCGCGGCAAACAGCTCGGCGATGGCGCGGCCGATGCCCGCCGACGCCCCGGTGACGATGGCAACCTTGTCCTGAAGCAATGGCATGTGTGTGTCTCCGGTTGGGAGACACACGGACTATCGGGTGGCGGCACCGCCGGCCACCCGGTCCTTGCGCGTCCGCCGTGGGCGGGTGTCTAGGCCAGCGCCGCTTCCCGGACGGGAGCCACCCAGCCGCCCAGCTCGCGTTCGATCAGGGACACCAGGACGGCCACGTGGTCGGGGTGGTCGTTCAAGCAGGGGATGTAGGTGAAACGCTCGCCCCCCGCCGCCATGAACGCGTCCTTCACCTGGAACTGGACCTCCTCCAGCGTCTCGACGCAATCGGCGGAGAAGCCCGGCGCGATCACCGCGATCTTGGTCAGGCCCTGGCGCGCCAGGTCCTCGACCGTGCGGTCGGTGTACGGCTTGAGCCACTCCGCCTTGCCGAACCGCGACTGGAAGCTGTGCCGCACCCGCCCCTCGCCCAGGTCGAGCCGCTCGGCCAGCAGCCGTGCGGTCTTGACGCAGTGGCAGTGGTAGGGGTCGCCGCGCTTCAGATAGGCTTCGGGCAGGCCGTGGAAACTGGCGAGCACGACGTCCGGCGTGAAGTCGAGGCCGTCGAGATGCCGGGTCACGGAGCGGGCCAGCGCGTCGATGTAGCCGGGCTCGTCGTGGTAGGCGGGCACCGTCCGCACCGCCGGCTGCCAGCGCATGGTCATGAGGTGGCGGAACGCCTGGTCGTTGGCCGTGGCCGTGGTGGTTGCGGAATATTGGGGGTAGAGCGGGAACAGCAGGATGCGGTCGCAGCCCTGCGCCTTCAGCCCGTCGATGGCGGGACCGATCGGCGGCCGGCCATAGCGCATGGCCCAGTCGACGACCACCCGGTCGCCGTGACGCGCCGCGAGGCAATCGGTCACCGCCGCCGCCTGGGCGCGGGTCATCGTCGCCAGCGGGCTCTCGTCCCGGTCCTCGTTCCAGATGCTCTTGTAGGCGTGGCCGCTGCGCGAGGGCCGCACCGTCAGGATGATGCCGTTGAGGATCGGCCACCACACCGCCTTGGGCACTTCGATGACCCGGGGGTCGGACAGGAATTCCTTGAGGTAGCGGCGCATCGACCAGTAGTCGGTGCCGTCGGGGGTGCCGAGGTTCATCAGCAGAACACCCACCCGCCGCGGCTCCACCTTCGGGTGTGCGGCCGGGTGTGCGGCCGGGTGTGCGGCCATGTGTGCGGCCGGCATCGCCCCCGTCATCGTCCGCCTCCCGCCGGCGTGGCGCTCAGGCGTGCTGCGTCTTGACCGCCGCCTCCAGGGCACGCCGGTTGCTGTGGGCGCGCATCAGCAGCGCCGGCGGCGGGGTTTCGCCGGTGACGCGCAGGCGGCCGCCGGTCAGCACCTCCACGCCATGCCGTTCCAGCTCCGTCAGCAAGGCGCGCACGGTCTTGCTCATGGTGTCCTCCGTCCGGTCGATCAGCCATGGAAAGACTTATAGCACCGCTCGGGTTTTGCCAGTCATCAATTGTTCCGATGATGGTCATAGATCGACCCTATTCAGTTCGGGGTTACTACGATTCCGGCGCCGGGAACCAATTCCGCCGCCACCTGTCTGTGCAATGCCGCAACCATAAGGAACCACCCCCGTGAAACCCACCCCGCTCGGTCTCTGGCTGTCCTGGACGAACCGCGCCGCGTTCATCTGGATGCAGACGGCGATGGCCGTCGCCCGCCAGCAGCAGGCTGCCTGGCGCGCCGCCGCGGCACGGTCGGCGTCGTCCGCCCTCTCTCCCGCCCCGGATCGGCACCGTTCCCCGCGGCGCTGAGCACGGCGCGGACGCCAGACCCGCACGATCCGGTCGTCTGCACCGTAGGGGGAAAACCATTCCGCCTACAAAGCAAATGGGCAAGAGGCGCTCGCCGCATCTCCCTCCCCGACGGCCGCAACGGCGTGTTCCTGGCGGTCCTGAACCCCAAGCGCCCGCAGGAGAACCGGTCCGTTACTTCATGACTGACATTTCCGGAACGTTCTGGAGACGCTTTCTGTCTCCCCGGACCGGGTCCTGACGCACATCAATTTTGCCGCGTCTTGATGACGACGGCAACACCTCGTTAACCCGTGGCCGGGGACACTGGGCGTGCGAGTGGACCCCCCATGAAAGTTGTTGCCATGACGCAGCACCGCGGTGTTTCGGAGGCCGGCGCCGCCGGGCTGGGCGAGGTGACCCGTGTCGCGACGGCACGGTGGCCGGCCGACGCCGCCGAACGGCAGCGCCAGATGGCGAATTTCGACGCCGTGACCGGCGCGTACAGCCGGCCGCTGTTCGTCGAGGCGCTGGCCGAGGCGGTGCGGCGGAGCCGTGTCGCCCGCACCCCCCTCGCGGTGGTCGATGTCGACATCGACGGCTTCCGCATGATCAACGCGGCGTTCGGCCAGCCGTTCGGCGACACCGTGCTCAAGGAGGTGGCGCGGCGGCTGGCCGGGTGCCTCGGTCCGGACGACGTGCTGGCGCGGATCGCCAGCGACGAGTTCGCGGTCCTCCTGCCCGGGGTGGACGCGGAGATCGCCGACCGCACGGCGTCCTTGCTGGCCGCCGTGGAGCGGCCCTTCGCCGCCCTCGGCGGGCGAATCGGCCTGTCGGCCAGCGCCGGGACCGCCCGGTTCCCCGCCGACGGCTGCGCCGCCGCACACCTGCTGGAGCATGCCGGGGCGGCGCTGGCACGGGCCAAGGCGCGGCGCACCCGCCACCAGGCGCCGCACGACGGCGGCCGGGCCGAGGCGCGCGACCGGCTGCTGATGGAAGGCCGTCTGCGCGACGCCCTGGACGGCGACGCCCTCACGATTCACCTGCAACCCCAGATCTGCCTGGCGACCGGCCGACTGTGCGGCGCCGAGGCCCTGGTGCGCTGGCCCCACCCCGACCTGGGCATGGTGCCGCCCGACCAGTTCGTCACCCTGGCCGAGGAAACCGGGCTGATCGGCCGGCTCGGGGACACGGTGCTGCGCGCGACGGTGGCCGCGATCGCGGGATGGGCCGGGCGAACGGCCGGAACCGTGCCGGTGGGGGTCAACCTCTCCGCCCTGCAATTCGCCGGCTGCGGCTTGGAACCCCTGCTCGCCGGGTTGCTGGAGGAGCACCGGATCGACCCGGCGCTGCTCAAGCTGGAGCTGACGGAAACCGCGCTGCTCGACAACGCCGACCACACCCGCGCCCTGATGGATCGGCTGCGCGCCCGCGGCATGCGCTTTTCCCTGGACGATTTCGGCACGGGCTACTCGTCGCTCAACCACCTCCACCAGTTCCCGATCGACGAGATCAAGATCGACCGCTCCTTCGTCGCCCGGATGGGCTGCAGCGACGCCCATCGCCGCATCGTCCGCGCCGTGGTCAATCTGGCGCACGATCTCGGCAAGGAGGTGGTGGCCGAAGGCGTGGAGACCGAGGAGCAGCGCCGGGATCTCGACCGGTTCGGCTGCGACATCGGCCAGGGCTACCTGTTCGACCCCGCCCTTCCCGCCGATCGCTTCGCCGAGCGCTGGCTCGCCTCCGCCACCCCGGCCTGACCCCCGGGCACGGCGGCCGCCGGCACCGGCGAGGTGGTCGGCGTCCCCGGTGCGGCGGCAGCGGTCAATGCCCCCCTCGGTCAATGCCCCCCCTCGAACGAGGGCGCGGCCACCCCGGAGCGATCCAGCTGCTCCAGCACCATGGTCTTGAGGCGCTCCAGCCCGTCCGCGTCGCGGGCTTCGGCGCGGGCGACCAGCACGTCCTGGGTGTTGGACGCGCGCAGCAGCCACCACCCGTCAGGGGTCGAGACGCGGACGCCGTCGATGTCGTTGACCTCGGCCCCGGCGGCGGCCAGCCGCGCCTTGACCTCGTCGACCACGGCGAACTTGCGCGCCTCGTCCACCTGGAAGCGGGTCTCCGGCGTGTTGACGAGCTGCGGCAGGGCGTCGCGCAGATCGGCCAGCGTGCCGCCGGACCGCGACACCAGCCCGATCAGGCGGATCGCGCAGTAGAGCGCGTCGTCGAAGCCGTACCACCGGTCGGCGAAGAAGATGTGCCCCGACATCTCGCCGGCCAGCGGCGCCCCGACCTCCGCCATCTTCGCCTTGAGCAGGGAGTGGCCGGTCTTCCACATCAGCGGCGTGCCGCCGTGGCGGGCGATCTCGTCGAACAGGCCCTGGCTGGCCTTGACGTCGGCGATCACCGTGGCCCCGGGGTGGTGGCGCAGCACCTCGGCGGCGTAGATGGCGACGAGCTGGTCGCCCCACACCACCCGGCCACGGTGGTCGATGGCGCCGATGCGGTCGCCGTCGCCGTCAAAGCCGATGCCGAGGTCGCACCCCTCGTCCGCGACGGTCCGCTTGAGGTCGGCGAGGTTGGCCTCGACCGTGGGGTCGGGATGATGGTTGGGGAAGCTCCCATCGATCTCGTCGAACAGGCGGACGTGGCGGCCCGGCAGGCGCTCGGTCAGGCGCCGCAGGATCTCGCCCGTGGCGCCGTTGCCGGCGTCCCAGGCCACCGCCAGCGGCCGGTCGCCGTCGTAATCCTTCAGCAGGCGGTCCACATAGGCGCCGCGCACGTCCACCGTCTCGTGACCGCCGGTCCCGCCGGCGAAATCGCCGGCCGCGGCGATCCGGCCGATCTCCTGGATCGCCGCGCCATAGACCGGCCCCTTGCCGAGCATCATCTTGATGCCGTTGTATTCCGGCGGGTTGTGGGAGCCGGTGATCATGACCCCGGCCGACGCCGCGAGGTCGCGGGTGGCGAAGTACAGCATCGGGGTCGGCCCCAGGCCGATGCGGAGCACGCGCAGCCCGGTGGCGGCCAGCCCCTCCACCATCGCCTCCTCCAGCGTCGGCGAGCTGTGCCGGCCATCGTACCCGACGCAGACGGTGGTGCCGCCGCCGCGCACCACCACGGTGCCGAAGGCGCGGCCGACGGCGCGGGCGTCGTCCGCGGTCAGGGTTCGGCCGACGATGCCGCGGATGTCGTATTCGCGCAGCACCGTGGGGTGGAAGGTGTGGGCCTGGGTCATCCTGCTGGTTCCTCCGGTGGGGCGCTCCGACATGCCACGCCCGCCGCCCCCTGGCAAGGGGACGGCGGGCGTCGGCGCGCCGCAGGGCGGTGGGGGCGGAGACCCGCCGGTCAGAGGTGCTTCTTCAGCGCCTCGCGCAGGGTGTCGGCCATGTCCGGCCGGGTCAGGGCGTGGGCCACCGTGGCCTCGATGAAGCCGACCTTGTCGCCGCAGTCGAAACGGGTGCCCTCGAAGCGCAGGCCGTGGAACGGCTGGCGCCCGATCAGCGTGGCCATGGCGTCGGTCAGCTGGATCTCGCCGCCGGCGCCCTGCACGCCCCGCTCCAGGTGGTCGAACACCTCGGGCTGCAGGATGTAGCGGCCGATGATCGACAGGGTCGAGGGCGCCTCTTCGGGCTTCGGCTTCTCGACCAGCCCGGCGGCGGTGGCCAGCCGGCCGTCGTCCTTCACCACGTCGAGGATGCCGTAGCGTCGCGTGTGCTCGCGCGGCACGTCGACCACCGCGACGATGTTGCCGCCGACCTCCTCGTAGGCCTCCACCATCTGCTTCAGGCAGGGCGTGTCGGCCAGCACGTAGTCGTCGGGCAGGATCACCGCGAACGGCTCGTCGCCGATCACCGAGCGGGCGCACCACACCGCGTGGCCGAGGCCGAGCGGCTGCTGCTGGCGGGTGTAGAAGAAGCGGCCCGGCGACAGCTCGCAGTGGCGGACCTCCTCGAGCGCGTCGAGCTTGCCGCGCTCCTGCAGGGTGTGGTTGAGCTCGGGGTCGGTGTCGAAATGGTCCTCGATGGCGCGCTTGCTGCGGCCCGTGACGAAAACGAACTCCTCGATGCCGGCGGCCCGGGCCTCCTCAACCGCGTGCTGAAGCAGGGGCCGGTCCACCAGCGGCAGCATCTCCTTGGGGATCGCCTTGGTGGCCGGAAGGAAGCGGGTGCCCAGACCGGCAACGGGGAACACCACCTTGCGCACGGGTTTCCGCATTGTGCTCTCTTTTCGTTTTCGTTGGACACAAACACCGGGCCGGCCACCGAAGCGGCGCGACCGCTCCCGGTTTCTGCCACAGCGCGCCGGGCGCGCGCAACACGGCCTTCCGGCGTCACCGGAAGGTCAGAGTCGTAACAGCAGGTCTTTCGCCTGGTTGATCTTGGCCGCCAGATAGGTCGAACCGCCGTGGTCGGGATGGACTTTCATCATCAGCCGTCGGTGGGCCTCCTTGACCTGGGCGGGTGAGGCGTCGGGCGCGACGCCGAGGATCGCGCGGGCCTCCTCCGCCGTCATGGCGCCATCGCCCGCCGGCGGCCCGGACCCCGCCCCTCCGCCGGCCCCGTCACGGCCGGCCCCGGCGGGCCCGGCCCCGTCGCCGCCCCCCGCGCCGCCCCCCGCGCCGCCCGCCCCCGGGTGCTCGCGCCACCCCGGCCGCTCGCGGTCGAGCCACGCCTCCAGCACCGCCGCGGACGGCGCGTCCTGCCGCCGGCAGACGTCCAGCAGGTCCATCGCCTCGCCGTCCGACACCCCGTCGAGTGGCCGGCCTTTCAGCGGCCCATGCAGCACCTCGCCGGCCATGGCGCCGCTGTCGTGGTCGAGGGTCATGCGCAGATAGACCGTCTCGACCTGGGAGGTGCGTCCGCCGCTCGGGCCGCGGGCCGCCTTGGCCTGGCGCCTGCGGGCGCGCCAGACCTGGACGAGGGGCAGCAGGAAGGCGGCGGCCGCCATCGCCGTGCCGAGGCGCCCGGCCACGGTGAGCGCCACCAGCGCGACGCCGGCCAGGGCGATGGCGCCGTAGCGCACGGTCTGGGCAAGGGTGCGCGGGTCGGCGGACAGGAAGCCGCGCACCGCCAGCGCCACGCCGACCATCAGGCCGAAGCCGAGGAGAATCAGGGGCACCATGGGGCCGCGCTCCTCACCCGCCGGCGGGCCGGCCGAGCTGGTCGGTCAACAGCCGCACGGACCCGCCGCCGCGGCGGCCGTAGTCCTCCAGCGCGGCACGACCGCCCGCGGCGAACACCGCCACCGCGCTCAGCAGGTCGCGCAGCTGCCGCGCCGATCCACGGTCGAACGGGCAGTAGGCGCCGCCGGTCAGCCGTGCGATCGCCTGGAAGGCGCGCCGCGCCGCGGGGTCGCCGCCCTCGTGGAAGAGGAAGGCCGGGGTGCCCAGCAGCCCGAGTTCGCCGGCGAGCTGGGCGAGGTGGTCGATGTCCTCCTCCATGCAGTCGCCGACAAAGACCAGGGCGTTGACCTTGCCGGACCGCGCCTCCTTCAGCGCGTGGCCGAGGACGCGACCGATCTGGGTCTGGCCGGCGAGGCAGCGCACCGCGGTCATCCGCCGCAGCAGCTCGTGGGCGTCGCCGACCCAGGGGCTCGCCTTGCACTCCCGGAAGCCGCGGTAGAAGACGAGCTGGACGTCGAGTCCGCCGAGGTCCGCGGTCACCTCGAACATCTCGCCCTGGAGCTGGCAGGCCCGGTCCCAGGTGGGTTCGCGGCTCGCCGTCGCATCCATGGCGAACATCAGCCGGCCGCGCCGTCCCGGCTCGCGCCGCGGCGCCGGCACCGCCGCGACCTGGCGCAGGAAGGCGTCGACCGCCGACCGGGTCGCGCGGTGGGTCGGCAGATGATCCTCGTCCGCCATCGCGAACCTCCAAGAAACGTCCCGTTCCGTTGGAGATAGGACCGCAGACCGCGATGGACCAGTGCGGCGGCCGCCCCGGCGCTCACTGCGCCAGGGGCAGGGCCACCCAGACCCGGAAGCCCCGCTCCTCCCGGTTCTCCGCGTCGATGCTGCCGCCCAGCGCCTCGACGTTGCGGCGCACGATCCACAGCCCGATGCCGAAATGGGTGCCCTCGGCGGTCTGCCCCTGGGGGTCGGCGTCGGGCATGCCGCGGCCGGGCTCGCGCTGCGAGAAGTAGCGCTCGAAGATGCGCGGCAGGCTCGCCGGGTCGACGCCGGGCCCGTCGTCCTCCACGCTGAGCACGGCATGGCCCTCGCGGCGGACCAGGCGGAGATGCACGGTGCCGCCGGGCGGCGAGAAGCTGACGGCGTTCTCCACCAGGTTCTCGACCACCGTCTCCAGGATGTCCTCGCTGGCCCGCACCGCCAGCCGGCCGGCCACCTCGGCGCGCAGGCGCAGGTTGCGCTCGGCCAGCACGCCGGCATAGCCGGTGGCCATGCGGTCGGCCAGACCCGACAGGTCGACGCGACGGCGCGGCGGGGCCAGCAGATCGGCCGTCGCCTCGTCCATGCGGCGGGCGAAGGAGACGAGCCCGTCGAGCTTGTCGACCGATTTCTCGATCATCGTCAGCGCCCGCTGGCAGCGCGCGTCCTCGCCCGGCAGCGTCCGGCGCAGGGGTTCCACCGACTGCCGGATCACGGCGATCGGGGTCTTGAAGGCATGGGCGTTGTCCTCGGCGGCGCGGCGCAGCGACTCCGCCGACTGGCGCAGCGTCTCGACCAGCCGGTCGAAGTCCTCGGCGACCCCGGCCAGCTCGGGCACGGTGTTGCGCTCGGCGAAGGATTCCTCCGGGGCCTCGCCGCCGCCGATGCCGCGCGCCAGCGCCCGGAACCGACGCAGGTTGCGCCAGACGTCGACGAACACCGCCAGCACCAGCACCGCCATCGCCACGTAGATCAGGGCCGCCGCCTGCACCGACGCGGTGCGCCAGTACGGCTGCCCCAGCGAGCTGCCGAGATAGGCCTCGGTGTTGTGGCTGGTCACCAGGGCCCAGCAGCCGATCCGGGTGTGCAGGGGGATGACCGACGTCACCACCTCCGGCACCCCCGACGAGCGCGGGATGCGGGTGGCCATCGGGAAGCCGCCGGCGCAGGTCTGGGACAGCTGGTCCAGCGCCCCCTGCTCCTGGAGCTGGCGGCGCTCGGCGTCGAGATAGGCGGTGGACACGCCGGGCGCGGCGCCGACGTAGAAGAACCCGTCCTCGCCGCTGATGTCGGCGGGACGGAGCAGGAGCCTCAGCCGCAGACCGTCGCCGGCGAACCGGGCGAGCAGGTCGCCGACCTGCGGCAGGGCGGCCCGGTCGGCGCTGGACAGCTGCGGTTCCAGCGCGCGGGCGATCAGCGTGCCCCGCTGCTGCGCGTTCTGCAGCAGCAGGGCACGGTTGGCGTCGTCGGCGCGTTGCAGCTGGTCGTAGATCAGCGCGGGAACCGCCAGGAAGACGATGGTGAGCAGCACCAGCCGGCTGGCCAGCGAGCGCCACAGCCATCGCCCTTTGCGCTCATTCCGCCGCCGCGGCAGCGCCATCGACCAGGCCGCCATTCAGCTCCCCTCCCCGTCCGGCCGCACCGTTGCCCCAGCGGTAGCCGAAGCCCGGATAGTTCTCGATGCAGTCGAACGCCTCGTCGATGGAGCGGAACTTCTGGCGGATGCGCTTGATGAAGGCGCGGACGTTGGCGCGGTAGCCGGACGGCCCGTAGCCGGCCATGAAGCCCTTGCCGTGCACCAGGTCGTAGATGTCGCGGTAGGACACGTCCTCCTCGGGCCGGGTGGCCATCAGGCGGACGATGTTGAACTCGGTCAGCGTGAGGTCGAC
Source organism: Azospirillum sp. NS33 (assembly GCF_059703765.1). NCBI lineage: Bacteria > Pseudomonadati > Pseudomonadota > Alphaproteobacteria > Rhodospirillales > Azospirillaceae > Azospirillum > Azospirillum sp. NS33. The sequence continues at coordinate 26,428 of NZ_BAAKJB010000022.1, read as the reverse complement.
CCGGGTGCCGGCCCACAGGGCGCGGCTGTTCTCCAGGCGCAGTTCCAGCCGGCCCAGGCGGTAGACCGGCGCCGCCGCCTCCGGCGCCGCCGGCGTCTCGGCCTCGTCGGCGGCGCCCTTGGTGCCACCGAGGATGAGGTGCATGCGCTTGAGCAGGATCGGCAGGCTGCGCGACTTCTCGACGAAGTCCATGGCGCCGCCGGCCAGCGCCGCCTCCTCGTAGATCTGGTCGGACAGAACGGTGAGGAAGATCACCGGCAGGTCGATGCCGCGGGCGCGCATCTGGCGCAGAACCTCGATGCCGTCCATCTTCGGCATCCGCCAGTCCAGCAGCACGATGTCGGCGTTGCCGCCCTCGGCGAAGAAGGAGAGCGCCGGCTCGCCGCGGTCGAAGGACACCACGTCGAAGCCTTCGTCCGCCAGGTTGAGGCCCAGCGACTCCCGGAACAGATCGTCGTCGTCGACCAGCGCGACGCGGACCGGCGGGAGGGCGTTGGTGGCTGCGGGATCAGTGTGCGTCACGGGGGTCATTCCAGGCTTGGGCGAGGAGACGGGCGAAGCATCGGTCGTCGGCATCACGGACATTGTCAGTGCTCTTCATGTCGTAGGAGAGGGCACGGAAGTCCTGCGACGTCATGTCCATGAAGAAGAACACCTTGAGCGTGCAGGTGCCGTCGGCATAGCGCCACACCTGGGCGGGCGCTTCCTCTTCAGTGGCAGCGGGACTTCCCAGAAGCCGCCGGGTCTGGCCCTGGTCCAGACCGACGAGCGTGTCGGGTTCGATGATCCCGGCGGACGCCAGCGCATCCACGGGGCTGACGGCGGCGGGGGGCGGCGCGTCGGGCACCGCGGCCACCAGCTGCCCGGTCTGGACGGGTGGCTTGACCGCCGGCTTGGTGGCCGGCCGCGGGGCGTGGACCGCCCTGGGCGGCGCCCCCGTGCCGAGCGACGCCCCGTCGGGGTGCATCGTCGCGCCGGGGCAGCCGGTCAGGAGCAACACCGCCACAAGCAGTCCCGGCCCGCGCCGCCATGCCGTGGTGCCGGCGGTTCCGCCGGGGCGCGGGCAACCCGTCATGGTCATGGAAGCGGTCATGGACCCGGGCCTTTCAAAGAATTACTGTTGCTTGTTTCGGCGGTCGCTCGCGAACCCTGCTCTGCGCCCCGCGTCCGGTGACCCGAATGTCTGTCGATCCTGGTTAATGGGCGGTTAAATGAAGGGTCGGTACCACCTTTTTGCAGGCTTTTGGAGACATTTTTCTGCCAGAACCGCGACGAACGAGGGACTTCGTCGAAAAAACCGTCGATATCTAATTGGACACCCTGGCGATTGGTCAACCCTCCCGGCCGGCGCGCCGGCAGGCCGCGCGCGAAATGCGAAGTCGGGGGTGCCTGCGTATCCCTGGGTCGCAGGGGCGGGAGGCCGGGGCCCGGGGCCGCCGGCGCGCGGCGTGCGCGGCGGCGCAACCGATGGGACGCGGCGGGCGGCGGGCGGCGGGCGGCGCGAGGTGGGGCGCGTTGCCTGAGGATGGGGTCTGGAAAAAACTTCGGCGGCGGAACCACCCGGGTATGGTTCCGCCGCCGTTCAGTCGGATGGGCAACGTGCCGTGGAAGGCCGTCCGCTTTCGGGTCCCGCTCCCGGCCGGGGCGGCACCCGGAGCCGTGCGACGGCCGAACGGTTGCCTCTGGCAATCCGACCGTTCATCCGGCCGGCGCGTGCGCCGGTCGGCTCCGTGCGTCCGATGCTGCCTGTCGCATCATCGTCACGGCACCTAGGGTGCGCCCTTCCCCCGCCCCGCGTCAAGCCTCTGTCCCGAGTCGGGGCGGGGTCGCCGCGGGTTCCCCCGCCGCGAGCGCCGCGCGCCAGGGTTTATCACGCCACCGCCGGTTCTCCGCCGGCAACGCCCCCCGCGCGGCGGGGGCCGCCGCCGGACCACCGGCGCGGCCCCGGCAGGAGGCGCCCGGAACCGCGACCCCCGGGAAGTGTTATCCGGTCGAGAATCGGCACGGCGGGATCGCGCACAGCGTGCCCGCCGGATCGCAACGAAGCCCGTGAGGAGGATCAGCATGGCAAGGCGCGACACGTCCGACGGCCACTGGGCGGAACGAAAAGCCCGCGACGCCATGGACCGGGCGGGGCATGAGGCGGGCGCGATGCGCGACCAGGCCGTGGACCAGGGCCATCACCTGGTGGGAACGGCGCGCGACCGCATCCGCTCCCTGTTCGAGCAGCAATCGCACCGCGCCGCCGACCAGCTCGGCGGCGTCGCCCACGCCTTGCACCAGGCGGCGCAGCAGCTCGATCAGGAGAACCAGGGGCCGGCGGCCCACTACGTCGACAGCGCGGCGGATCGCGTCGGACAGGTCGCCGACACCCTGCGCGACTCCACCATCGACGATCTCGTCGGCATCGTGGAGGGCTACGCCCGACGCCGGCCGGAGATCTTCGTCGGCGCCGCCTTCGCCGTCGGCTTCCTGGTCTCCCGCTTCGTGAAGAGCTCCGGCGAACGCCGCCCGGACGTGCCGGCCCCGCACCCGGCGTCGCCCTACGCGGCGGCCCAGGGGCGCTACGCCCCGCCCGGCATGCCGCCGGCCGACCTGCCCGTGCCGGCGGCGCCGGTGAGCGCACCGGCGGGGGCCGCCGTGACGGACTCCGCCTCCTCGGGCGTCGCCCGCGCGCCCGGGCCGTCGGCCCTGCCCGACACCCCGCCGTCGCCCGGCCCGACGCCGGCCGAGGGCGCCGCGCCGCTCGGCGTGAAGCCGCAGGAGTTCAAGCCGTGAGCGTCGCCGAAGACCGCACCCACCACGATCGGCCACCGCGCGCCGACCGCTCGGTGACCGGCCTGTTCGCCGACCTCGCCCGCGACATGGCCAATCTCGTTCGGGCGGAGATGGCGCTGGCCAGGACCGAGGTGTCGGAGAAGGTCGGTGCCGCCGCCGGCGGCGCGGCGCTGGTCGCCGCGGGCGGCCTGATCGGCTTCGCCGGACTGCTGTGCCTGCTGGCCGCGGCGACGCTCGGCCTGGCCACGGTGGTGGAGCCTTGGCTGGCGGCGCTGATCGTCGGTGGCGCGGTGCTGGTGGTGGGGCTGATCGTCCTGATGGTGGGCCGGAGCCGCCTGCGGCCGGCCAATCTGCAGCCGGACCGGACCATCGAGACGTTGCGCCAGGACAAGCGCTGGGCGCAGTCGCAATTGGGCCGATGAGGCCCACCCCGAAGGACCTGGGCCGATGAGGCCCACCCCGAAGGACCTGGGCCGATGAGGCCCACCCCGCGGGACCCGGGCCGTTGAGGCCCACCCCGCGGGACCCGGGCCGTTGAGGCCCGCCCCGAAGGACCGGACGCCCGACCGACCGTCGCCACCGGTGGCGGCGGGCGGCGTCCGGCGCCGGAACCGATCAGGATGGAGAGAACCATGACTCGCACGAACCAGACGACCCACTACCCCGGCTCCTACGACGTCGAGGAGATGCACGAGGCTTCGGGCGGCGGGTCCTGGAGCGACACCGTTCGCTCCAACCCGATTCCCCTGGCGATGATCGGTCTCGGCGTCGGCTGGCTGCTGCTGTCGGGAAGCGGCTACGACCGCCGCGTCGCCAACAGCCGCACGGTGCGGGACGCCCGGGACCGCGCGACCGCCGCCGCCCGCTACGTCGGTGAACGGGCGTCCCGGGCCGGTGAGCGGGTCTACGACGCCACCGAGCAGGCCTACGAACGGGCCGGCGAGTCCCTGCGGTCGGCCGGCGACCGGGCCGGCGCGGCGCTGGGCCGGGCCCGCGACACGGCCGGCGCCCGCGCCGAGGAGCTCGGCCAGCAGGCCGAGGGGTACGGCCAGCGGGCCGAGCGTTTCCGCAGCGAGGCCGGCCGCTACCGCCGCGCGGCGTCGTTGCGCGCCCGCGGTGCCGCCAGCGGGTTCTGGGACATGGTCGACGACCACCCCCTGGTGGCCGGCGTCCTGGGCGTGGCGATGGGGGCGGCGCTGGGTGCCAGCATCCCGTCGACCCGGTACGAGGACCGCTGGGTCGGCGACTATGCCGACGACGCCTACGACCGCGCGCGCCATTACGCCGAGGACATGATGGACCGCGGCAGCCGGGCAGCGCGGGCCGCCGCCGACTCGGTCCGCGAGGACGCCACGGAGGCGATGGCCGACGCCAAGGGTGCGGCGAAGGACGCGATGGCGCACGCGAAGGGCACGGCCAAGGACATGGCCGAGGACGGCAAGCGCGCCGCCAAGGAGGAGGCCAAGAAGCCCTCCTGACGCCTCCCCGGATGTCGGTCAGACGGCCCCGCCCCCGTGGCGGGGCCGTCTGTGTTTGCGGGCCGCGCACGGACGGCGGCACGCGGACGGCGGGGCCCAGCGGTGTTGAGTGGAGGGCGCTGGCACATCCCCCCGCCGTGGTCTAGCATGGCGCCCCGGCCGGCCGGTATCCGACGCTGCCGCTTGACTTTCGGCCGAGGTCGACCACCTAATCTGGACCAGAACAGTCCGGATTGATGCGGCGGCGCCGGTTGCGGCCGCCCGCGGGTGGGAGCGACCATGATCCGAATCAGCAAGCTGACCGACTACGCCATCGTCGTGATGAGCGAGATGGCCCGCCAGCGGGGCGCGGTTCACACCGTCGCCCACATGGCGGAGCGCACGGGCGTGCCCGCGCCGACGGTCGCCAAGCTGATGAAGACGCTGGCCCCGGCCGGCCTGATGACCTCGCACCGCGGGGCCACCGGCGGCTACGCCCTGGCGCGGCCCGCCGGCGCCATCACCATCGCCGACATCGTCACCGCGCTCGACGGCCCGATCGCGCTGACCGCCTGCGTGGATGGCGCCGACGACCAGTGCGGGGTGGAAAACCTGTGCCCCATGCGCGGCAACTGGGAAAAGATCAATGCGGCGGTGCGCGCCGCGCTGGAGCAGGTGACGTTGGCCGACATGATGACGCCGGTGTGGACACCGCCGCCCGGCGACGCGCCGCCACCGCGACGGCGAGCGGCGGCGGCGGCGGCGAACTAGCGCGCCGCAGCCGCGGGCGCGCCGCCGGCACCGCCGGGGCCGCGGCCGACCACTCGAGGACCTTACGCCGACACGGCAGTATCAGGAGCACGACCCACCATGGCTGGCACGATGGACACCACCGAACAGGTCCGCGCCCTCGCCGAGCAGAAGTACAAGTACGGCTTCACGACGGACATCGACGCGGACATGGCCCCCAAGGGCCTGGACGAGGACATCATCCGTTTCATCTCCGCCAAGAAGGAGGAGCCGGAGTGGCTGCTGAGCTGGCGCCTGCGCGCGTTCGAGGCGTGGAAATCCATGAAGGAGCCGCACTGGCCGGCGCTTGAGTACGGGCCGATCGACTATCAGGACGCCTACTACTACGCGGCGCCCAAGCTGCAGAACAAGCCGAAGTCGCTGGACGAGGTCGACCCCGAACTGCTGCGCACCTACGAGAAGCTGGGCATCCCGCTGAGGGAGCAGGCCATCCTCGCGGGGGTCGAAGGCACCGAGGACCAGACCCCGGCGGTGGCGGTCGACGCGGTGTTCGACAGCGTCTCCGTGGCCACCACCTACAAGGCCAAGCTGGAGGAGATCGGCATCATCTTCTGCGCCATCTCCGAGGCCGTGCACAAGTGCCCGGACCTGGTGCAGAAGTATCTCGGCTCGGTGGTCCCCTACACGGACAACTTCTTCGCCACCTTGAACTCGGCGGTGTTCACCGACGGCTCCTTCGTCTACATCCCCAAGGGGGTGCGCTGCCCGATGGAGCTGTCCACCTACTTCCGCATCAATCAGAAGAACACCGGCCAGTTCGAGCGCACCCTGATCATCGCCGACGAGGGCAGCACCGTCTCCTACCTGGAGGGCTGCACCGCCCCGCAGCGCGACGAGAACCAGCTGCACGCCGCGGTGGTCGAACTGGTGGCGCTCGACAACGCCACCATCAAGTACTCCACGGTGCAGAACTGGTATCCCGGCGACGAGAACGGCAAGGGTGGCATCTACAACTTCGTCACCAAGCGCGGCGCCTGCCGCGGCGTGAACTCGAAGATCTCCTGGACCCAGGTGGAGACCGGCTCGGCGATCACCTGGAAGTACCCGAGCTGCATCCTGCAGGGCGACAACTCGGTGGGCGAGTTCTATTCGGTGGCGATCACCAACAACCGCCAGCAGGCCGACACCGGCACGAAGATGATCCACATCGGCCGGAACACCCGCTCGACCATCGTGTCCAAGGGCATTTCCGCCGGCAAGGCGCAGCAGACCTATCGCGGGCTGGTGAAGATCCTGCCCAAGGCCGAGGGCGCGCGCAACCACACCCAGTGCGACAGCCTGCTGATCGGCGACAAGTGCGGCGCCCACACCGTGCCCTACATCGAGAGCCGCAACCGCACGGCCCGGGTGGAGCACGAGGCGACCACGGCGAAGATCAGCGACGACCAGCTCTTCTACTGCCGCCAGCGCGGGCTGTCCGAGGAGGACGCGGTGTCGCTGATCGTCAACGGCTTCTGCAAGGAGGTCCTGAAGGAGCTGCCCATGGAGTTCGCCGTGGAAGCCCAGAAGCTGGTCGGCATCAGCCTGGAGGGCAGCGTCGGCTGACCTCCCTCCCCCTCGCCATCCCCCACGTCCTGGCAGTCAGCCGAGCAGGCGCACCCAAGGAAGACCACAGATGATCGAAATCAAGAACCTGCACGCCACCGTCGACGGCAAGGAAATCCTCAAGGGCATCGACCTGACGATCCGGCCGGGCGAGGTGCACGCCATCATGGGGCCCAACGGCTCGGGCAAGAGCACGCTCTCCTACGTGCTGGCCGGGCGCGACGGCTACGAGGTCACCGACGGCTCGGTGAGCTTCTACGGCCAGGACCTGCTGGAGCTGGAGCCCGAGGAGCGTGCCGCCGCCGGCCTGTTCCTGGCCTTCCAGTACCCGGTGGAGATCCCCGGCGTCGCCAACATGACCTTCCTGAAGTCGGCGCTCAACGCCATGCGCAAGCACCGCGGCGAAGGCGAGCTCGACGCCATGCAGTTCCTCAAGCTGGTCCGGACCAAGACCAAGGAACTCAGCATGACCGAGGAGATGCTGAAGCGGGCGGTCAACGTCGGCTTCTCCGGCGGCGAGAAGAAGCGCAACGAGACGCTCCAGATGGCGGTGCTCGAGCCGCGGTTCGCCATCCTCGACGAGACCGACAGCGGCCTCGACATCGACGCCCTGAAGATCGTCGCCGACGGCGTCAACGCGCTGCGCGGGCCCGAGCGGTCGATGCTGGTGATCACCCACTACCAGCGCCTGCTGAACTACATCGTGCCGGACTGCGTGCACGTGCTGGCCCAGGGCCGCATCCAGCGCTCCGGCGGCAAGGAGCTGGCCATGGAGCTGGAGCAGACGGGCTACAAGGACTTCGGCGCGGACGAGGCGGCCTGACCCATGACCACGACCCGATCGATCCGCATCGGCGACACCGACGCCGCCCGGCCGTTCCTGGAGCCGTTCGAGCGGCTGCAGGGCTCGCTGCCCGGGGCCGCCCTGTCTTGGGTGCGCGACCTGCGCGAACAGGGACGCGACCGCTTCGCCGCGCTCGGCCTGCCCACGGTGCGCCAGGAAGCCTGGAAGTACACGTCCCTGCGGCCGCTGGAGAAGGTGGCCTTCGAGCCGGCCACCGCGGCCGCCACCGGCGCCCATTTCGACGTGCTGCCGACGGTGCGCACCGACGGCGCGCCCGGGCCGCGGCTGGTGTTCGTCGATGGCCGGCTGCGCGCGGACCTGTCCTCCACCGCCGGGCTGCCGGAGGGGGTGGAGCTGCTGGGCCTCGCCGACGCCATGGCCTCCCATCCCGAGTTCGTGGGCGACCGTCTGGGCCGCCTGGCGGTGACCGACGAGCACCCGCTGGTGGCACTCAACACCGCCTTCCTCGCCGACGGCCCGGTGCTGCGGATCGCCCGCGGCGTGACGGTGGACGAGCCGGTGGAGATCGTCTTCGTGTCGCTGGGCGGCGACGGGCGCGCCACGGCGTTCCACCCCCGCACCCTGATCGTCGCCGAGGCGAACAGCCGGGCGACGGTGGTCGAACACCACATCGGCCTGGGCGGCGCCCCCACCTTCGCCAACCATGTGGCGGAGATCGAGGTGGGCGACGGCGCCACCCTGCACCACTACAAGGTCCAGCGCGAGCAGGACAACGCCTTCCACACCGCGCACACCGCCGCCCGGGTGTGCCGCAGCGCCTGCTACGACAACTTCATCCTCAGCGCCGGCGCCCGCCTCGCCCGCAACGAGGTGCGCACGGTGCTGGACGGCACCGGCGGCACCTGCCACGTCAGCGGCGCCTATCTGGTGGCGGGGGAGCAGCATTGCGACACCACCACCCTCATCGACCACGCCCAGCCCCACTGCACCAGCCGTGAGGTCTACAAGGGCGCCATCGACGACCGGGCGCGCGGCGTGTTCCAGGGCAAGATCATCGTCCGCCCCGACGCCCAGAAGACCGACGGGCACCAGCTCAACCGGGCGCTCCTGCTCTCCGACACCGCGGAGATCGACGCCAAGCCGGAGCTGGAGATCTACGCCGACGACGTGAAGTGCAGCCACGGCGCGACGGCCGGCGAGCTCGACGACGAGGCGCTGTTCTACCTGCGCTCCCGCGGCATCCCGATCAACCAGGCGCGCGGCCTGCTGATCGGCTCGTTCCTGGCCGAGGCGATCGACGAGATTCCCGAGGAGGGCGTGCGCGCGGCCTTCCAGGGCGTGGTGGACCACTGGCTGGCGACGCGCCGCGGAGGCACGCCATGACCCACCTCGCCCGCGTCGCCGCCACCGGCGCCCCCTTCGACGTCGCGCGCGTGCGCGCCGATTTCCCCGTGCTGGCGCAGACGGTGCACGACCGGTCCGGCCGGCCCGGCAAACCGCTGGTCTACCTGGACAGCGGCGCCAGCGCCCAGAAGCCGCGCGCGGTCATCGACGCCATGACCCGCTTCATGCTCGAGGACTACGCCAACATCCACCGCGGCGTCCACGTGCTGTCGCAGCGCGCCACCGACGCCTTCGAGGCGGTTCGCGCCAAGGTGGCGGGGTTCCTCGGCGCGCCGTCCGACGACACCATCGTCTTCACCGCCAACGCGACGGACGCCATCAACCTGGTGGCCGCCAGCTACGGGCGGACCTTCCTGCAGGAGGGCGACGAGATCGTCCTCTCGGTCATGGAGCACCACGCCAACATCGTGCCGTGGCAGCTCCTGCAGATGCAGACGGGGGTGGCGATCAAGGTCGTGCCGGTCGACGACGACGGCGTGCTCGACATGGACGCCTACGCGGCCCTGCTGGGGCCGCGCACCCGGCTGGTGGCGATCACCCACTGCTCCAACGTGCTGGGCACGGTGACGCCGGCCAAGGAGATCGTGCGGCTGGCCCACGCCCGCGGCGTGCCCGTGCTGCTCGACGGCAGCCAGGCGGCGGTGCACGGCCCGGTCGACGTGAGCGATCTCGACGTCGACTTCTACGTCTTCACCGCCCACAAGCTCTACGGCCCGACCGGGCTGGGCGTGCTGTACGCCAAGCACGAGCTGCTCCGCAAGATGCCGCCCTACCGGGGCGGCGGCGATATGATCCAGTCCGTCAGCTTCGCCGGCACCACCTTCAAGGAGCCGCCGATGCGCTTCGAGGCGGGCACCCCGCCGATCGTCGAGGCGGTCGGGCTGGGGGCGGCCATCGACTACGTCGAGGCGATCGGCCGCGAGACCATCGCCGCCCACGAGCACGACCTGCTGGTCTATGCGACCCAGCGCCTGTCCGCGGTGGAGGGGCTGCGCATCGTCGGCACCGCCCCGGGCAAGGCGGCCATCGTCTCCTTCACGGTCGACGGCGTGCACCCGCACGACCTCGGCACGGTGGTCGACCAGTACGGCGTCGCCGTGCGGGTCGGCCAGCACTGCGCCGAGCCCCTGATGGAGCGCTTCGGCATCGGCGCCACCGCCCGGGCGTCCTTCGCCCTCTACAACACCCGCGCCGAGGTCGACGCCCTGGTCGACGCGGTGCAAGCGGCCAAGGAGTTCTTCGGAGCATGATGGACGAGCTGCGCGAACTCTACCAGGAGGTCATCCTGGACCACGGGAAGAATCCGCGGAACCTGCGCCACCCCGCCGACGCCAACCGCGAGGCCCGGGGCGAGAATCCCATGTGCGGCGACAAGTTCACCATCTATCTCAAGGTGAACGACGCCGGGCTGGTGGAAGACTGCGCGTTCGAGGGGCGCGGTTGCGCCATCTCGACCGCCAGCGCCTCGATGATGACCGAGCTGGTGCGCGGCAAGACCAAGCACGAGGCCCGGACCCTGTTCGAGACCTTCCACGACCTGTGCACCAAGGAGGAGGAGGACCACCACGACCACGGCCCGGTCGACGAGGACGCCATGGAAAAGCTGATGGTGCTGTCCGGCGTCCGCCAGTTCCCGGTGCGGGTCAAGTGCGCCACGCTTGCGTGGCACGCCATGAACGCCGCCATCGCCGGCGAGGCGAAGGCGTCCAGCGAATGAGCCAGCCCATGGAGAGCGCGATGCCCGACGACGCGATCGCGAACCAGCCCGCGGACGCCGCCGGCCCCGCCGCTGGGGCCGCCACCGCCGAAGCCGATCCCCGCCAGCCGCTGATGGACGCCGTCGTGGCCGCGGTGAAGACCTGCTACGACCCGGAAATCCCGGTCGACATCTGGGAGCTCGGCCTGATCTACCGCATCGACGTGGACGCCGCGCACAAGGTGGCCGTCGACATGACCCTGACCAGCCCGATGTGCCCGGTCGCCGGCGAGCTGCCCGAACAGGTCCGGCAGGCGATCGCCTGCGTGGACGGGGTGGAGGAGTGCACGGTGGAGCTGGTGTGGGAACCGCCCTGGCAGCCGGACATGATGTCCGATGTCGCCAAAGTCCAGCTGGACATGTACTGAACGAGGACACCCATGGCTGCACCCCAGGCGATCACCCTGACCGACGCCGCCGCCGCGCGCGTCAAGGACCTCATGGCGAAGGCCCCCGACGACATGATCGGCCTGCGCATCGCCGTGAAGGCGCGCGGCTGCTCCGGCCTCAGCTACGACATCCAGTACGCCAAGGAGAAGCTCAAGTTCGACGAGATCGTCGAGGACAAGGGCGCGACCGTCCTGATCGCCCCCGACGCGGTGATGTTCCTGATCGGCAGCGAGATGGACTTCGTCGACGACAAGTTCGAGACGGGCTTCCGGTTCCGCAATCCGAACGAGAAGGGCCGCTGCGGCTGCGGCGAGAGCTTCCACGTCTGATCGCGGGCGCGCCGGCTACACCGTCTCCCGCGCCGCCAGCGGCGGCGCCAGATGGACGCGGTCGCGGCCGGCCGCCTTGGCGCGGTACATCGCCTCGTCGGCGCGCCGCAGGACGGCCGCGAACGCCGCGTCGCCACCGGCGAGGGCCGCAACGCCGACGCTGACCGTCAGGCGCAGCGGCGGGCTCACCTCCACCTCCAGGGCGGCGATCGCCGCGCGCAGCCGCTCGGCGACCGCCGCCGCCTCGTCGGCCCCGGCGCGCGGCAACAGCACCACGAACTCCTCGCCGCCCAGACGCGCCAGCAGGTCGATGGCGCGCAGCTCGGTCCGGATGGTGTCCGCCACCGCCTCCAGCGCCAGGTCGCCCACCGCATGGCCCCAGCCGTCGTTGACCCGCTTGAAGTGGTCGACGTCGACCACGAGCACGGACAGCGGCCGGGCGGAGCGGCGGGAGCGGCCCACCTCCTCCTCCGCCCGTGCGAACAGGTGGCGGCGGTTGGCCACGCCGGTGAGGGGGTCGACGAGGGTCAGCCGCCGCAGCTCGTCGTTGAACGCGTCGTTGTACATCAAGATGAAGTTCAGCGTCGCCACCGTGGTCCCGAAATAGATCCCCAGGAAGAACAGCGCCTCCACCGGCCCGGGATCGATCACCAGCGGGTGCGGACCGGCGACGAACAGGGCGTCGGCGATGCGCACGGCGATGATCGCCATCATCGCCAGAAGGATGCCCCCGGCCAGCCGGTGGGACCGCCCCGGGCCGTGGTAGCGCACCAGCAACTCGTACGCGAGCGGCCCGCAGACGGCGAGTCCCAGCGCCCCCGTGGTGACCCGCAACGCCTGCAGGTTCGGCACCGCGATGGTGAACAGGGCGGACCCCGCCGCCATCGCCGCCGCCAGGGCGACCACGACGCCGAAGCCCGGCGAGCGCCCTTGCAGGATGCGCACGGCGGAGAGGTTCATGGCGAACCCGGCGATGGTGAGCGCGTTCCCGAGCACCGCCGACAGGCCAAGGTGCAGGTCGGACCGCAAGGCGATCAGCGCGAAGCCGGCGGCGGAGAGAAGCTTGCCGACGCCGAACGCCAGCATCGACCGCGACGTCGGCGCCGGATAGGTGCGCGCGGAGAACAGCACCGCGACCGCGATGGCCAGCAGGTTGACCGCGATCACCACGCACAGGGCACGCGGATCGATCGACAGGGCGAACAGCGATGCCGTGCTCTCGGTCATCCGTCGATCATCGGTGGGTCGCGGCCATCGCCATGGAAACCGTTCGAGACAAAACCAGTCGACCCACCCTAGGACAGCAATCGAGCGCTGCAAAGCGCCGCCACCGAGCGTCACCCCGGAGGATAGATCGTGGTGATGCCGGACAGGACGGTCTGGGTGGCCAGCGCCGCCAGGACGATGCCGAGGATGCGACTCACGGTGTGGATCACGGTGCGGCCGAGCAGGCGGCCCACCGTGTCGGCCACGCTGAGCACCGCCGCCACCGCGGCGATGACCAGGGCGGCGGCCCCCAGCACCATCGCCTGCCCCCCGGCGTCGGCGCCGTAGCGGTCCATCAGGAGCATGATGGAGGTGATCGCCCCCGGGCCGGCGATCAACGGGATGGCCAGGGGGAACACCGCGAGGTCGTGGGCCTCCTCGTCGGTGCGGGCCTCGCCCGCCGCCCGCTCCTTGCGGTCGGTGCGCCGCTCGAACAGCATCTCGAAGGCGATCCAGAACAGCAGCGCGCCGCCGGCGATGCGGAAGGCCGCCATATCGATGCCCAGCGTGTCCAGGACGGAGCGCCCGAGATAGGCGAAGAAGACCACGATGGCCAGGCTGATGGCCGTCCCCCGCAGGGCGATCGTGCGCTTGCGCCGGGCGTCGAATCCCTGGGTCAGGCCAAGGAAGATCGGCACCAGCCCGACCGGGTCGATGACCACGAAGAACACCACCAGCGCTCCGAACAGCGTATCCACGGAACCACCCCCCTGCCGACGTGTTCAGCGCAGGTGAGCCCCGGCCGCGGCCGCGGTCAATGCGAAAACGGAGCACCCCGCTGCCGGCCCTTGCCAGCCCGCGCGGTGGCCCCACCTGACGTGACGGGGATACGGGCGCCCCCGCACCCGGAGCGGGCGGGGACGCCCCGGAGATTGCAAGGGAGGATCCAGCCATGAGCTTGGACATCGAGCGCCCCCAGACCAGCCCCCTCGAAGCCGTGGTCGCCCGCGAGCATTGGGACCCCATCGCGCGGTCCGCGGCGTTGCAGGCGGGCGTCCTGGCCATCATCGGCATGCTCATGGGCATGCCGGCCTATGGCGCCCTGACGCTGGTCCATGTCCTCACCCTGTTCGCCGCGATCTTCGCCAACATCATGGCCCTGCGCCTGGTCGAGGAGGGCAAGGAGGAGGACGCGGTGCGCGTCGCCCGCCGCTCGGTCGGCGCGCTGGCGGTGTCCACCGTCAGCCTGGGCGTGCTGACGTTGATGGCGTGACGCCAGTCCGGGTGGCGGGGGGAACGGGCGGGCAGAACGGGCGGCGGATCGGGGCAGACGGCGGGTTGAACGGCGACGGCAGGGACACACCTATCCAGAACACCCTGTGACCCCACCCAGAGACGCCGCCCATGGACAAAGGCACGCCCAAGGCCATCCTCCTTCAGGACTATCGGCCGCCCGCCCACCTCGTCGACACCGTCGACCTGCACTTCGACCTGCGCGAGACGGTCACCACCGTCCACGCGGTGATGACGGTGCGGCGCAACCCGGCCGCCGCGGAGGCCGAGGACGCGACGGTCCACCCGCCGCTGGTCCTCGACGGGCAGCGCCTGGAACTGGTGTCCGTGGCGCTCAACGGCACGCCGCTGACCGCGGACTGCTACAGCGTCGACGCCGAGCGGCTGACGGTGCCGCGGGTGCCCGCCGCCTTCAGGCTGGAGACGGTGGTCCGCATCAAGCCCCACGAGAACACCGCGTTGGAGGGGCTCTACACCTCGTCGGGCAATTTCTGCACCCAGTGCGAGGCCGAGGGGTTCCGCAAGATCACCTATTTCCCCGATCGTCCCGACGTGATGGCGCGCTACACCACCCGCATCGAGGCGGACAAGGCGCGCCATCCGGTGCTGCTGTCGAACGGCAACCTCGTCGAATCCGGCGACGCCCCCGGCGGGCGGCATTGGACCCGCTGGGAGGACCCGTTCCCCAAGCCCTGCTATCTGTTCGCCCTGGTGGCCGGCGACCTGCGCACGGTGGAGGACCGCTTCCGCACCGCGTCGGGCCGCGAGGTCGCCCTGCGCATCCACGTCGAGCCCGGCAACGAGGACAAGGTGGGCCACGCCATGGCCTCGCTGAAGAAGTCCATGGCGTGGGACGAGGAGGTGTTCGGGCTCGAGTACGACCTGGACGTCTTCAACATCGTCGCCGTCGGCGACTTCAACATGGGGGCGATGGAAAACAAATCGCTGAACGTCTTCAACACGAAATTCGTTCTGGCGAAGCCGGAAACCGCCACCGACCAGGATTTCCTCAACATCGAGGCGGTGGTGGCGCACGAGTATTTCCACAACTGGACGGGAAACCGGGTCACCTGCCGCGACTGGTTCCAGCTGTCGCTGAAGGAAGGGCTGACGGTGTTCCGGGACCAGGAGTTCAGCGCCGACATGAACTCCCGCCCGGTCAAGCGCATCGCCGAGGTGCAGCGCCTGCGCACCGTCCAGTTCCCGGAGGACGCCAGCGCCATGGCCCACCCGGTGCGGCCCGACTCCTACGTGGAGATCAACAACTTCTACACCCCCACCGTGTACGACAAGGGGGCCGAGGTCATCCGCATGATGCACACCCTCCTGGGCGGGGAGGGATTCCGCAAGGGCATGGACCTCTATTTCCAGCGCCATGACGGACAGGCGGTGACCTGCGACGATTTCGCCGCCGCCATGGCCGACGCCAGCGGGGTCGATCTCGACCACTTCAAGCTCTGGTACCGCCAGGCCGGCACGCCGGAACTCACCGTCCTCGGCCACCACGACGCGGCGGCGCGCACCTACCGCCTGACCGTGCGCCAGGCCGTGCCGCCCACCCCCGGGCAGCCGGACAAGCGGCCGATGCACATCCCGCTGGCCATGGGCCTGCTGGGACCGGACGGCCGCGACCTGCCGCTGCGCCTGGCCGGCGAGGACCGCCCCGCCGGGACGTCGCGGGTTCTCGAGCTGACGCGGGCCGAGGAGGTGTTCGAGTTCCAGGACGTCCCGGCCCGCCCGGTGCCCTCGCTGCTGCGCGGCTTCTCGGCGCCGGTGCGCCTGCGCAGCGACGTCTCCGACGCCGACCTCGCCTTCCTCATGGCCAACGACAGCGACGCCTTCAACCGATGGGAAGCCGGCCAGACGCTGGGCACGCGCGTCCTTCTCGCCCTGGTCGCCGAGCGCGCCGCCGGCCGCCCGGCCGCGCTTCCCGACGCCTATCTCGCCGCCTTCACCGCCCTGCTGGACACCGCCGCGGCCGACCCGGCCTTTGCCGCCCAGGCGCTGGTGCTGCCCGGGGAAGCCTACCTCGCCACCCAAATGGAGGTGGTGGACCCCGTGGCGATCCATGAGGTCCGGGAGGCGGCGCGGCGCACCCTCGCCCGGGCGCTGCGGCCGCGCTGGCTCGCGGTCCACCGCGGCAACGGGGGCAACCACCCCTTCTCCGTGGATGCCGCGGCGATCGGCCGGCGCGCCCTCAAGAACCTCGGTCTGGCCTATCTGATGGCCGAGCCGGACGACGAGGCGCTGGGCCTGTGCCTCGGCCAGTTCCATGGCGGCCACGCGATGACCGACGTGATCGCCGCCCTGCAGTGCCTGGCCGACACCACCGCCGCCGAGCGCGACGAGGCGGTGTCCGGGTTCTACGAGCGCTGGAAGGGCGAGCCGCTGGTGGTCGACAAGTGGTTCATGGTGCAGGCCACCTCGAAGCGTCCCGAGGCGCTGGCCGACGTGACCCGGCTGCTGTCCCACCCCGCGTTCGAGATCCGCAACCCCAACAAGGCCTACGCCCTGATCGGCGCCTTCGCCGGCGGCAATCCCGTTCGCTTCCACGACGCGTCGGGTGCCGGCTACGCGTTTCTGGCCGACCAGGTGCTGCGCCTCGACGCCCTCAACCCGCAGGTCGCGGCGCGCCTGATGGGGCCGTTCTCGCGCCTGCGGCGCTTCGACGCTGCCCGCCAGGAGCTGATGCTGAGCGAACTGCGGCGGATCGTCGCGCAGCCCGGGCTGTCGCCCGACGTCTACGAGGTGGCCAGCAAGAGCCTGGGCACGTCGGCGGCCTGAGCCCCCGGCCGGGGGGTGAGAACGCAACCGGCCGGAGGGTCGCCCCTCCGGCCGGCCGCCATGGCGCTGCGGCGAAAGGCCGCAGCGCTCACTTGCTCTGCTCTTCCAGGTAGGCGATCAGATCGGCGGCCGCGGCGTCCGGGTCGCCCTTCCACTTCGGCGACTTCTCCAGGCCGGCGTAGGCCATGGTGCCGCCGGGAACGATCTGCTTGGGCGCCTTCAGGTAGGCCGTCAGGTTCTCCGGCGTCCAGGTGTAGCCGGCCTCGGCCTTCTCCTTCATCGGCTTGGAATAGCGGAAGCCGTCGATGGCCCCGGCCGCACGGCCGACGACGCCGTGGAGGCTCGGCCCGACCTTGTTCTTTCCCGCCTCGACGGTGTGGCAGGCCATGCAGTCCTTGAAGACGTCCTTGCCCTTGGCGGCGTCGCCGGCGGCCAGGGCGCCGGTCGACGCCAGGCCGAGAGCGACGGTTGCGGCGAGGAGCAGCTTCTTGTTCATGGGTCGGTTTCCCCTTGCTGGTGGCGCCGGTTGGGGCCGGCACGGTGGTATGGCGGTGGCCAGATGGAGGTCCCGGCCGACGGCGTCACGCCCCGGCCGGCCGCCAACGGGTGCGCCGGCAGGATACACATATTGGTCTAAAGGCCAACCCCGGCGAGGGGCGCCCGGTGGCTCCGCATCAGGCGAAACTCCACAGGAACAGCAACAGCGCGGCCGCCGTCGCCACGGCGGCCCAGGGCAGGTAGAAGCCCCCCGCCCCCCGCCCGGCGGGCACCGGCACGGGCAGTTCGGGCGGCGGGGCGACGGCGCCGGAAGCCAAGCCTGGCGCGGGCTGCGGCGAATTGTCCGGGGGCGCCGCCGGAGCCGCCGCCGGCGTGCCGCCCCCGACCACCTCGGCGAAGCGCGCGAAGAAGTCATCGGCCAGTTTGCGGGCCGTCCCCTGGATGAGGCGGGAGCCGACCTGCGCCAATTTGCCGCCCACCTTGGCGTCGGCCGTGTAGGTCAGGATCGTGCCCCCGTCCTCCTCCTCCAGCCGCACGGCGGCGCTGCCCTTGGCGAAGCCGGCGGCGCCGCCGGACCCCTCGCCGGTGATCGTGCAGCCCTGCGGGGGGGCGAGGTCGCCCAGCGTCACCTTGCCGGCGAAGCGGGCGCTGACCGGTCCCACCTTGGCCTGCACCCGTGCGGCGAACTCGGTGTCCGAGGTCTTCTGCACCTCCTCGCAGCCCGGGATGCACTGGCGCAGCACCTCCGGGTCGTTCAGCGCCTCCCACACCCGAAGGCGCGGTGCTTCGATGCGGTAGCGGCCGGACATCTCCATCGACCCATTCCTCCCTTTGCGGTTCTCGTTGCGCGGGCGCGAGCGCGACCGTAGCGCGCCGGCGGCACCGGGGAAATAGAACGAACGACCGGCCCGCCAACCGCCGTCCCCCGGCCGCCCCGGGCCGGGCGCCCCCCGGGCCGGGCGCCGGAGTCGCGGCCGACGCACCGGCGACCGCGGGACGGCGCGCGTCCGGCCGGGCCCGGAGGACGGGCTCACCGGCCTGACCGCCGCCCCGCTCCGCCCGTTTTTTAGGCAGATGGCCGAGCGGCCGGCGAGGCCGCCCCTCCCGTGGGCACGCCGGACTCGCGGCGATGCGGCCTGGCGCGCCCGCCTCGCGGGCGCTGAAGAGCTGATAATCTATGCAAACGCACAACACGTCACCAATACTCACGCCGCGAATGCCCCAGCGGAACGCACAGGGATTGCGTTGACCACCTCTCATTGCATATGTTACAGGCCAATGAAAATAATCTTTCTTTGCATTTGTTTCGCACGATCTGCAACACGAAGAGGCGGGGCAGTGACGATGAACGACGGCTTGTCGCCGTGGTGGCGCACTGGCAGGACCATGGGTCGGGCCAATGACAGCCTTTCCGTGGCGCGGCGGGTCGCCGCTGCGCCGGAGACGCTCGTGGTCGCCCGAGGGACGGCCGGGCTGGCGGCGGGCGTGATGGTGGCTGTGATGATGGCGACCGGGCCGGCGGCGGCGCAGACCGCCGAGGTTCTGGCGCGTCTGGAGGCCGTCGAGAAGATCCAGGCCAACCTCAACTTCGTCTGGGTGATGGCGGCGGCGGCGCTGGTCATGTTCATGCAGGTGGGCTTCCTGCTGCTGGAAGCCGGGCTGGTCCGCTCCAAGAACTCCATCAACGTGGCCCAGAAGAACCTCGTCGACTTCGTCCTGGCCGTGTCGATCTTCGGGGCGATCGGTTTCGCCGTGATGTTCGGCACGTCCTGGGGCGGCTGGATCGGCTGGAACACCGACATGCTGGCCTTCAACCACGCCAACGACTGGGACTACGCCTTCTTCGTCTTCCAGCTCGTGTTCTGCGGCACGGCGGCGACCATCGTCTCCGGCGCGGTGGCGGAGCGCATGCGGTTCAACAGCTATCTCTTCGCCACCATGTTCGTGTCCGGGGTGGTCTACCCGGTGTTCGGGCACTGGGCGTGGGGCAACCTGCTCGACACGGGCAACACCACCTGGCTGAGCGGCCAGGGCTTCGTCGACTTCGCCGGCTCGACCGTCGTGCACTCGGTCGGCGGCTGGGTCGCGCTGGCCGCGGTGATCGTGCTGGGACCGCGGATCGGCCGGTTCGACGCCGACGGCCGCCCCACGCCGATCCAGGGCCACAGCCCGGTCCTGGCCACCTCGGGCGCGCTTATCCTGTGGGTCGGCTGGATCGGCTTCAACGGCGGCTCGACCCTGGCCGGCACGCCCCAGTTCGCCCACATCGTCTTCAACACCATCGTCGCCGGCGCGGTCGGCGGCCTCTTCAGCATGATTCTCGGCCGCGTGCTCGACCGGCTGTGGCGGGTCGACCGGGTGATCAACGGCGTGCTCGGCGGGCTGGTCGCCATCACCGCCGGCTGCGACGCGGTGAGCACGGTGGGGGCGCTGTTCATCGGCGCCTCGGCGGGCATCGTCGTGCTGGTCGCCGGTGAGGTGCTGGAACGGGCCTTCAAGCTCGACGATGCGGTGGGCGCGGTGGCGGTGCACGGCGTGTGCGGCGCCTGGGGCACGTTGCTGGTCGCCTTCTTCGCCACGCCGGACAAGCTCCCGGCGGGTGGCGTGCTGGACCAGTTCCTGGTCCAGGCGCAGGGCGTGGCGACGGCCTTCGTCTGGGCGTTCGGGATCTCCCTGGCGTTCTTCAAGCTGCTCGACACCGGTCTGAACGGCGGCATGCGGGTGTCCCGGGAGCATGAACTGCTCGGCCTCAACGAGGCGGAGCACGGCGCCACCCTGGGCACCGGGGGCCTGCTGGCGAATCTGCTGGCCCTGTCGCGCGGTGGCGCCGACCTCAAGGTCCGCCTGGACGAGGGGTCCGGCGACGAGGCGTCGGAGCTGGCCTTCGCCTACAACCGCCTGATCGACAACATCGAGCAGGTCGTCGGCGGGGTCGCCGACAGCGCCCGCGACCTCTCGGTCGCCGCCGGCGCCCTGTCGGCCCTGTCGTCGGAGCTGGCGGTGCAGGCCCGCGACACCACCGCCAAGGCGGCCATGGTGGCCACCAAGTCCGGCACCGTGCGCGACGGCATCGACCGCATGGCCGGGGTGGTCCGCTCCGTCGACGACCACGCCGCCGCCATCGACCGGGCCGCCGCCAGCATGGCCGACCACATCGGCCAGGCGACCGCCGACGCCGGGCGGGTCACCGCCCGGATCGCCGCCATCGAGGAGAGCATGGCCGCCGCCCGCCGGGTGGTGGAGAGCGCCATGACCCATGCCGGCAGGGCCAGCGCCACGGTGGACGACCTCGGCCGGGCCGCCGGGGCGATCGGCGACGTGCTGTCGCTGATCCGCGAGATCGCCGAGCAGACCAATCTCCTGGCGCTCAACGCGACCATCGAGGCGGCGCGGGCCGGCGAGGCCGGCAAGGGTTTCGCCGTCGTCGCCTCGCAGGTGAAGACGCTGGCCGGCCAGACCGGCAGCGCCGTGGCGGACATCGAGCGCAAGATCTCCGCCATCCAGTCCGGGGCCGACGACGCCGTGGCGGTGATCCGCGCCATCACCGGGGTGGTCGAGACGCTCAACGGCTCGGTCCACGCGGTCTCCGCCGCCGTCGGCGAGCAGGCCGACGCGGCGCAGAAGATCGCCGCGAGCATGGGCCACGCCAACGGCGAGGCGGCCGATGTGGCCGGCTCCATCGGCGACGTCGCGACGGCGGCCCGCGACGCCCGCGACGCCATCGACACGGCGGTGCAGGAGAGCCGTCAGGTCGCCAGGGAAACCGTCACCATGCGCAGCGCCGCGGAGGCCACCGACACCCGCGCCGGGCAGCTCGCCGCCACCGCGGCGACCATCGGCGAGATCGCGCAACGCCTGCGCGGCCTGGTCGGCGCCATCGCCGCCGACGATCCGCCGCCGCCGCGCACCCTGTCGCTGGCCGCCCAATGACCGTCGGCCTCGACGGCCCGCCCGACACGGCCCCCGCCCCGTCGCTGCTGCGCCGGCTGCTCGACCGTCGGCGCGAGCGCCGGCACGACCGCCGGGTCGATGGGGCCGGCGCCTGGCTGGTCTACCGCGGGCACCGCCTGCCACTGGTCGACCTGTCCCTGGGCGGCCTGCGGGTGCGGCACGCGCCCGCCGCGCTGGTCCATCCGGGAGAGCGCATCGCCTTCGCCCTCGACCTGCCGATGACCATGCACAGCCTGACGGTGCACGGGCACGGCGAGGTGCTGCGGGTGTCCTCCGACGGCTTCGCCCTGCGCTACGTCGGGCTCGACCACCGGCTGATGCGGGCGCTGCACTACGTCATCGACGGCCGCGCCCCCCGCCCCCGCCCCCGCTGAGATCCTCAGGGCGCCGCCGGCACGCAGTTGCGCACGATCGGGGCGCAGTCGGCGAGACGCCCGCCGGCGGGGAACGTCACCCGCTGCACCACGTCGCCGTCCAGCACGACGGTCGCCTCGCAGGCGCTGGAGGTGACCGTGCTGGTGCCGCCGCCGAACAGCGGGAAGCCGAAGCCGATGCCCAGCCCCACGCCGCCGCTGCCGCCGGCCACGCCGACGCTGGTGGAGGGCCCGCCCTGGGCGTAGCCGCTGCGCGCCACGTAGGTGTAGAACTCGCGCCCCGCCGCCGCCGCCTGGCGTTCCGGCACGCCGGCGCACGAGAGCAGCTGCGCCTTCGGCATGCCGACCATCGTCGTCTGCGCGCGCTGCACCAGGGCGGCCTCGTCGGCGCCCGTGGCGCAGCCGGCCAGCGCCGACAGGGCGGCGAGCAGCGCCGCCCCACGCGTCACCATGTTCATGGACTGACCTCCCGAGCAGGACAACCGGTTCATGGGAAACCCGGCGCGACCGCGCCGGTTCCGCCGAGCGGCGCGGCGTAGGTGCCGACCACCGACACCGCGCGCAGCGCGCTCCCCGCCACACGCGCGGACGGCGGGGCGGGAGGCGGGGTGGCGGGTGGCGGGGTGGCGGATGGCGGCGTGGCGGACGCCTCCACCAGGAACGCGGCCGGCCCGCCGGTGCCACCGGTCCGGGCGAGGACGGCGGGGGCGCGCCAGCCCCGCTCCGACAGCGCCGCCAGCACCGCCGCCGCCGCCCCGTCCGCCTCGACCACCAGCAGCGTGCGGTCGTCGCCCGAGGGATCGGCGTCGAAGGGCGCGAGGACGAAGCCGGCGACCGTGGCATGGCCCGGCGCCGGCGGCACGAAGGGGAGCCGAGCGACCACCCGCAACGGCCCGTCGGGAAGGGAACGCCACCACGCCTCGGGCGCGCCGCCGCCGGACGCCCCGGATCGGGAGGTCGCGTCGAGGGGCAGCACGCCGACCGCGGCCGTTCCCTGCGCCACCGCGTCGCTGAGGGCACGGGCCGAGTCCTGCGCGGCCAGGGCGGTGCCGGTGCCGAAATAGCCGGTGGCGAGAGCGTAGCCGTCGCCCCCGGTGTGGGCGACGGTGAACGGCGCCTGCAGGGCCACCGAGGCGGCGATGATCTCCTGCCAGACGCGCCACGCCGCGACGGCCGGCAGCGGCCCGTCGGCGGCGGCGCCGAGCCGGCGCATCAGCGCGGCCTGGCGCCCGGGCCGGAACACCGGCCCCTGCCCGCCCCGCTTGGCCGCCGCGACCTCCAGGCTGATGCCGGCGCGCCGGTTCAACAGCGCCAGCAGCTCACGGTCGATGGCGTCGATGTCCTTGCGGATCTCCGACAGCGACCGCGCGTCCGCCGCCCGCGCCGGGGCGGCCGGCACCGGCGCCGCCAGCGTCAGGGCGGCGGCCGTCGCGGCGATCAGGCGGAACGGGAACGTCATGGCACCCCGCGGGGCATGGCGGTGGCGGTCGGCCCACCATACCACCGCCGGCGCACCGGGGCAGCCCGTTTCGCCGCCGGCCCGGGTTGACGGGGACGCTCCGCCGCCGTAGGGGTGGGGACGAGCGCCGCCGCGACGCTCTTGCCCACGCCCGGAGAGATTCTCATGACCGCCACCGTGCACCTCGCCCTGGGGAGCAATCTGGGCGACCGACTCGGCCACCTCCAGGCGGCCATCACACGCCTGGAGGAGGGCGGCCTGCGGGTCACCGCCCGCTCGCCCGTCTACGAGACCGCGCCGATGTACGTCACCGACCAGCCGGCCTTCCTCAACATGGCGCTGACCGGCGAGACGGCGCTCGCGCCGCACGCCCTGCTGGCCCTGGCCAAACGCATCGAGGCGGCGCTCGGCCGGCGCGGCGGCGGGCCTCGCTTCGGGCCGCGGGAGGTCGACGTCGACCTGCTGCTGTGCGGCGACCGGGTGGTCGACAGCGCCGACCTGGTGGTGCCGCACCCCCGCATGGCCGAGCGGGCCTTCGTGCTGCGGCCCCTGGCCGACATCGCCGCCACCGTGCGCCACCCGGTGCTGGACCGCACCATCGCCGACCTGCTGGCGCAGGCCCCCGGGGCCGACACCGTGGTGCCGTTCGCCGCCGCTCAGTAGAAGCGCCAGCGTCCGGTCAGGGCGCGGTGCCGCCGCAGCAGGCGGGAGTAGGCGGCGAGCGCCGTGGCGAACAGCAGGGCACCGAAGATGTCGTAGCCGGAGCCGGCCGCCAGCGCCATGACCAGCGCCGTCACCGGCACCGACCACGCGACCGTGCGGATGTTCTTGACGAGCTGGCGGGCCTGGCGCTCGCGCACCGCCTCGGCGATGAGCCGGGCGTCGCCATCCTCGGCGGCGGGGCCGGCAGGGCCGGGGGTGCCGGACATGCCGAGAACCGGGGCGGTCATTCGCACCACCGCGCCAGGGTGGCGTCGATCTCGGCGCCGCTGGCGAGGCGGTAGCGTTCGCGGAACGCGGCGGCACGCTGGCACCGCCGCACCCCTTCCCCGTCGACGAAGACGACGTGCCCGGCGGAGGCCTCGGAAACGCGCACCGCGCCCTCGGCGAAATTGTTGCGGGGAGAGTACCAGCGGTGGCGTGCGATCTGCACAACGGCCTCCTCATCCAGGGTTCGCGGACCTCCGTCCGGCGCGGTCATTAACGGAAAGGTCCGGCCTCCGTTCCGGACATTTCCATTCGTTTTTTTGGTATACCAGATCCCGAATGCCCCGTTCAAGTGCTCTTCCGCACCATGGTGGCGGCTGGCATTCGGGAAGCCCCGGCGTATACTGCCGGCCACCCCGCCCCCCCTCGCCCCCCTGCCCCCCTGCCCCTCTGCCCCTCTGCCCCCCTTGCCCGGAGACCCAGACTTGGTCGAGCCAGCCGCCCCCGAGCGCGCCAGCCACGTCGAGGACGGCGCCA
Source organism: Azospirillum sp. NS33 (assembly GCF_059703765.1). NCBI lineage: Bacteria > Pseudomonadati > Pseudomonadota > Alphaproteobacteria > Rhodospirillales > Azospirillaceae > Azospirillum > Azospirillum sp. NS33. The sequence continues at coordinate 2,125 of NZ_BAAKJB010000022.1, read as the reverse complement.
CCTACACGATCTTCGTGCGCGGCTTCGCCGCGTCCGTCGCTCTGGCCGGGCACGCCGGCGAGCGGCGGCCGGTGGAGATCGACGTGCGGCTCACCGTCGCCCACCCCGGCCCCGGCTTTCCCGACGACATCGCCGCGGTGACCTCCTACGAGGACATCGTTCTCGATCTCCGCGCCCTGTGCGCGGGCGAGGCGGTGGCCGGCGCCGCGGCGCTGGCGGATCGGGCCGCCGCCCTCTGCCTCGCCTGGCCGGCGGTGGAAGCGGCGACGGTGGCGGCCACCGTCGCCGGAACCGGTGCCGGCGCCGGCCGGGCACAGGCGACCCGGCTGCGGGCCCCCGGCGGGCGCCGTGACGAAGAGGCTATGCCTTTCGACCAGGACCGTCCGCTGCGGGCGGACGACGATCACCCAAAGCGTTACTGACAGCGTGCCGGGAGTTGTATTAGTGTCACGGAACACCGTCGCGCGGCGCGAGAGGCTCAGCAAGGGCCCGGTCCGAGGCGACGCCCAGCCGAGGGAGGAAAGGCATGGACCATCCGATGGGCCCCGGAACGGCCCCCAGTCTGTCCGAAATGCTGGACGACCCGATCGTCGTCGCTCTGATGCGCCGGGACGGCATCAGCCGGGAGCATGTGCAGCAGCTGATGGAGCAGGTTCGTCGCAATCTCCGCACCCAGCGCGAGCCGATCGCCGCCTGATGCCGGGGGGCGGACGGCCGCCGCAGCCGCCCGGATGTCTCACCCGGTGACACGGACACCCGTGTGACGCGGCGCACCGCGAACAGGCGTTCGATGGTCCCCCATCGAACGCCTTCGTTGTGAGTCGCACCGGCGTGCGGAATCAGCCCGCCGTGCCGTGGAAATCGAAACCGGCACTTTCCACCGCCTTGCGCACCTCCGCCTCGGAAGCCCCCTGCACGGCGATGGTGCCGGAGGGGAGGTCGACCTCCACCCGTGCGGCGGGCACCAGCTTGACGATGGCGTTGCTGACGGAGCGGGCGCAGCCGCCGCAGGTCATGCCGTCCACCTTGTACTTTTCAGACATGGAACTCTCCTGGTCCGGGGATGGGTCGGGGGAACGCGTGGGGGGTCAGCCGCACGAGCAGCGGGCGCGGACCACGGCGCTGACGGGCACCAGCACGAAGCCGCGCCGTCGCAGCTCCGGCAGCCAGGCGGCCAGCGCCGCCAGCGTCGCGTCATGGGGGTGGCCGATGGCGATGGCGTAGCCGTGGGCGCGGGCCACCGCCTCCGCGCGGGCGAGCTGGGCCTGCACCGCCGCCACCGTCTGCGTGTTGTCGAGGAAGACGTCGCGCTCGGCGAAGGGCAGATCCAGGGACCGGGCGAGGGACGGCCCCGCGGTGTCGGGCGTGGTGCGGCTGTCCAGCCAGAGCAGGCCGCGGCGGTGCAGTTCGGTCAGCACCGGCGCCATGGCCTCGCGGTCGGCGGTGAAGCGGCTGCCCATGTGGTTGTTGACGCCGACATACCCCTCGAAGGCGGCAAGCGCCTCGTCCAGCCGCCGCGCGCGCTCCTCGCCCCGCAGGCCGACCAGCAGCGCCCCGGGGCCGGGATCGGCCTTGACGCTGGGCTCCATCGGCAGGTGCACCATCAGCTCGTGGCCGGCCGCGCGCGCCGCCGCGGTCTGCCGCGGCAGGTCCTGGGCGTAGGGCAGCCAGGCCAGGGTCAGCGGCCCGGGCAGCGCCGCCGTCCGGGCCGACCGCCTGCGGTCCACGCCGAGGTCGTCGATGACGATGGCGATGGCCGGGCGGCCCTGGGCATCCGGCACCGGCACGGCGTGGCGCCGCCACGCGGCCGCGCCGTCCGGGGGAGCCGGTGGCGCGGCCGGCGGCGGCGGCGGCACGGGAAGGGCCGCCATCCCGGCCGCGGCCGTCTCGGCCGGCGGGCGGGGCGGCGGGTGGTCCGGTGGAAGGGCCACCGTCTCGGCCGCCGTCTCGGCCGGCGGAAGGGCCGGCGCGGCGGCGGCGGGCACCGCCACGGCTCGCGGGCTGGCGGGCGGCGGCGGGGCGCTCACCGGCGCCGCGACCACGGTCGACGCCGGCGCCCGGGCCGGGGCGTCGTCCAGCAGGACCGACAGCACCGCCGCGCAGGCGAAGACGCCGGCGACGGCGG
>NZ_BAAKJB010000021.1:0-126134 GCF_059703765.1 Azospirillum sp. NS33 | reverse complement strand
CGGCGGGGCGGGGGGGCCGGGGGGCTCGGTGCCCCCCCGCGCCGGCTGCGCCCCACACCCGGGCGCGGCGGCCGCCCCCGCGCCCGCCGCCGCCGCCGGTGATGGAGCCGCCGGCCCCGCCGCCGGCCCCGCCGCCTCCGGCGGCCGAGCCGGCGGCGCCCGCGTCGCCGCCGGATTGGTGGTCGCAGCCGCCGTGGTGGGTCACCGATCCGCCGGCCTCCCCGGCGCCGCAGCCCACGCCCGCCCCGGCGGACCCGCTGCCCGATGCGGCGCCGGACGAGGACCCCGAGACCGCCGCGGCGACCGCGCTGCAGCGGCGCAGCCGCAGCCGCAGCGGCACCGTGCGCACCTCGTGGCGCGGCGTGCTCGAACCGGGCGCACTGGTGCCGACCCGCAAGCGCCTGTTGGGGGAATAGCCCATGGCCGACACCGCCGCCGCCTTGGCCGTCACCTCGGCCGCCGCCCTCTCGCCCGCCGCCACCGCCGCGGGTGCGCCGCCGGCCGTGCGCCCGGCCGCCGACGCCGCCGACCGGGCCAGGGCGCTGCTGGCGCGCTTCCGTGCGGCGCGCGACCGGCGCGCGGCGTGGGAGGGCCATTGGCAGGACTGCTACGACTACGCCCTGCCCAACGGCCGTGCCTTCGCCCGCCGCGGCAGCGCCGGCGACCGCCGCGTCGACCGCCTGTTCGACGGCACCGCGCCCGATGCGGTGGAGCAGCTGGCGGCCAGCCTGCTGTCGCAACTGACGCCGCCGTGGTCGCGGTGGCTCGGCCTGCAGCCGGGTCCGGAGCTGTCCGACGCCGAGCGCGACCGCGTCGCCCCCATGCTCGACCGGGCCGCCGGCATCGTGCAGGCCCATTTCGACCGCTCCAACTTCGCCGTGGAGGTGCACCAGGCGTTCCTCGACCTCGCCACCGTGGGCACCGCCTGCCTGCTGATGGAGGAGGCGGCCCCGGGCGAGGCGGCGGCGTTCCGCTTCGCCGCCGTGCCGCTGGCCGACGCGGTGCTCGAGGAGGGGCCGGAGGGCCGGCTGGACGTCACCTTCCGCTCCGACGAGCTGACGCTGGCCCAGCTCGACACCCGGTTCCCCGGCGCTCCCCTGCCGGAGGAGCTGCGCCGGCGCGGCCTCGAGGAGCCCGAACGGCGCTTCCCGGTGCTCGAGGCGGTGGTGCCCGACGGCACCGCCTATCGCTGGTCGGTGCTGCTCGACGGCGGGTCGGAGGCGCCGCTGGCCCTGGCCGAAGGGCGCTTCGCCCGATCCCCCTTCGTCAACTTCCGCTGGCTCAAGGCGCCCGGCGAGGTCTACGGGCGCTCCCCCGTCATGAAGGCGCTGCCGGACATCAAGACGGCCAACAAGGTGGTCGAGCTGGTGCTGAAGAACGCCTCGGTGGCGGTCACCGGCATCTGGCAGGCCGACGACGACGGGGTGCTGAACCCCGCCACCATCCGCCTCGTGCCCGGCACCATCATCCCCAAGGCGGTGGGATCGGCCGGCCTCACGCCGCTCGCCAACCCCGGCCGCTTCGACGTCTCGCAGCTCGTCCTCGACGACCTGCGCGCCCGCATCCGCCACGCCCTGCTGGCCGACCGGCTGGCCCCGGTGGCCGACGCGCGGATGACCGCCACCGAGGTGATGGAGCGGGCGGCGGAGATGGGCCGGCTGCTGGGCGCCACCTACGGCCGCCTGCAGGCGGAGCTGATCACACCGCTGGTGCTGCGCGCGGTCGCCATCCTGCGCCGGCGCGGCGCCATCCCGGACATCGTCATCGACGGCCGCCTGGTCGAGCTGCAGCACCGCTCGCCGCTCGCCCAGGCGCAGTCGCAGCGCGACGCCCAGGCCACCTTGCGCTGGCTCGAGGCGGCGCGGGCGCTGGGGCCGCGGGCGCTGGAGACGGTCGACGCGGCGGCGACGGCGCGCTGGCTGGCCGAGGCGTTCGGCGTCCCGGGCAAGCTGGTGCGCGCCGCCCCGCCCCGGTTGCCGACCCCCGCACCGCCATCCCCCGCACCGCCACCACCGGAGGCCCTGCCGGAGGCGCCCCCGGGGCCGGCCCCGGGGCCGGTCCCGGTCGGCGGGGGGCGGCCCCATGGCTGACCCGTTCGACGCGGCCGGCGACGAGGGCGGCTGGCCCTGGCCCGCGCTGCAGGCCGGGAGGCCGCCCGACGACCTCGCCGCCCCCTTCGCGCGCTGCTTCGCGGGTCCCGACGGCGCCCGCGTGCTGGCCGCCTTGAAGGCGATGACACTGGAGCGCGCGCTGGGCCCCGGCGCACCGGACGCGGCGCTGCGCCATCTCGAAGGCCAGCGCCACCTCGTCGCCACCATCCTCGCCCTGGTCGCCCGCGGTGGCGGCGCCCTTCGTTTCCCCCGCTCGTGAAGGAGACCCGTTCATGGCCGAAAACCTGCTGACCGCCTCGACCGCCGGCGCCCCCCCTCCGGCCGTCCCGGCCCCCGGCGCCGTCCCCGCCATCGCCCCGGCGGTCCGCCCGCCCGAGGTGCCGGAGAAGTTCTGGGACGCCGCCGGCGGCGCGCTGCGGGTCGAGGCGCTGCTGAAGTCCTATCTGGAACTGGAACGCCGCCTTTCCGCGGCGCCGGCCGCACCCGACCGCGGCGCCATGCTGCGGGCGCTGGGGGTGCCGGAGGGGCCGGACGGCTACCGCATCGCCTGCACCCACGGCCTGTTCGAGCCCGACACCGAGATCAACGGCCGGCTCCACGCCGCGGGCTACACGCCCGAGCAGGCGCAGCTCCTCTACGACCTCGCGGCCGAGCGCATGGTGCCGCTGATCCAGGACCTCGCCGCCGAGTTCCAGGCCGAGCGCGAGGTGGAGCGGCTGGTCGAGCGCTTCGGCGGCGAGGAGACCTGGCGGGAGGTGTCGCGTCAGCTCCTCGCCTGGGCCGGCAAGACGCTGCCGCCGGCGGCGGTGGACGGGCTGTCGACCACCTATGAGGGGGTGATGGCCCTGTACAAGATGATGACCGGCGCCGAGCCGGTGGCCCTGCGCACCGAGGGCGGCGGCCCCGCCGGTGCCGCCGGCGAGGCCGAGTTGCACGCGATGATGCGCGACCCCCGCTACTGGCGCGACCGCGACCCGTCGCTGGTGTCGCGCGTCACCGAAGGCTTTCAGCGCATGTTCCCGGGGGGCTGAGACGCGCCGGCCCCACCCCGCCCCTCACGGGCGGGGTGGGGCACCCGGAGGTGCCGCCGGCCGCTCTCAGAACGGCGTCTCGGACACCTTGCGCACCAGGAAGTCGCGGAACACGGCGATCCGCTTGGAGTGCCGAAGCTCCTCGGCGTAGACGAAATAGGCGTCCACCTTCGGCCCGTCGATGTCGGGCAGCACGCGCACGAAATCGCTCTGGCCGGCCAGCAGGAAGTCGGGCATCGCGGCGATCCCCAGCCCGCTCTCGGCGGCGCGGAAGATGGCGTAGGTGCTGTTGACCTGGAGCACCGGGCGGCGCGTGCCCGGGGCGGGGTCGCCCACCTCGAGAATCCAGTTGACGTTGGCGATCGGCGCGCGGACGTCGGGCGGGTAGGCGATCAGGTCGTGGTCGGCCAGCTCCGCCGGGGTCTTCGGCAGGCCGCGCCGCGCCACGTAGCTCTTGTGGCAGTAGAGGTGGAAGTGGATCGTCATCAGGTGGCGCTGGATGAGATCGGGCTGGCGCGGCGTGTTCATGCGGATGGCGATGTCCGCCTCGCGCATCGCCAGGTCCAGTTCGTCGTCGTCGATCAGCAGCGACAGGTGCACGTCGGGGTAGAGTCCGAGGAACTCGTGCAGGCGCGGCGCCAGCCAGGTCGTGCCGAACGCCACCGTCGTCGTCACCCGCAAGGGGCCTTTCGGCACCTCCTTGCTCTCGGTCAGCATCGCCTCGGTCATCGACAGCTTGGCGAACACCTCGCGGGCGGTGCGGTGGAGCAGTTCGCCCTGCTCGGTCAGGATCAACCCGCGCGCGTGCCGGTGGAAGAGCGGTACGCCCAGACTCTCCTCAAGAGCGCTGATCTGGCGGCTGACCGCCGACTGGCTCAGGTTGAGCGTCTCGCCGGCGTGTGTGAAGCTGCCTGCTTCCGCCACGGCATGGAACACACGCAGCTTGTCCCAGTCCATCATCCCGTCCTGTTCGCCAGACGCGGAGTTGGAAAACCCCGCCTCATCTGTTGCTTTATTCGGCGATCTCTGTGCCGACTTCGGTTATAGCGGCAACACGGCGTGAACGCACGCGCAACCGTGCCTGGGCCTTGGAAAACGCCTTCCCGGCAATCCTTTCGACGGAGCCGTCACGCGGATTTGCCCCCTGCGGCGGCGCGAATCGCGCTCAAGGTGGTGCGCGTGGTGATCTGTTCCGGGTCGACTCGCACCTCCAGCACCGCCGGGCGCCGGCTCCACATCGCCTCCCAGAACTGCGGCACGAAATCCTGCGTGCGCTCCACCGTCGCCCCGAAGGCGCCGTAGCTGCGGGCCAGCGCCGCGAAGTCGGGGTTGGTGAGGTCGGTGGCACTCACCCGGCCGGGGAAGGCGCGCTCCTGGTGCATGCGGATGGTGCCGTACATGCCGTTGTTGACGACCAGGAGGATAGGCGCGGCGCCGGTGTGGACCGCCGTCGCCAGCTCCTGGCCGGTCATCAGGAAGCCGCCGTCGCCGCACAGGCCCAGCACCACCCGCTTCGGGTTCATCAGCTTGGCCGCCACGGCGGCCGGGACGCCGTAGCCCATGGCCCCGTTGGCCGGGCCGAGCTGGCGTCCCGGCCGCCGGTACAGCAGGTGGCGGTGGCCCCAGCCCGCGAAGTTGCCGGCGTCGTTGGTGACGATGGCGTCCAGCGGCAGGCGGTCGCGCAGCCAGCCGAAGATGAAGCCGAGGTCGACGGCGCCCGCGCAGGCCTCGGGCTCCAGCCAGATCAGCGCGTCGGCCCGGGCGTCGGCGGCCCAGTCGGCCCAGCGCGGCTCGGCGATCGGCTCCAGGCCGGCCAGCGCCATGGCCATCGCCGCCGGCGCCGCCTGGATCGCCAGGGCGGGGTGGAAGACGCTGCCCGGCTCCTCGGCGCTGGCGTGGCAGTGGATCAGCACCTGGTCGGGCCGGGGCCGGCCGATCAGCTCGTAGCCCTGGGTCGTCGCCTCGCCCAGCCGGGCTCCCACCACCAGCAGCAGGTCGGCGTCGCGCACCCGTTGCAGCAGCGCCGGGTTGGAGCCCAGGCCGAGGTCGCCGGCGTAGGCCAGGCTCTCGTTGTCGACGAGATCCTGGTGGCGGAAGGAGCAGGCCACCGGCACCATGCTGGCCTCGGCGAACAGCTTGAAGGCCTCGCACGCCTCGTCGCTCCAGCCCGAGCCGCCGACGATGGCGAGCGGCCGCTCCGCCGCCGCCAGCAGCTCGCGCACACGGGCCAGGTCGGCGGCGCCGGGCTGGGCGCGGGTCGGCGCGGTGGGCGGGACATCGGCGGCGGCGGCCGCTTCGCCCAGCACGTCCTCGGGCAGGGCCAGCACCACCGGGCCCGGCCGGCCCGAGGTGGCGACGTGGAAGGCGCGGGCGACGAACTCCGGGATGCGCTCGGCCCGCTCGATCTGGGCCGTCCATTTGGCAAGGGGGGCGAACATGCGGGCGATGTCGACCTCCTGGAACGCCTCGCGGCCCAGGTCGCCGCGCCCGACCTGCCCGACGAACAGGATCATCGGCGTGCTGTCCTGCATCGCCGTGTGCACGCCGATGGCGGCGTTGCAGGCCCCCGGGCCCCGCGTCACGAAGGCGATGCCGGGCCGCCCCGTCAGCTTGCCCGCGGCCTCGGCCATGAAGGCCATGCCGCCTTCCTGGCGGCAGGTGACGAGTCGCAGCTCCGGCGCGTCCAGCACGGCGTCCAGCACGCCGAGAAAGCTCTCGCCGGGAACGCAGAAGGCGAGGTCGGCGCCGTGGCCGCGCAGGGTGTCGACCAGCAGGCGCGCGCCGGTGCGCGCGGGGGTCCCGGACGGTAGGGTGTCGGACATGGGCGGACACGGCGCTCCCGGTCGTTGCGATGGTGGGAGTTAAGGCCGCGCCCCGGAACCCTGTCAACGGCCGGACCGCCGGTGGCGCTCATCCCGGGGCGTCGGCTCCTGGGAGGTGCGATGCCGCGTTCACCCGGCAGACGTCTGCGACGTGGCTGTGACATGGCACCCGTCCGCCTCGATCTCCCAGGGAAGGCCGGCCGCGAACATCCCGGTGATCCAATCGATGAACAGCTTGGTTCTGGCCGGCGTGAACTGCCTGGACGGGCGGATGAGATAGATGCCCTCGTCCACCTCGACCTGCCATTGCGGCAAGACACGGACCAGCGCGCCCGTGGCGAAATCTCCGGCCATGGACCAGTCGCCGAAGCAGACGATGCCGATCCCCTGGCGGGCGGCGTCCAGCAGGGCGCAGATGTCGTTGGATCGATAGCTGCCCGAGGGCAGGATCGTCGCGCGGCGATCGTCCCGGCGCAGCCGCCATTCCGGCGTCGAAACCGGCCCGGTGTAGCGCAGCAGATTGTGCTCGGCCAGAGCCGCAGGCGAATCGGGAACCCCGTGGCGGTCGAGGTATTCGGGCGCGGCGCCGAGAACGATCCGGTGATCCCCGAGCTTGCGGGCGATCAGTCGACTGTCGCCAAGGGTGCCGATCCGCAACGCCGCATCGAAGCCTTCCCCGACGAGATCGACATAGCGCTCGGCGTAGTCGACCTCGATGTCGAGCCCCGGATAGCGGCGTGCGAAGTCGGGCAGCGCCGGTGCCAGCCATTGGCGGCCCATCGCCGCCGGGAAGGCCAGGCGCAAACGGCCGCGCAACGCGACACCGCCTGCCGCCGCTTCCTGCTCGGCCTCGAAAATGGCTTCGGTCGCCACCCGCAGGCGTTCGGCCAGCCGCGCGCCCGCTTCCGTCAGGCGCACGCGCCGCGTCGTCCTTTCGAGCAGGCGCACGCCGAGCCGCCGCTCCAGCGTCGCGATGCGCTTGGAAACGACGGTGGAATGGCGTTGCAGCGCCAAGCCGGCGGCAACGAACGACCCCTCTCGTGCCACGGCGAGCAATGCCGCGAGTTCGTCGGCGCGACCCTGATTGAGATCCATTGCTCAAGATTGCCCGTCACGCCGCACGACGGCAACCGGCCATTGCTGCACCGGGTGCAGCGGTCTTGTGCATTGCGCCGGGTTTCTCGCAAACGCCGCACGCGCTACGAAGCACGCCGAGACCTTCGCCACGCCGGCCCCACCCCTTGATCATGGAGACGCAGATGATCCCCTCGTTCCGTTCGCGACGATCGCGCTGTGCCCGGCGCTCGATCGCCGCGGTGGCGGTCGCCATCGTCATGGGGCTGGCCCCGGCGGCGGCCGGCGGCAGGACGCCGCTCGTGCCGGGGCCGATCGTTGCGCCCGGCGCCGAATTGGAAAGGCTGTTTTCCGAGGGATACTGGACCGAAGGCCCCGCGGTCGGTCCGGACGGCAAGATTTACTTCTGCGACCTGACGATGACGTTCGCCACGGGAATGGAGGCGGGCAACATCTGGGTCTTCGATCCCGAAACCGGGCACACCTCGCTCTTCCGGTCCCCGAGCGGCATGGCCGCCGGCATCACGTTCGATCGCGACGGCCGGATGATCGTGACGCAGGGCGCGGATTTCGGTGCCCGCACGGTCGTTCGCACCGACCGGAAGACCGGTCGAACGACGATCATCGCGGGGCTTTACAACGGGCGGCCGTTCAATGCGCCGAACGACCTCGACATCGACGACCGCGGGCGCATCTATTTCACCGATCCCCGGTATTTCGGCCATGAGGCGCTCGAGCAGCCGGTGTCCGGCGTCTATCGCATCGACACGGACGGCTCCGTCCATCTCATCCTGGCGGACGTCGCCAGGCCGAACGGCATTGCGCTTTCACCGGACCAGAGAACCCTTTACGTCGCCGAACTCGATCCTCTGCTGACCGACTGGCGCATCGACAGGGTTCCGCGGCGCAATGGCGCCATGCGGCTTTTGGCCTATGATCTGACCCCGGACGGGACGGCCGCCCATCAGCGGGTTCTCGTCGACTACGGTCAGGAGACGGGTGCCGACGGCATCGCCGTCGATGCCAAGGGCAACATCTACGCTGCGGTGTCGGCGGCGAGCCGCCGCGGCGTCCGCGTCTACTCGCCCGCGGGCGACGAGATCGCCTCCATTCCGGTTCCGGACGAGACCGCCGTAACCAACGTCGCGCTCGCCACCCGGAACGACCACACCTTCCTCTACATAACCGCGGCCACGAGCCTCTACCGGATCGAGACGACGATCCCCGATCGGCGTCGGTGATCGCCAAGCGGCACCTCGCCGTCCACGCTCCGTCGACGAACGGTGGCGGGGTGCCGCCCGCCGGGGAGGGGTCGCCCTTTGTTCGCTTGCAATCGGGTGGCGGCACCGGTATCGGGGACGGTGCCCCCGACGCAGGTGTCCTGACCGAGGAGAGCCAGAATGTCCGACCCGACTCCGGCACAACCCGCGCTGACCCGCGACCAGGTGGTCGAGATCTGCGGCACCCTGGACGACATGCGAATCGCGACCATCATCGCCACCGGCGCGTCGCCGGCGGAACTGATGGAGGCCCGGACCTGGCTGGCCTCCGACGACTATCTCGGCGGCGACCTCGGCAAATCCGCCTCGGGCCGCGTCGCCCGGCTGGTCGAGGTGCTCAAGGCCGACGAGGCCGACTGGGACGACCGCTAGCCCGGCGTTACCGCCCCCGGAACACCGGGGGGCGCTTCTCCAGGAAGGTGCGGTAGCCCTCGCGGTAGTCCTCGGTGCCGAAGCAGCGGTAGCACTCCGCGATCTCCGCGGCGGTGGGCGGCGCCGGGTCGGCGGCGCGGCGCACGAACGCCTTGTGCCAGCGCGCCGCCAGCGGCGCGCCCGCGGCGATCCGGCGGGTGGTGGCGGTGACCTCCGACTCCAGCCCGTCGTCCTCGACGATCCGGTTGACCAGGCGCATGTGGTGGGCGGTGTCGGCACCGAAGACCCGGCCCTCCAGCAGGATCTCCAGGGTTGCCGCCCGCCCGGCCACATTGAACAGCAAGGTCAGCTCCGGCAGGGCCATGGCGATGCCGAGGCGCCCGACCGGCACGCCGAAGCGGCTGCGCCGGGTGCAGACGCGCAGGTCGCAGGCCAGGGCCACGGCCAGGCCGATGCCGCAGCACGGCCCGTCGATGGCGGCCAGGGTGGGGTGCGGGCAGTCGCGCAGCCGCTCCATCACCGCGTCCATGAACGCCCCGTAGGCCTGGGCGCTCTCCGGCTCGCCGCGGGCGCTGGCGAACTCCGAGATGTCGGCGCCGGGGCTGAACGCGGCGCCATCGCCGCGCACCACCACCACCCGCACCGCCCGGTCCTCCGCGACCGCCGTCAGCGCGGCGTCGAGCCCGTCCCACATCGGCCGGTCGAAGGCGTTGAGGCGGTCGGGGTTGCTCAGACGCACGGTGGCGACGTCGTCGTCGCGGTCTACGGTCACGCGACCGGCCATGGAGTCCTCCGGGGGTGGGACGGGACGGCAATGGTCAGCACGCGGGGCGCCGCCGGGTCAAGGGGGCGCCCCGCCGCCGTCACATCTTGGTCTTCACCTCGGTGGCGGTGCGCTCGATGGCGTTGCCGCCGGCCTTGATGTCCTGTCCGACGCCCTCCATCGTGTTGCAGCCGGCAACCACGAGGGCGGCGAAGACGGCCAGCGCCGCGAGGACGCCGGAGCGGACCGAGGTGCGCAGATACGCCGACATGGGGCACTCCTCATGCAGTGACGTTCCCAATATGGCAGAGCTCACGCCGTTTGCATCCCCTCGCGTTGGTGCCCATAGTCAGGAACCTGTCGTTCCGAGGGGAGGTCCGCCGCGCGATGCGACACCGTCCGGCCGCCCTGGCCGCCAGCCTGGTTTCCGCCCTGGCCGCCCTGGCCGCCGGGGTCCTCGCTCCGCCGGCGCTGGCCCGGGAGACGCTGACCATCGGCATCAGCCAGTTCCCCGCCAACTGGCACCCGTCGATCGAGGCGATGGCGACCAAGAGCTACGTCCTGGCGATGGCACGGCGCCCGCTGACCACCTACGACGCGGACTGGGCGCTGGTGTGCATGCTGTGCACCGCGCTGCCGTCGGTGGAGGCGGGAACGGCGGTCCTGGAAACCCGGGACGACGGCTCCACCGGCTACGCCGTGACCTACACCCTGCGCCCCGACGCGCGCTGGGGCGACGGCACGCCGCTCACCACCGCCGACGTGCTGTTCACCTGGGAGGTCGGGCGCCACCCCCTCAGCGGCTTTTCCAACGCCGAGCTGTTCGCCGAGGACATCGTCGCCATCACCACCGCGGGCGACCACACCTTCACCGTCCACCGCGACCGCCCGGTGTGCAGCTACGCCGAGCTCAACGATTTCCTGGTCCTGCCGGCGCATCTCGAGCGCCCGGTGTTCGAGGCCGATCCCGGCCTCTACCGCCAGCGCTCCACCTACGAGACCGACACCACCAACCCCGGTCTCTATTTCGGCCCCTACCGGATCGCCGCCGTGGAACCGGGGTCCCACGTGGTGCTGGAGCCCAACCCCACCTGGTGGGGCGAGCCGCCGCCCTTCGCCCGGGTCGTGGTCAAGGCGGTGGAGAACACCGCGGCGCTGGAGGCGAATCTGCTGGCCGGCCAGGTCGACATGATCGCCGGCGAGACCGGCCTGCCGCTCGACCAGGCGCTGGGCTTCCAGAGGCGCCACGGCGACCGCTTCACGATCCTCTACAAGCCCGGTCTGTTCTACGAGCACCTCGACCTCAACCTCGACAACCCGACGCTGGCCGACGTGCGGGTGCGCCGCGCCCTGCTGCACGCCATCGACCGCGAGGCGATCAGCCGCCAGCTCTTCGACGGCCGCCAGCCGGTCGCCCACAACACGGTGAACCCGCTGGACCGCGTGCATGTGCCGGGCTACCCGACCTACGGATACGACCCGGCGGCGGCGGCGCGCCTGCTCGACGCGGCGGGATGGACGCCCGGGCCGGGCGGCGTGCGCCGCAACGCGGCCGGCGCGCCGCTGCGCCTGACCATCATGACCACCGCCGGGAACCGCAGCCGCGAGCTCGTGCAGCAGGTGCTGCAGGCCCAATGGCGGCAGGTCGGCGTCGACCTGCGCATCGCCAACGAGCCGCCGCGGGTGCTGTTCGGCCAGACCCTGCGGGAACGCCGCTTCGACGCCATGGCGCTGTTCGCCTGGCTGTCCTCGCCGGAGAACATCCCGCGCACGATCCTGCATTCGGGCATGGTCCCGGCGGCCGAGAACGGCTGGGCGGGGCAGAACTACACGGGCTACCGGAGCGCCGCCATGGACGGCGTGCTGGATTCGCTGGAGGTGACCTGCGACCCCGCCGCCAACCGCGCCCTGTGGGGCCGACTGCAGACCCTCTACGCCGAGGACCTGCCGGCGCTGCCGCTCTACTTCCGCGCCGACGCGCACATCCTGCCGCCCTGGCTGACGGGGGTGGAACCCACCGGGCACCAGTACCCGACCACCTTGTGGATCGAACGGTGGCGGGCGGAGCCGTGATGCGCCGGCGCTGGTGGCGGGGGCCCTGGCGGCGGGGGCGCCGGCAGCGGGGGTGCCGATGACCCGCGTGGTCGTCGACCGGCTGCTGCAGGCGCTGGTGGTGCTGCTGGCCATGAGCGTGCTCATCACGGTGCTGATCGGGCTGATGCCGGGCGACCCCGTCGACCTGATGATCGCCGCCAACCCCACCCTTGGCGCCGAGGGCGCGGCCCGCCTGCGCGCCCTGCACGGCCTCGACCAGCCGCTCCACGACCGCTACCTGAACTGGCTGGGCGCGGCGCTGCGGGGCGACCTCGGCTATTCGCGCCTCTACGCCCAGCCGGTCCCGGCGGTGCTGGGGCCGCGGCTGGCCAACACGCTGGCGCTGCTGGGCGCCGCCTTCGTCCTGTCGGTGGCGGTCGCCCTGCCGCTCGGCGTGTACGCGGCGCGGCGTCCCCATTCCCTGGCCGACGACGCCGTCAACCTCGCCTGTTTCGCCGGCATCTCCGTGCCGCCCTTCTGGCTGGCCCTGCTGCTGATCCTGCTGTTCGCCGTGTCGCTGGGCTGGCTGCCGGCGTCGGGGATGGGCCCGGTGGGGCGGGTGGAGGAGGCCGGCTGGTGGGCCCGGCTGCCCCATTACGTGCTGCCGGTGGCCACCCTGACGCTGGCCAGCGTCGGCGGCTACACCCGCTACGTGCGGGCCGCCATGCTGGTGGAGCTGCGCCAGGACTACGTCCGCACCGCCCGGGCCAAGGGGCTGGGCGAGCGCCGCGCGGTGTGGCGGCATGCCCTGCGCAACGCGCTGATCCCGGTGGTCACCGTGGTGGCCCTGGAGTTCGGCGCGCTGTTCTCCGGCGCGCTGGTGACAGAAACCATGTTCGCCTGGCCCGGCATGGGCAAGCTGATCTACGACAGCGTCATGGGCAACGACTACAACGTCGCCCTGGTGGCGCTGCTGCTGGCCACCGCCACCACGCTCGCCGCCAACCTTGCCGCCGACGTCGCCTACGCCGCCCTCGACCCGCGCATCACCTTCCGCGGCGCCGCCGGGCGGCCGGGAGACGTCGGGTGACGGGGAAACGCGCGTGACCGCCCGCCGCTTCGCCCGCCGCTTCGCCCGCCATCGCCTGGCGCTGGCCAGCGCCGTGGTGCTGGCCGTGCTCGGGGTGGCCGTGGTGGGGGCGCCCGCGGTCGCGGCGGCGCTGGGCGTCGATGCCACCGCCATCAGCCTGTTCGACCGCTACGGCCCGCCATCGGCGGCCCACCCGCTGGGCACCGACGAGCTGGGGCGCGACGTGCTGGTGCGCCTGCTCCACGGCGGGCGGGTGTCGCTGTTCGTCGGCCTCGCGGCGGCGCTGGCGGCGGGGCTGCTGGGCACCGCCGTCGGCCTGGTCGCCGGGTTCCACGGCGGCCGGCTCGACGCCGTGCTGATGCGGCTGACCGACGCCGTCATCGCCCTGCCGCTGCTGCCGCTGCTGATCGTGCTGGCGGCGGTCGACCTGACCCGGCTGGGGCTGCCGCCCGGCATGGCGGGCGGCGAGGGGGCGAGTCTCGCGCGCATCGTCGTCCTGGTGGCGCTGTTCGGCTGGACCACCGTGGCCCGGCTGGTGCGCGGGGCCACCCTGTCGGCGCGCCAGCGCGACTACGTCCGCGCCGCGGTGGCCATGGGCGCCGGCAGCGGGCGCATCATGCTGGCCCATGTCCTGCCCAACGTGGCCGCGCCGGCGGTGGTGGCGACCACCCTGACCGTGGGCAACGTGATCCTGCTGGAATCGGTGCTGAGCTTCCTGGGGCTGGGCATCCAGCCGCCTCTGCCGAGCTGGGGAAACATGCTGACCGGCGCCCAGGAGACCATCGCCCTGGCGCCGATGCTGGCGGTGTGGCCGGGGCTGCTGATCTTCGTCACGGTGATCGCCGTGAACCTGCTGGGCGACGGGCTGCAGGACGCGCTGGACCCGCGCACCCTGGGGCGGCGCTGACGGCCCGGGCCTGCGTGCCGGGCTTGCCGCGGGCCGGCCCAACGCCTAATGATGCGCCCCGACGGGCCAGCGGTGCCGGAGGGACCACGCCATGCACAGCACGACGACCGGCGGCGGGCCGCCGGTTCTGACCCTGGCGGACTGTTCGGTGGAGCACCTGGACGCGCTGCTCGGCCAGCACGCCGGGCAGGCGGACACGCTGATCCGCATCGCCGAGGGGCTGCGCGGCGTCGGCCGCCTGGCCGAGAGCCAGCGCTTCGCCGAGGCGGCGTGTCCGGCGGGCGGTGCGGCGGCGCAGCGCACCCTCGGCCTGACCCTGCACGCGCGCGGCCACTACGCCGGGGCGAGCGCCTGCTTCGCCCGCGCCGCAGCCGCGGTCGGCAGCCTGGCGGGCGAGGACCTGCGCGCCGGCCGGCACATCGCCGCCGCCGACCTGCGCCGCGAGGGCGGTGCCGGCATCACCGTGGTCGACACCGATCTCGAGGACGCGCGGGGCGGTCCCGCGGCGGTGCTGCGGCTCGACCGGGCGGCGCTGTGGACGCAGCACATGGTCCCGGTGGTCGCGGGGCGCGGCGATCTCGTCAACTTTCACCGCCGCCGGCTGGACCGCCACCTCGGCCTGTTCTCCGGCGCCGCCCACGCCGCGGCCCGCGCCGCCGAGGACGCGCCCGCCGCCCCCGACGGCGCGGTCGCCGTGAGCCGGGAGGCCAACTACTACCACTGGCTGTTCGACGGCCTGCCGAACCTGTACGCCGCGGTCGCCTGCCGCGACAGCGCACGGGCCGTGCTTGCCGCCCAGGACCACCCCTTCCAGCGGGACTCCCTGGCCGCCTTCCAGCGGCGCTTCGGGCTCGACCATCTGCCGGTGGTCCCGCCCCCCGCCGGTGCGCCGATGCTGGGCGCCCGCGGGCTCCACGTCGCGACCACCCTGTCGGTGCGGGCCAGGGTCGGGCTGCTGCGCGCCATCCGGCCGGCGTCCGGCGCGGCGCCGGCGCGACGACTCTACGTGTCGCGGCGCGACGCCGACCGCCGCCGCCTGGTCAACGAGGACGCCCTGCTGGATCGGCTGGGGCCGCTGGGATTCGAGGTGGTGTGCGCGTCGGCCCTGCCGTTCGCCGCCCAGGCCGCGGCGTTCGCCGAGGCCGCCGTGGTGGTCGGCGTGCACGGCGCCGCGCTGACGAACCTGGTGTTCTGCCAGCCGGGCACGCCGGTGGTCGAGCTGTGCGCCGGCGCGCGCCAGCGCCATTTCGAGACCATCGCGGCGGTGGCGGGGTTGCCGCACCGCGCCGTGGAGGGCGCGGTGACCGGCGCCGCGCCCGGGCTGATGGACGCCCACCAGGACTTCCGCATCGCTGTGGAGCCGGTGCTGGCCGCGCTCCGCGAGGTGGCACCGGCGATCGCCTGACGGGCCGGCGGGTGAGCGCCGCCGTCACCCCGGCGCGGCCTCGGCGGGCGGGCGCCGCACCAGGACGTAGCGCTGGTAGGCGTAGCCGATGCCCATCAGCGCCGCGCCCAGGCCGAGGAACGACACCGCGCGCCACAGCCCGGTCAACTCCGCCATGTCGACCAGGAACACCTTGGCGACGGTCGCCAGCACCACCAGCAGCGAGGCGTAGCGCAGCGCCAGCGCGCCGCGCCACAGGCCGACGGCCAGCAGGGCGCCGCCGTAGGCCAGCCAGGCCACGGACAGGGTGTAGAGCTCGCCGTCCGCCCAGCCCGGTCCGTCGAGACGGCCGCCCTGGAAGGCGTGGCGCACCGTGAGGGACAGCCACATCCAGACGGTCGCGAAGGCGCCGGCCGCCACGGCGAGGGCGAGCCCGCGCTGGCCGCGCCGCGCCGCCAGCCCGGCGAACGCCGCGGCCAGCAGCGCCGGCACCAGGTAGGCCGGCAGCAGGGCGTTGACGATCGCCGTCTCGCCCACCGGCTCGCCGGTCCACAGCGGGTTGGACACGGCCATGGTGCCCACCAGAACCTGGGCCGCGCCCAGCGCCCCCAGCACCCGCCAGCCGTAGCGGGTGGTGGGGCCGGCGTCCGGCGTCGCCCGGACGTACAGCAGCAGCGCCACCGCCAGCCACCACACCGCGTTCAGCCCCTGTTCCAGCAGGTCGTAGCCCGGACGGTCCAGCGGCCCCTCGGCCACGCCGAGACGGATCTGCAGGCTGACCAGCAGCACCGCGAAGCTGAGCGCACCGGATTCCAGCACGGTGCGCAGCAGCGGCGCCGGCGCCCCGGCGAAGCCGGCCCGCGCCGCGACGAACGCCACGGCGGACAGGCCGTAGCCGGTCCAGATCCACGGCAGCCCCGCCAGCGGTCCGTCCAGCGCGTAGGACAGCACCTCGGGGTTGGCGTCGAGGCGGACGATGACGGTCGCCGCCAGCGCCAGGGCGACGCCGCGCAGCCCGGCGACCGGGACGCTGCGGTGCACCGCCGCCGCCGCCGCGACGGTCCAGGCCAGCACCACCGTCAGGCCGACGTCGCGCAGCAGCAGGGCCGCGCCGAGGGCCAGGGCGGCCAGCGCGGCGGTGGCGTAGCCGGCCAGCACCGCCGCCCAGGGCGGGTGGTCGCGCAGCCGGGCGGCGTAGCCGGCGACCGCGGTGTGCAGGGCGGCCAGGGCGGCGGCGGCCAGGGCCCAGTCGGCATCGGGCTCCCCGGCGGCGTGCACCCCGTAGCCGGCGGCCACCAGCAGCAGGCTGCCGGCGCCGCCGACCAGGGTGAACCAGCCGGCACGCGCGCTGCCGTGGGCGGCGACGAAGGTGGCGGCCGTCAGCCCGGCCGCGGCGCACAGGGCGTAGGCGATGCCGCCGGCCCCGTCGGTGTCGAGGATGCCGCCGGCCAGCAGCAGCAGAAGGACCGCCATCGCCCCGCCGCCGGTGGCGCGGGCACCGGCCCGGTCGTCGGCCAGCAGCAGCGCCGCCAGGGCGACGGCCGGCGCCACCGTGGCCAGCGCGTCGTCGTCGGCGGCCACCATCACCAGGGCGCCGGACACCAGGGCGGCCAGCGCCACCGACAGGCCGGCGCCGTCGAGGCGCCGCAGCCGCGTCCACCAGCCGGTTGCGGCGCCGTCGGGCGGGGCCGGCCGCCGCCGCAGCCCGGCCGCCAGCGCGGTGGCCAGCACGACGTAGAGCGCCGCCGGCCAGGGGGCACCGTCGCCGCCGCGGCTGACCAGCCAGACCAGCACCCAGGCCGCGCCACCCCAGTGCAGGGTGGGGACGGCCCAGCTCCACCCCCGCCAGCGAGCGGTCAGCCCCGCCACCGCCGACACGGTGGCGAGGTAGGCGAACAGGGCCATCCCGTCGTCGGAGTCGCCGCCGACCACCGCCGGCACCGCGTAGGCGCCGACGATCCCCAGGGCGGCGATGGCCTGGCCGTGCCGCAGCGCCAGCACCAGGGCGGCGAAGGAGACGCCGGCCAGCCCGGCGAAGGCGACCGTCTGGGCCACCAGCCCGTAGAGGCCATGGGCCGCCCACACCGCGGCGTAGGCCGCGGCCACCCCGGCCCCGGTGACGGTCGGGGCGAGATGGCCGGCGCCGACCGGGCCGACGCCGCGCGCCGGCGGCCGGCGGTGCAGCCAGTCGCCCACGCCGACCATGCCCGCCGCCAGGGCCAGCCCGAGGGCGATCCGGATGCCGGGCGACAGCAGCCCCGATTCGATCGAGACCTGGACCAGGAAGGCGCCGCCAAGCGCCAGCGCCACGCCACCGATCCACACCAGCCACCGCCCCGTCAGCCGCGTCTCCAGCCCGCCGAAGCCGTCGCGCGCCGGGGCGGTGGTGGGGGCCGGCTCCGTCGCCGCCACCGCGCCGCTCGCCACGGGGCGGGTCCCCTCCGCTTCCGTCCCCTCCGCGTCGGCCCGCGGTGCTTCAGACGGAGGCGCGACGCCGGCCGGGTGGCCCGCCGCCGCCGCGTCGTCCGGCAGCGCGGGGACCACCGCGTCGAGCCGCGCGCGCAGCTCGGCGTTGGCGTGCTCCAGCCGCGACAGGCGCGCCCGCTGGCGCCGCAGCTCCACGGCGGCCAGAACGATGGCGATCAGGACGACGAGCTCCATGGGCCTCCCCGCGGCGGTGCGTGTGCGCCATCCTGCCCGCCGCCGCCCGCGCCGGCAACGGCGGCGGTCATCAGGGTGGCGGGACCGGGCGGCGGATCGGGGGCCGGATCAGGGGACCTCGCGCACGAAGGTGCCGAGGCCGGTGCGGTCGTAGAAGTCGATGGTCAGCGCCGCCACGGCGCCCGACGGGGCGCGGCGGAAGGCGACGCCGGCGCGCGGGACGGCGTTTTCCCCGATCGGCGCGAAGGTGAAGGTGTCGGCGTCATGGTGGGTGAGCGCGAAGGCGGTGGGCGCCGCCTCGGGGCCGAGGGTCAGGACCAGGCCGCCCTCCGCCTCGGCCACCCGCGCCGGTCCGTAGTAGGGGTTGGCGTAGCGGCCGGCGTAGCCCGCCGGGGCCCGCGGCGGGCGGGCATCGGCGGGTGGCGGCCCGTAGGGAAAGGCGGCCGCTTCGGCGGCCCGCATCGCCGCGAAGCTCCGGCCGAACAGGCCGAGCCAGTCGACCGTCGGGGCGCCGTGGTCGACGGTGTCGAGAAAGGCCCGGGCGATCGCCTCGGGCACGCCGACCGGCTCGCCGTTGGTGAGGACGGCGATCCCCAGCCCCTCGCCGGGGATCAGCGACACATGGGTCGCAGCGCCGAGGTAGAAGGCGCCGGAATGGCCGAGCGTCAGCCGGCCGTGGTCGTCGTACCCGACGTTCCAGCCCAGCCCGTAGAAGCCGGGGCGGCCCAGGGGGGCGCGCGGCGGCCCGGTGCGCTGGTGCGGCAGGTGGGTGGTCGCCAACGCGTCCGGGTCGACCACCGCCACGCCGTCGACGGTGCCGCCGTTGAGGTGCAGGCGCAGGAAGCGGGCGAGGTCGTCGATCGAGCCGCTGGCGCCGCCGGCGGGGGCCTGGGCGTCGGCGTCGCGCTCGTGCACCGCCTCCCAGCGCGGCGCGTCGGGGCTGCCGCGGCGCACGTGCAGCCGGGCCCGGTTGGCACGGGCGCGGTGGTCGGCGTGGCGGAAGCTGGAGCGGGTCATCCCCAGGGGCCGGAACAGGGCGGTCTCGGCCAGCGTCTCCCAGTCGGTGCCGGCGGCGGCGGCGGCGGCCAGCGCACCGGCGGTGAAGGCGAAGTTGGTGTAGTGGTAGCTGGACCGGAAGGCGTCGAGGGGCTGCTGGCCGAGGTGGTCCAGGATGTAGGCGCGGTCGTAGCCGAGATCCTCCAGCAGGTCGCCCGAGCTGGTGCGCAGCCCCGAGCGGTGGCTCAGCAGGTCCGCCACCGACACCGTTGCGGCGACCTGCGGCGGGCCCAGCGTGAAGGCGGGCACATGGCGGCGCACCGGCTCGTCCCAGGCGAGCCGGCCGCGCCCGACCTCGGCGGCGACGATGGTGGCGGCGATCGGTTTGGAGACCGAGGCCAGCGCGAAGACGGTGTCGCGGTCCACCGGCTCCGGCCGGCCCGCCGCGCGCACCCCGAAGCCCTTGGCGTAGACCACGGTGTCGGCGTGCACCACCGCCACGGCGACGCCGGGAACCCCGGTGCGCGCCATGGCGTCGGCGACGATGCCGTCGAGCCGGGCGACCGCGCCGGCGACCGCCTCCGGCCCGGCCAGCGGCGGCACGAAGGCCGGCGGCGTCGGCCGCAGGGCGCCGGCCGGATCGGCCGCGGCGGCCGGCGGCGTCAGCGCCGCGGCGAACAGCAGCAGGGTGGCGAAGAAGGGGCGGCGGCGGCGCATGGCGGATCCTTGTCCTCGGTTCGCCGGCGATTGTCCGGGACCCGGCCGCCGTTCGCAAGGACGGCGCCCCCGCCCGGGCGCTAACCGGTCGGGGTGGAACCGGCGCCGCCGGCCTCGCGGAACGCCTGGGCCACGGTGCCGGCGATGTCGCGCCGGGCCTGGTCGGCGTCCTCGACGATCTGGCCGAGACGGGCGAAGTCGTGGGTCATCCCGGGATAGACCCGGACCCGGACCGTCACACCGGCGCTCTCCAGGCGTCGGGCGTAGGCGAGTCCCTCGTCGACCAGGGGGTCGTACTCGGCGAGCGTAACGACGGCCGGTGGCAGGCCGGCCAGGTCGTCGGCCTGCAGCGGCGCGAAGCGCCAGTCGAGCCGGTCGGCGTCGCCGCGCAGGTAGCTGGCGAACATCCATTGCAGGGTGTCCGCCTCGAGCAGGTGGCCGCGGGCCAGGGCGCGGTGCGAGGGACTGTCCTGCCACGCGGCCGTGCAGGGATACAGCAGGGCCTGTGCCACCGGCAGCGGCCAGCCCGTGTCACGGGCGGCGATGGCCAGGGCCGTCGCCAGGGTGCCGCCGACGCTGTCGCCGCCGACGGCGATCCGCCGCGGGTCGAGGCCGTGGTCGCCGGCGTGGTCGAGCAGCCAGCGATGGGCCATCCGGGCGTCGTCGAAGGCCGTCGGGAAACGGTGCTCGGGCGCCAGCCGGTAGGCTACGGACAGCACGGCGAAGGCGCCGTGCCGCGCGAGGCCGCCGCACAGCCCGTCGTGGGAGTCCAGCCCCCCGAGCACGTAGCCGCCGCCATGGAAGTAGAGCAGCACCGGCGCCCCCTCCGCCGCGCCGCCGGCCGGGCGGTACAGCCGGCCCGCCACGCCGGCCGCGGCGTCGAGGACCAGGTCCCGGACCGTCACCCCGGCCGGCGGACCGTCGTCGAACGCCCGGCTCGCCGCGTCGTAGGCGGCCCGGGCGTCGGCCACCGGACGCAGGTGGAGGGGCATCTGCCCGCCGGCCATGCCGGCCGCGGCGAGGTCGAGAAACGCGGCCAGGTCGGGATGCAGGGGCACCGGGCGATCTCCCGCTTCCGGTCGTCTACCAGTGGTGGCGCAGGGTCAGCAGCACCGTCCGCCCCTGGCCGTACCAGCACCGCGCCGCCCAGCAATCGTAATATTCCTTGTCGGTCAGGTTGTTGACGTTGAGCGCCAGCTGGGACTCCTGGAAATCGTAGCGGAGCGCCGCGTCGAACAGCGTGTAGCTCGGCTGCATGAAGCGGCCGGCGGTGGTGTCCGTGTTGGGACGCTCGCCGACGTAGCGGGCGCCGGCGCCGATCGACAGCCCCTGGACCGGCCCCTCCGGCATCGCGTAGTCCAGCCACACCGCGCCGCTGTGGCGCGGAATGCCCTTGGGTGCGTTGCCCAGGTTGGTGGAGTTGCTCTCGGTGTATTCCGCGTCGACGAAGGTGTAGGAGGCGATCACCCGCAGCTCGTCGGTCACGGACGCCTTGGCCTCCAGTTCCAGACCGCGGGAGCGGTACTCGCCGGTCTGCACCTTGCCGAAGGGATGGTTCACCTGGTCGGGATCGTCGGTCAGCACGTTCTGCTGGGTCAGGTGGAAGACCGCGGCGGTGAACAGGCTGTCGGTGCCGGGCGGCTGCACCTTGACGCCGGCCTCGTACTGCCGGCCGGTGCGCGCCTCGAACGGATCGCCGTAGGCGTTGGGATCCAGGGTCGGGGTGAAGGACGTCGCGGCGCTGACATAGGGCGACACGCCATTGTCGAACAGGTAGCCCAGACCCACCCGGCCGGTCAGCGCGTAGTCCGTGCTGCTGTAGGCGTAGGGGGTGGAGCGCTCGGTGACGTCGGTCTCGGCCTTGTCCCAGCGGCCGCCGAGGGTGACCAGCCAACGCTCGTCGATCTTCGTCTGGTTCTGGACGTAGATGCCGATCTGGTCGCTCTTGACCGTCTGGTCGGTGCTCGGCCGGGCGGGCAGGGCGATCGGCGCGCCGTAGACGGGGGAGAAGATGTCGATGGACGGACCGGGGCCGAAGTAGTTGCGCTCCTCCACCTTGGTGTGCCGGTAGTCGACGCCGACCACGCTGGTGTTGGCCGCCCGCCCGACCTGCCACTTGGCCTGCACGCGCGTGTCGACGCCGAGGGAGTCGGCGCCGCCGAAGGACCCGAAGGCGCTGCGCCTCAGGGTGCGCCGGCTGGCGTCGGCGGGGTCGAGGGTGCCGCCATAGGCCGTCTGGTAGTCCACGTCCACCTTGCGGTAGCGCAGGTTCTGGGTGATCGACCAGGTGTCGTCGAAGGCGTGGTCGACCTCGTAGCCGACCGAAAACTGCTTCTTCTTATAGAAGTCGAAGTCGGGCTCGCCGCCGTAGGTGGAGCGGTCGATCTTGCCGTTGGGATTGTACAGCGCGATGCCCGAGGCCGGCAGGAACGCCTGGGTGCCGCCGCTGTCGCCGAGATCGTCGTACTGGTAGCTGCCGAGCACCGTCACGGTGGTGCGTTCCGACGGGCGCCAGGACACCGAGGGCGCGATGTAGATGCGGTCGTCGCGCACGTAGTCGATGTCGGTCTCGGCGCGCCGGATCATCCCGGTCAGGCGGAACGACAGGTCACCGCCCTCCACGAAGCGGCCGCCGACGTCGGCGGCCCCCTGGTAGCGGTTGTGGTTGCCCACCGTCAGCTCGACCTCGCGCAGGGGTGACTGGGGCGGCCGCTTGGACACCGCGTTCAGGATGCCGCCGGCCGAGCTCTGGCCGTAGAGCATGGACGACGGTCCCTTCAGGATCTCGACGCGCTCCAGCCCGTAGGGCTCCACCGTGCTGATGGCGTAGGTCGAGGACGGCATCTGCAAGCCGTCGAGGTAGAACGATGCCCAGTCGAAGGGGAAGCCGCGGAAGGTGACGAGATCCTCGCGCAGATCGGTGGACGCGGACGGGACGACGCCCGGGGTGTAGGCGACCGCCTCCTTGAGGTTGGTGACGCCGCGCGCCTTGATCTCGTCCTGGGTCACCACGGAGACGGCCTGGGGCGTCTCGACCAGCGGGGTGTCGGTCTTGGTGCCGGTGGCGCTGCGGGTGGCGGTGTAACCGACCACCGGGCCGGTGGCGGATTCCCTGGGCGCGTCTCCGGTCACGCTGACCGGCGGCAGGGTGATCGCCCCGTTCGGCGTCGGCCCGGACGATTGCGCGAGGACGGGCGTCACGGCGGTGGACCCGAGCAGGGCCGCCCCCAGGGTGAAGGTCACAACCCGTCGCGGTGCAGGAACTGTACGCATCGATATCAACCTCAAGGATCGTCTTGGCAGGGACGGCTGCCGGTTCAGGGAAATGGGGACGTGGCGTCCGTTGACTGTTCGGCCGCCGACTACTCGGCCGCCTGGGCGTGCGCGACGCGTGGGCCGGATCGCAGCGCCTCGCCGATCTCGCCGGTGCGCACGGCCATCACCGACAGCAGCGTGTCGCTCAGCCCGTGGCTGCTCTCGCACGCCCCTTGCAGGAAGATGGCGGGCTGGAAGCCCGGGCGGGTCTTCAGGCGGTAGGTCCGGTCGACCTCCATGCCGTCGAGATGGCCGGACAGCGGGGCCAGCAGGGTGGCGTGGCCGTCCCGGGCGTAGCCGGTCGCCAGGATCACCGCGTCGTAGGCGGCGGTCACCCGGCGGCCGGTGTTGAGATCGCGCAGCGCGAGGTGGATGCCATCCTCCGCCGCGTCGGCGCTTTCCACTTCGTGGCGGCGCCGGAAGCGGTGGCGGTCCCCGCCGGTCACCCGCTGCTGGTAGAAGACGTCGAAGATCCGCTCGATCAGGGGCAGGTCCGGTGCCGCGTAGTTGGTGTGCCAGAACTCGTCCAGCAGGGCCGCCCGCTCCCCGGCGTCGCGGCTGAACATGTAGTCCGTGAACTCGGCGTTGAAGATCTCGTTGACGAAGGGGCTGTCGTCGGAGGGCCGGATGGCGCGCGCCCGCATGATGAGGTCGACGGCGGGGGCGCCGGGGCGCCCGTGCAGGTCCATGAAGATCTCCGCGGCGCTCTGGCCGGCGCCGACGATGGCGATGCGCTTCGCCGCGGCATGGCCGGCGATCTCCGCGAGGTAGGCGTTGGAATGGAAGACCCGGGGATCGTCCTTCAGGTGATGGAAGCACGCCGGCACGCTCGGCGCGCCGCCCATGCCGACCACCAGGTTGCGGGCGCGGCGCTCGCGCACCGCGCCGTCCGGGTCGCGGCTGCGCACGCGCAGGACCGACACCACCCCGTTGTGCTCCTCCGGCAGGACCTCGATCACCTCCTCCCCGTGGACGCAGTGGTCGTCGAGCTGTGCCGCCGCCCAGCCGAGGTAGTCGTTGAACTCCCGCCGGCTCGGATAGAAGGTCTTCAGGTTGATGAAGTCCTGCAGCCGCCCCTTGTCGTGAAGGTAGTTGATGAAGGTGAAGCGGCTGCGGGGATTGCGCAGGGTGACCAGATCCTTGAGGAAGGAAATCTGGAGATGGGTGTCGTCGAGCAGCATGTTGCGATGCCAGACGAACTCCGTCTGCTTCTCCAGAAAGACGGCGTCGATGGGATGGCCGGCGGCGGCCAACTCCTCGAGGGCGATGGCGAGGGCGATGTTGGAGGGGCCGAAGCCAATTCCGACGAGATCGTGGACATGCATGGCGAGGTCCTCAGGCAAAAGGGTGCGGGGGTGGCGGCGCGACGGCGCCGCGCGGGACCCACAGCCGCTCGAAGAAGAAGCGCTCGCGCAGCAGCACGCCGAGCATGGCGCGCTTGTGCGGGAAGTCGAATTCCTTGAGCAGGGCATAGCCGCAGGTCGCAAGGCTGCGGATCATGCGGTCGTTGTCGGCGCGGGGCTCGATCACGATCCGCCGGGTGCGCGGGTCGTCGAGAAAGAGGTAGTGGGAGACCGAGGGCATCCACGCCGCGACGAAGGCCTTGCCGCGGAACGCCGGCTCGCCCACCAGGGCGTGCCAGCCCCGGTCGTGGTCGGCGGCGTCGCAGAACGGGGCGATGCGGTCCTCGCGCGCCCAGTACGCCTCGACATAGCCGAAGGGCCGGTCGTCGAAGCACCCGATCAGGCCGAGGGTGTGGCGGTCGGCGGCGTTGGCCTCGAGGTAGGCGCGGTGCCGGGCGAGGTCGCCCGCCTCCTCCCAGAAACGGGCGACGAAGGGGTCGTTCATCCAGCGGTGGACATCCGCGAGATCGCGCTCCGGGTCCACCGTCCGCAGGGTCAAGGTGGCGCCCAGCCAGGGGATGTGGCGGCGGTAGACGGTGCCGCGGGGCTTGGGCCCGCGCACCGGATGGCGGCGTGCCGGCGTGGTGACGTGGCGCACTGGGTAGGGGGG
This sequence comes from Azospirillum sp. NS33, assembly GCF_059703765.1. Lineage (NCBI taxonomy): Bacteria > Pseudomonadati > Pseudomonadota > Alphaproteobacteria > Rhodospirillales > Azospirillaceae > Azospirillum > Azospirillum sp. NS33. The sequence goes on along the minus strand of NZ_BAAKJB010000021.1, from coordinate 101,564 downwards.
CCGCGGCGCCGGCAGCCACATCCCGGGCTGCTGGAAGAAGGTCTCCTGGTGCACCGTGGCGGGGCGGCCCTCGTCCGTCGCGACTCCGGCGACCGCCAGCTCGGCCAGCAGGGTGTCCGGCAGGTCGAGGGCCAGCGCCGGGATGTCGGGCCGGCGGGCGAAGGCGGCGTCGAGGGCGGCCAGCGCCTCGCCGGTGTCGGGCGGCCCGGCCGCGGCTGCCGGCGCCAGCAGGGGAGGGCGGCGCGGCCCGCCGCCGGCGACCGCGGCGAGGGTCCATCGCCGCGCCGCGCCGTCCGGCGACCGCACCGTGACGCCGTCCGCGTCGGCGACGGCGTGGACGCGCCGCCCGTCCGGGAAGGACAGGAACGGTGCCCCCGTGGCCGCGGTCACCGGAGATGAAGCAATCGCACTGACCACCGGCGCAGGCACTCCCGTCAATCGGATCGGTCGGATTCGGGCGAAGGGGGGCGGGCCGCCTGGACCGGCGCCACGCCCTCCCTGGTGTATGACGAATGACCGGACGCGTTGTTTAGGCCGTTTGTCACCGCCGCGTGCGGGCCTCGGGTGCGAGGGGACACGCCGGGCACCGGGACCGTCCCGGCAGCCGGTGGTAGAGACAGCAGTGACGGTGGCGGGGCGGCGCCGCGGCGCCGTCGCGCGGCGCGGCGCCCAGGGGATTGGCCCGGCCGTCCGGCCAGACCGGCACGTCCAGCAGATGGCGGCGGTCCTCCAGCAGGCCGGGGTGGTCGCCGTGCTCCGCCAGCAGGTGGTCGAGGATCAGCGCCACGTCGCGGGCCGCGTTCGACCACGCCACCTTCGCCGGCAGCCGGCTCTGCCGTGCCAGCGCGGCGAACACGGGCTGGAGGTGGCCGTGCAGCAGCGGCGAGAAGCGGGTGGGGGTGTCCGTCCCGGGACGGGGGCGGCCGAGGTCGGCGATGTGGAAGCCGGCGGGGCGGCCGTCCCCGTCGAAGGCCACGCGCATCTCCGCGGCGGTGCAGGGAACGGCGTGCCGGAGCAGGGCGAGCGCGGCCACCACGGGCGGCAGCAGGGCGTGGAGGTAGGCCATGCTCCACGCCGAGGCCACCGCCCGCGGGTCGCCCCCGCCGAGGAACCGGGCGTGCCGCGCCAGCAGGAGGCCGAGCCGGGGGGACTCGTCGAGCAGGGCCGACACCGGCCGGGCGTCCTCCGGCGCCGCCGCGGCGCAGGCCAGCGTCTCGCCATAGGGCGCCCAGGCGCCGCGGAACACCGGGGCCAGCAGCGCGATCACGGGCGGTCGCCCGGCCGTCGGGCGGTAAACATTCCCGGGCGCGGTTCGTCGCCTTGGTGTGTTCCCTTTCCCGGAGGCGTCCCGTGCTCGCGTATTTGATCAAGCGGTCCCGTCGGCTGTTGCTGGGGGCGGCCCTGGCGGGTGTGGTCGCGGGCGTGTGCAGCGTGCTGCTGGTCGCCCAGATCAACACGGCGCTCACGGCGGGCGGCGCGGACGCGCGCCTCGCCCTGCTGACGCCCTTCGCCGTGACGGTCGTGGCGGCGGTGGTGAGCCGCATGGTCTCGTCGGTCCTGTTCGAGCGCCTGGGCCAGCAGGCCCACGCCGACGTCCGCCGCTTCATCGCCGCGCGGGTGGTCGCCGCCGATTTCCGGCGGCTGGAGGAGATCGGCGGGCCGCGGGTGCACTCCGCCCTGTCGGAGCACAGCGCCAACGTGGCGGCGTTCTTCGCCACCGCGCCGGTGATCCTGATCAACGCCGTGGTGGTGCTGGGCTGCCTCGTCTACATGGCATGGCTGTCCTGGACGGTGTTCCTGGCGGCGCTGGGCGTGCTGGTCGTCGGCTCGCTCGGCTACCACGCCGCCCATCTCGTGGCCATCCGCCACCTCGACGCCGCGGCCCGGGAGCAGGACCGGCTGTTCGGCCATTTCCGTTCCCTGGTCGACGGCGCCAAGGAGCTGCGGCTGAGCCGTGCCAAGCGCGAGGCGTTCGCCGGCGACGTGCTGGACCGCACCATCGAGGCGGTGCGGCGGCGGCGCACCACCGGCATGTCGATCTTCCTGATCTCCGCCAATTGGGGGACGTTCCTGGTTTACGCCTTCATCGGGCTGGTGCTGTTCGCGCTGGTGGGCACCGTGCCGGACCAGGCCCACGTCATGACCGGCTTCGCCCTGGTCTTCGTCTACCTCATGACCCCGCTGGAATCGCTGCTGCTCTATCTGCCGCGGGCCAACCTGGCCAAGGTGTCGGCGGCGCGGATCGACGCGATCACCCGGGAGATGCCGGCGGCCCCCGGCGGGGAGGAGGGGGCGCCGGCGGCGCCGGCGCCGGCCCGCTCGGTCCGGGTGGCTCTGCGGGGGGTGCGCCACCGCTATTTCCACGAGGGCAACAACGAGGTCTTCGCCCTGGGCCCGGTCGACCTGTCCTTCGACCCTGCCGAGGTCGTCTTCCTGGTGGGCGGCAATGGCAGCGGCAAGACCACGCTGGCCAAGCTGCTGGTCGGGCTGTACCGCCCCGAGGGGGGCGAGATCCTGCTGAACGGCGCGATGGTCGACGACGCCGGCCGCGACCGCTACCGCCAGACCTTCTCGGCGGTCTTCGCCGACTTCCATCTGTTCGACCGGCTGCTCGGCGTTGGCGGCGCGGCGCGCGACGCGCGGGCGAACCGCCTGATCGCGGCCCTGCAACTGCAGCACAAGGTGGCGGTCCGCGACGGTGCGTTCACCACCCGCGACCTGTCCCAGGGACAGCGCAAGCGGCTGGCGCTGGTCGAGGCCTGCCTGGAGGACCGCCCCTTCCTGGTCTTCGACGAATGGGCGGCCGACCAGGACCCCCTGTTCAAGGAGGTGTTCTACCGCACCATCCTGCCCGACCTGAAGGCGGCTGGCCGCACCGTCCTGGTGATCTCCCACGACGACCGTTACTTCGACCAGGCCGACCGGCTGATCCGCATGGAGGAGGGGCAGGTCGTGGCCGTCGAAACGGCCGCCCCCGGTGTCGCCAGGGCGGCGGGCCCGGCGGCCTGGGCGCTCATTCCGCCAGGACCTGGCGGCGAAGGCGGGCCAGCGCGTCATGGGCATCCCGGATCATGAAATTGACAAGCGTGGGCGACACGCCGAGTTGGACGGCGATGTCCCGCTGGGTCAGTCCGTTGAGGCGGTGCATCTCGAAGGCCTCCCGCGTGCGGGCGGGTAGGCCCTCGAGCACCTGACCGACGAGGAGAAGGGCCTGGCGGTCGATGACGATCTGCTCCGGCGTGCCCTGGCGGGCTGGCGTGTGCTGGCCCTCGTCCTCCTCGGAAAAGACGTTGGACTCCAGGGCCTGGCGGCGCCAGTGGTCGATCGCCAGGTTGCGCACGACGTGGAAGCAGAAGGCGACCGGCTGGCGGGCGCCGCTGTGCGCCCGCTCCGTCACCTTCAAATAAGCCTCCTGCATGACGTCTTCGGCCGATTCCCAGGTTCCGACGATCTTGCGCGCGGCGCGGCAGAGCTGCGGGCGGTTGCCAAGAAACGTTTCGGCGAGATCGGGGATGTCGCGGTCGAGTGGCACGAAAGCACCTCCTGGCGTCGCGAAATGCAAATGATTCTTAGTCGCACTTTACAGCGCGGGTGCGGGCCGCGCCACCAAGAAAAATTGAACCCTCGGGCATCCATACCCGCGTATGACGCCGTGGGGCCGCTGATGCGCCCCTCGGGATAAACCCCTACGACTTGTGCGGTTGAACGGTGGTGCGCCGCCCGCCGCCCCGCCCGCCGCCCCGCCCGAGGGCCCATGCGATCACCGCGAGAGGGACCGACAGGGTGAGCCACGAGGCGGCGTCCAGCGCGCCGTCGCCGACCAGCGCGACCAGCAGGCCGACGACGCTGGTGGCGGCGAGTGCCGCGGGGATCCTGAAGACGTGGTGGAAGCGTTGCGGCCCGTCCGCCGGCCTTGACGGCGGCACCGCTCCGGCCGCGACGCCCGAGGCGTCGGGCGCCTGGGATGCCGGGCCGCCGCGCCGCGCCAGCCACAGATACAGCCCGCTGCCCAGCACGGCGATGGCGACCGCGTCGAGCACCGCCCACAGGATCTTCAACGGCAGCCCGCCGTAGTCGCCGAAATGCAGGGGTTGCGACAGAAGCAGGGCCGAGACGTACCAGGGCGGCGCGCGCAGGTCGGTCAGCGCGCCGGTCCCGGCGTCCACCAGCGCCGGCGTCAGCAGGCGCGCCGTGAACGGCGACTCGCCGCGCAGGAACACGGTGTAGTGGTGGGCGCTGGTGAAGGGCGTGCCGGGAAAGGCGACGAAGGACGGGACCATCCCCGGCGCCGCCGCGCGCGCCGTGGCCACCGCCGCGTCCACCGAGGCGAGGCGCACCGGCGGCGGCTGGTCCCGGTAGGGCGCAAGCATGCTGTGAAGCTGGTCGTTCTGCCAGAGCGCCAGGATGGGGGTGGACAGGGTGTTGACCACGCCCGTCATCCCCACCACCAGGGCCCAGGCCACTGTGGTCACGCCCAGCAGGTTGTGCAGGTCGAGCCATGCCAGGCGGCGGCTGCGCTGGCGGCGGACGGTGCCGAAAGGCAGTCGCCGCATGAACGGACCGTAGACCACCACGCCGGACACCAGCGACACGGCGAACAGAAGGCCGACGACGCCGAGCAGCAGCATGCCCGGCAGCCCGACCAGCAGATCGCGGTGCAGCGTGTAGAGGATCCACATGATCCCCTCGTCGAACGGCGGCACGTCGATGGTGGCGGCGGTGCGCGAATCGAGGGTCTGGACATGGGCATCCTCGGCCGGCGCGCCGGCCGAGGGCGCGGTGGTCACATAGACCAGCGGCTCGCCGTCGCTGTTGAAGCCGAGGTACTGGGGCACCTCGCCGGGGCGACGGGAGCGCGCAGCCGCAACGAGAGAATCCAACGGGAGCGGTGACGGGGGGCCGGCCAGCAGGGGAGGATCGGCGGCCCGTCCCGTGGCGTGGCTGATCTCCTCGTAGAAGATCAGGGGCAGGCCGGTGACGCACAACATCAGGAGGAACACGGTGCAGGCCAGGCTGCTCCATGTGTGCACGAAGCACCATGCTTTGATTGTCTTGTTGGACACCGGTGCGCGCTCCCGAAACGGCAGGTCCCTCGCCGCGGCAGGCAACGGATGGGGCCGCCACCACAAAATCCCCCGGGGGATGTGCCCGCGCACCATAATGCGAATGATTATGAGAATCAATTGCTCATCGGGCAGGCTGTCGCCGCCGCGACGCGGCCGCTCGCCATGGCCGCTGGCGGCGACGGGAATCCCCTAAACGTCCCGTCGGCTGGTTCGTCTCATTGGTTGTGCGGGGCGCGAAGCGACCCCCGCCCCGTTTCAGCCATGGGGAAGTGCCGTGTCGACAAGCTGCTTCGACCGCGAGGACGCCCGGTTCCGCGTGCTGGTCAATCACGAGGAGCAATATTCGATCTGGCCGGAATGGAAGGCCGTGCCCGGCGGCTGGCGCGACACCGGCGTGCTCGGCGACAAGAAGACTTGTCTTGAGCACATCGAGACGGTCTGGACCGACATGCGCCCGGCGTCGCTGCGCCGCTGGATGGACGGCCGGGATGCCGTCCCGGCCGGCACCGGCGCCTAGCCGCCGCAGCACCGCTCCGGATCGCCGGACGCCTTAAAACCCGCCACCTTCGCATCGGTACGCACGATGACCGACACGTCCGAGCTGCGCCCGACGGCGCCCCCCCGCGCGCCCATGCCGCACGCCCTCACCATGGCCGACCGTCTGCGGACCCTGGCCACCGGCCGGCCGGGCGACGTCGGGCTCGTCACCGTGGACGCCGGCGGCGACACCGCCCACGACTACGCGACGCTGGACCGCCGGGTCCGGGCCCTGGCGGCCGAGCTGCAGGCCCGCTTCGCCCCCGGCGAGCGCGTCATGCTGATGCTGGACAACGACGTCCACTACGTGGTTGCGTTCTTCGCCTGCCTCTACTCCGGCATCATCGCCGTCACCGTCTTTCCCCCGAGTTCGAGCCGCGAGCGCCACCTCGAACGGCTGGCCGGCATCGCCGCCGACTGCCGGGCGTCGGGCGTCCTCGGCACCACCGCCGGGCTCGGCCTCCTGTCGGCCGGCTCGCCGCTCCCGGGCGGCGCCGTGGCGCTGGCGGTGGACGCGGTCGACCCGCGGGCGGCGGCGCGCTGGGTGCCCCACCGGCCGGCGCCGGACGACGTGGCGTTCCTGCAATACACCTCCGGCTCGACCGCGGCGCCCAAGGGCGTGATGGTCGGCCACGGCAACCTGATGGCCAACCAGCGCGTCCTCGCCGAGGCGTGGGCGATGGGCGGCGACGACGTGTTCGTCTCCTGGCTGCCCCTCTATCACGACATGGGGCTGGTGGCCGGTTTGCTGCTGCCGTTCCACTGCGGCATCCCCGCCGTGCTGATGAGCCCGTCCTTCTTCCTGGAGCGGCCGCTGCGCTGGCTGGAGGCGATCGCACGCCACGGCGGCACCGTCAGCGGCGGTCCCGATTTCGCCTACCGCCTGTGCGTCGAGCGGACCACCGCCGGGCGCCTGGCCGGGCTCGACCTGTCGCGCTGGCGCCAAGCCTATTCCGGCGCCGAGCCGGTGCGGCGCGACACCCTGGAGGCGTTCATCGAGCGCTTCGCCCCGGCCGGCTTCGCCGCCGGCGCGGTCCACCCCTGCTACGGCCTGGCCGAGGCGACGCTGATGGCCACCGGCGGCGCGGCGGGGGCGGGGGCCACGGTGACGGGATTCTCGCCCACCGCACTGGCCGCGGGACGGGCCGAGCCGCAGCCGGACGGCACACCGATCGCCGCGTGCGGCCGGGCGCGCAGCGGCCACCGCGTCGCCATCGTCGATCCCGACGGAGGGGCGGACCTGGAGGCGGGCCGGGTCGGCGAGATCTGGCTGAGCGGCCCAAGCGTGACGCTGGGCTACTGGCAGCGGCCGCAGGAGACCGCCGAGACCTTCGTCGAACGCGACGGCGTGCGCTGGCTGCGCACCGGCGACCTCGGCTTCCTGCACGGCGGCGAGCTCCACATCGCCGGGCGCCGCAAGGACCTGATCATCCTGCGCGGCCAGAACGTCTATCCCCAGGATCTCGAGCAGGCGGTCGAACGGGCCGTCGAGGCCGCGCGGCAGGGCCGTGTCGCCGCCTTCGCCGTGGACACGCCCCACGGCGAGGGCATCGGCATCGCCGCCGAGGTGTCGCGGGTGATCCGCAAGCGGACCTCCACCGCCGCCCTGGTCCGATCCCTGAGCGAGGCCGTGGGCGCGGCGTGCGGCGAGCCGCTGGCGGTGGTCGTGCTGCTGAATCCCCGCGGCCTGCCCAAGACGTCCAGCGGCAAGGTCCAGCGCAGCGCCTGCCGCGCCGGCTGGCGGGACGGTTGGCGGGACGGCGGGCTGGACGCCTACGCCGTGTGGGAGCGCGGCCGCTTCCTGCTGGGCGGTGACGACGCGCCGCCGCCCGCCGCCGCGGTTCCGCCGCCGATGGGCGGGACGGAGGCCGCCCTGGCGGAGCTGTGGGCCGAGGCGATCGGCCGCGAGGCCGGCCGCCCCGCCCCCGCGGCGCTGGACGGCGACAGCCAGTTCTTCACCGCCGGCGGCAACTCGCTGGCGGCGATGCGGGTGGCGGCGGGCGTGGCCGAGCGCTGGGGCATCGCCTTTCCCGTGTCGGTCCTGTTCGATCACCCCCGGCTGGCCGACTGCGCCGCCGAGATCGCCCGGCGCGCGGCGGCGGCGGCCGGCGGCGGGGGGAGGCCGGCACCGGCACCGCTGGCCGACCGCGCCGGGCGCGGCGTGCCGCTGTCGCCGGCGCAGCGGCGGCAGTGGTTCCTGTGGCGGCTCGACCCGGCCGGGACGGTGCAGCACGTCGCGGCATCCCTGGCGCTGGACGGACCCCTGGACATCGCCGCGCTGGGCGGCGCGCTGGACGACCTGGTCGCCCGCCACGACGCCCTCCGCACCCGGTTCCGCAGCGGACCCGGTGACGCGGTGGACCAGTGGGTGCTGCCCACCGCCGCGGCCGGGCTGGTGGTGATGGAACGGCCGGGCGGCCTCGACGCCGCCCTCGACGCTGGCGGGTGCGAGGCCTTCGCCCGGGACGCCGCGCTGCGCCTCAACGGGCAGCCCTTCGACCTCGTCACGGGCCCGCTGTTCCGGCTGGCGCTGATCCCGGTGGCCGACGACCGCCATCGGCTGGTGTTCGTGATGCACCACATCATCAGCGACGGCGTCTCCATGCGCGTCCTCATCGACGAGCTGGCCGGCCTCTACCGGGCGCGCCGGATGCCGGAGGCGCCCGCCGTCCCGCTGCCGGCGCCGGCGATGAGCCACGCCGATCACGCCGCCCGGCAGGCGGCGGGCGCCGCCGCCGGGGCGGGCGACGCCCGGCGGGCGTATTGGCGCGCCCGGCTCGGCGACACCCATCCGGTGCTGGCGCTGCCCGCCGACCGGCCGCGCCGGGCCGAGGCGAGCCATCCCGCCGGGCGCCACCCCTTCGTCGTGCCGGCCGACGTGCTGGCCGGGCTGCGCCATCGGGCGGCGGCGGCCGGGACGACGCTGTTCGCGGCCCTGCTCTCCGGTTACCAGGCGCTGCTCCACCGCTACAGCGGGCAGACCGACCTGCGGGTCGGTCTGCCCGTCGCCAACCGTCCCGACGCGCAGGCGGCCGGGGTGGTGGGCCTGTTCGTCAACACGGTGGTGGTGCGCGCGGAGCTTGACGGCCGCACCCGCCTGGGCGGTCTGCTCGACGCCACCGCGCGCACCCTGCGCGAGGCGCTGGCCCACCAGGACCTGCCGTTCGAGGAGCTGGTGGACATGCTGCGGCCCGACCGCAGCCTCGGCCACACGCCGCTGGTGCAGGTCACGGCCAACCATCTGGTGGAGGACCTCTCCGCCTTCGCGCGGCTGAGCGGACTGGGGGCCGCCGTCGACGACGCGCTCCAGCACACCGTGCAGTTCGAGCTCACCCTGGAGACGCGGGAATCGGCGGACGGGGTGCGGGGCACCTTCGTCTACGCCGCCGACCTGTTCGAGCCGGCGACCCTGGACGCCATGGCCCGGCACTACCTCTGCCTGCTGCGCGCGCTGGCCGAGCGGCCGGAGGGCGCGCTGGGCGCGGTGGCCCTGGCCGACGATCCGGTGGTCGCCGGCTTCCGCACGCTTCCCGCCGCCACCGCCGGCACGCCGGCGCCGATGCACCACCGGTTCGAGGCGTGGGCGCGACGCCGGCCCGACGCCGTCGCCCTGGTGCACGACGGTGTCACGGTGACCTACGGGGACCTGAACCGCCGCGCCAACCGGCTGGCCCACCGCCTGATCGCCGACGGCGTCGGCCCCGAGTCCCGGGTCGGCATCGCCGTGGAGCGTTCGGTCGCCATGGTGGTGTGCCTGCTGGCCACGCTCAAGGCCGGTGCCGCCTACGTGCCGCTCGACCCGGACTACCCGGCCGACCGCCTCGCCCACATGATGGGAGACGCCGGCATCGCCCTGCTGCTCACCCAGGCCGCGCTGCGCCCGCTGCTGCCGGTGCCCGGCGGTGTGCCGGTGATCGCGGTCGACGGCGGTGCCCCCCAGCCGGGGGCCGACGCGCCGGGGGCCGACCATGACCCGGCCGTGCCGCTGCACGGGAAGTCCCTGGCGTACGTCATCTACACCTCCGGATCGACCGGACGGCCCAAGGGCGTGGCGGTCGCCCACGGGCCGCTCGCCATGCACCTGGAGGCCATCGCGCCGCTCTACGGTGTCGCCGAGGGCCACCGGGAACTCCTGTTCTTCTCCCTCAGCTTCGACGCCGCGGCGGAGCAGTGGATGACGCCCCTGTGCGGCGGCGGCGCCATCGTGCTGTCCAGCCGCGACCAGCTCGCCGGCGACCGCTTCGTGGCGCTGATCGCCACCCACGGCGTGACGACCATCCACGTGCCGCCGGCTTACCTGCGGCTGGTGGCGCCCCTGGCGGCGACGGCCGGCCTGCGGCTGCGCGCCTGCGTCGTCGGCGGCGAGGGCTGGTCGCGGGCCGACTACGCCGCCGCCCGGGATGCCTTCCCCGGGGCGCGGCTGGTCAACGCCTACGGCCCGACCGAGACCATCATCACGCCGACCGCCTGGGTCGGCGGGGCCGGGCAGGAGGTCGAGGATGGCTACGCCCCGATCGGCCGGCCGGTCGGGGCGCGGACCCTCCACGTCCTCGACGCCGACCTCGACCCGGTGCCGCGCGGCGCCTGCGGGGAGCTCTATGTCGGCGGCGTCGGGGTGGCGCGCGGCTATCTCGGCCGGCCCGGCCTGACGGCGGAGCGGTTCGTGGCGGACCCCTTCGACCCCGCCGGCGGGCGCCTCTACCGCACCGGCGATCGCGTGCGCTGGCGCGCCGACGGCCAGCTCGAATACCTCGGCCGCCTCGACCACCAGGTGAAGGTGCGGGGCTTCCGCGTCGAGCTCGGCGAGATCGAGGCGGCGTTGCTGGCCCTGCCGAGGGTGCGCGAGGCGGTGGTGGTGGTCCATGCCGGCAGCGACGGCGGCCGGCTCGTCGCCTATGTCTGCCCCCACCGCGGGGCCGCGGCCGATCCCGCCGCCCTGCGCGCCGGGCTGGCGGCGACGCTGCCCGACTACATGCTGCCCAACGCCTTCGTCGTCCTCGACGCCCTGCCGCTGACGCCCAACGGCAAGGTCGACCGGCAGGCCCTGCCGGCGCCCGTCTTCGACACCGGGGCCGCCGCCCCGGCGACGGCGCTGGAGACCGCCATCGCCGCCCTGTGGGCCGAGGCGCTGGACCTGCCGCGGGTCGGGGTCAACGACACCTTCTTCGACCTCGGCGGCAACTCCCTGCTGCTCATCAAGCTGCACCGCTGGCTGGTGGAGCGGCTGGGGCTGCGGGTGGCGCTGGTCGACCTGTTCCGCCACAGCACCGTCGCCGCGCTGGCCGCCCATCTCGGCGACGGCACCGACGCGGTGGCCCTGGCGGCGGAGCGCGTGCGCGACCGTGCCCGGCGCCAGCGCGGCCATTTCCTTCCACGCCCGACCCTCACACGGACGCTGCAGTCATGAGCGACATCTCCTCCGCGACCGACACCGCCTCCACCGACACCGCTCCCACCGACATCGCCATCATCGGCATGGCCGGGCGCTTTCCCGGGGCCGAGGACGTCGACGCCCTGTGGGCCAACCTGCGCGACGGCGTCGAATCCATCACCCGCTTCGACGACGAGGCGCTGCGCGCCCGCGGCGTGCCCGACAGACTGCTGGACGATCCGCTCTACGTGAAGGCCGGCGCCGTGCTGCCCGGCATGGACCGCTTCGACGCCGCGTTCTTCGGCTACACCCCGCGTGAGGCGGAGGAGACCGACCCCCAGCACCGCCTGCTCCTGGAGACGGCGTGGCAGGCGCTGGAGCACGCCGGCTACGACGCGCCGTCCTGGCCCCACCCCATCGGCGTCTACGCCGGCACCGGGGTCAACACCTACCTGCTGCTGAACCTGATGCCCGACGGGCGCTTCGGCGACTTCGGCGACATCGCCGCGCTGCAGGCGCTGATGAACGGCAACAACAAGGACTCGCTGGCCACCACCGTCTCCTACAAGCTGAACCTGCGCGGCCCCAGCGTCACCGTGCAGACCGCCTGCTCGACCTCGCTGGCAGCCGTCCACGCCGCCTGCCGCAGCCTGCTGAACCACGACTCCGACATGGCGCTGGCCGGCGGGGTGTGGCTCAACCTGCTGCACGACGGCGGCTACCGCCACCAGCCCGGCGGCATCCTGTCCCCGGACGGCCATTGCCGGCCCTTCGACGCCGCCGCCGCCGGCACGGTCATCGGCAGCGGCGTCGGCCTGGTGGTGCTGAAGCGGCTGGCCGACGCGCTGGCCGAGGGCGACACGGTCCACGCCGTCGTCAAGGGCTCCGCCCTCAACAACGACGGGGCGGCCAAGGTGGGCTACACCGCGCCCAGCGTCGACGGCCAGGCGGAGGTGATCCTGGCCGCCCAGCTCATGGCCGACGTGCCGCCCGACACCATCACCTGCGTCGAGGCGCACGGCACCGGCACCACCATGGGCGACCCCGTGGAGATCGCCGCCCTGACCCAGGCGTTCCGGGCCGGCACCGCGCGGACCGGGTTCTGCGCCATCGGCTCGGTCAAGAGCAACGTCGGCCATCTCGACGCCGCCGCCGGCATCACCGGGCTGATCAAGACGGTGCAGGCGCTGAAGCACCGCACCCTGCCGCCCAGCCTGCACTTCCGCGAGCCGAACCCGCGGATCGACTTCGCCGCCAGCCCCTTCTACGTCAACGCCCAGGCCCGCCCCTGGCCGGCCGGCGCCACGCCGCGGCGCGCCGGCGTCAGCTCCTTCGGCATCGGCGGCAGCAACGTGCACGTGGTGCTGGAGGAGGCGCCGCCGGCCGCAGCCCCGGCCCCGGCGCCGCGGCCCTGGCACCTGCTGCCGCTGTCGGCGCGCACCCCGGCGGCGCTCGACGCGGCGCTGGCGCGGATGCGCGACCATCTGGACGGCGGGTCGGACGCGGCACTGGCCGACGTCGCCCACACCCTCCAGGTCGGGCGCAAGCCCTTCGCCCGCCGCGCCGTCGCCCTGGTGCGCGACGGCGAGGACGCCGGCGCCGTCCTCGACGGGCGGGTGCCCGGCCGGCTGTGCCGGGCGGACGGCGCGGCGGGCGAGACCGCGCCGGTGGTCTTCCTGTTTCCCGGCCAGGGGGCCCAGCACGTCGGCATGGCGCGGGAGCTCTACGACGGGGAGCCGGTGTTCCGCGAGGCGTTCGCCCGCTGCTGCGACGGCCTGCGGCCCCACCTCGGCGTCGACCTGCGCACGCTGGTCCATGCCTCCCCGGAGGCGGCGGCCGACGCCGCGGCGCAGCTCGCCCGCACCGCCCTGACCCAGCCCGCCCTGTTCGCCGTGGAATACGCCATGGCCCGGCTGTGGATGAGCTGGGGCGTGCGGCCCGCGGCCATGCTGGGCCACAGCATCGGCGAGTACGTCGCCGCCTGCCTCGCCGGGGTGTTCTCCCTCGACGACGCCCTGGGGCTGGTCGCCGCCCGCGGCCGGCTGCTCCAGGACCTGCCGGACGGCGCCATGCTCGCGGTCAACCTGGGCGCGGCCGAGATCGCCCCCTTCGTCGGCGGCGGTTGCGACCTTGCCGCCGTGAACGGCCCCGACCGCTGCGTGCTCGCCGGCCCGGCCGACGCCATCGCCGCCTGCGAGCGCACGCTGGCCGGGCACGGCGTCGCGGCGCAGCGGCTGGCGGTGTCCCACGCCTTCCACTCCGCCATGGTGGCACCCGCCTGCGAGGGGCTGCGGGCGCTGGTGGCGGGCACGGTGCGCCGGCCGCCCGCCATCCCCTTCCTGTCGAACGTCACCGGCACCTGGATCACCGCCGCCGAGGCCACCGACCCGGAGTATTGGGCCCGCCACCTGCGCGGCACCGTGCGCTTCGCCGACGGGGTGGGGGAGGCGCTGGCCGACCCGCGGCGCGTGCTGCTGGAGGTCGGCCCGGGCGAGACCCTGGCCCGCCTCGCGGCGCGCCACCCCGCGGCGGCCGGGGCCGTCATCATCCCCTCCCAGCCGCGCGCCGCCACCCCGGCGGCCGAGGCCGACCGGTTGCCGCTGGCGCTGGGGCGGCTGTGGGCGGCCGGGGCCGCCGTCGACTGGCCGGCGGTGCAGGGCGGCGCACCGCGCCGCCGCGTGCCGCTGCCGACCTATCCGTTCGAGCGGCAATCCTACTGGGTGCACCCGCAGGCGGCGTCCGCGCCGGCGCGTTCCGCGGCCGCCGGCCCGGCCGCGCGGACGCTCGACGACTGGTTCTACGTGCCGTCCTGGCGCCGCGCCGACGCCGCGCCGGCCGGTGACGGGGCGACCGGCGAGGGAGCGACCGGGGGCGTCGCCCTGGTGTTCGGCGACGACGGCGCGGCGACCGCCGCCGTGGCCGCGGCGGCGCCGGGTGCCGCGGTCGTGGTCCACGCCGGCGACGGCTTCGCGCCGCGCCCGGACGGCGGGTACACCGTGCGACCCGGCGACCGCGCCGACCTGGAGCGGCTGCTCGACGCCGTCGGCGGTGCCGGGCGGCGGGTCACCGCCGCGGTCCATCTCTGGCTGCTGACCCCGCCGGACGCGCCGGCCGCCTTCGCCGACGCCCAGGCCCGCGGCTTCCACACCCTGTGCGGGCTGGCCGAGGCGCTGCACCGCGCCGGCGGCGACACGGCGGTCGCGCTGACCGTGGTGGCGGCGGGGGTGGAGCGCGTGACCGGGCAGGAGCCCATCGCGCCGGCCCGCGCCACCGTGCTGGGACCCTGCCGGGTGATTCCCCAGGAATATCCCGACCTCACCTGCCGTCTGGTCGACGCCGCGGCCGATCCCGACGCGGCGGCTGCGGCGCGCCTCGCCGCCGAGGTCTGGTCGGGCGAAACGGCGCCGGTGGTCGCCCACCGCGGCGTGCACCGCTGGGTGCAGGGCGTCGCCCCCGTCCGCCGTCCGGAGCCGTCGGCCGCGCCGGTCCGGCCGGGCGGGGTCTACCTGATCACCGGCGGCCTCGGCGGCGTCGGGCTGGTGCTGGCGCGCCACCTCGCGCGCAGCGCGGGGGCACGGCTGGTGCTGGTCGGCCGCACCGCGCCCGACGCCGCCCGGCGGGCGGCGGTCGACGCCGTGCGGGCCGAGGGGAGCGAGGTTCTGGTGCTGCGGGCCGACATGGCGGACGCCGCCCAGGTCCGGAACGCCGTGGCGCAGGCCCGTGCGACCTTCGGTGCCCTGCACGGGGTGATCCACGCCGCCGGCGAGGCGGGCGGCGGGCTGATCGCCGAGGCGACGCCGGAGCGCGCCGACCGGGTGTTCGCCGCCAAGGTGCACGGCACCGACGCGCTGCTGGCGGCGCTGGCCGAGGCGCCGCCCGACTTCGTCCTGCTGTGCTCCTCCCTGTCGACGGTGGCCGGCGGCCTGGGCAAGGCCGATTACGCGGCGGCCAACGCCTATCTCGACGCCGTCGCACGGCGGGCCGCCGGCAGCCTGCCCTATCCCGTGGTGGCGGTGGGCTGGGACAGTTGGCGCGAGGTCGGCATGGCCGGCCACATGGCCATGCCCGACGGCGTCGGCATCGCCCCCGCCGAGGGTGCGCACGCCTTCGCCCGCATCCTCGCCGGCCTGGCCGTCGCCGGCACCGCCGCCGAGGTCATCGTCTCGACCCTGGACCTGGAGGCGCGGCTGGAGCAGGTGCGCGGCGACCTGCTGGCCCAGCCCCTGGCCCAGGCGGCGGCGGACGCCCTGCCGCGGGCCGCGGGGCACGCCCGGCCGGCGCTCGCCACCCCCTTCGAGGCGCCGCAGGACGCGCTGCAGGAGGGCATCGCCGCGATCTGGCGCGACATGCTCGGCATCGCCGAGATCGGCGTTCACGACAACCTGTTCGACCTCGGCGGCGATTCCCTGCTGGGCATCCAGCTCCTTTCGCGGGTGCGGGCGCGCTACGCGGTCGACCTGCACCCCGCCCCCTTCCTCAAGCGACCCACCGTCGCCGCCCTCGCCACGCTGGTCGAGACCCGCCTGCTCGACGAGATCGAGCGGGCGGACCCGGCCGCCGCGGCCGAGTGACCGTTTCCCCTCATGGACACGCCATGACCCAGCTCGACGACCTCTCCCGCCGGCGCGCCCAGCTCAGCCCGCACCAGCAGGCCCTGCTGGCCCGCCGGCTGCGCGGCGGCGCCGGGACCGACGACGCCGCCGCCGCCACGCCGGCCCGGCCGGCCATCGCGCGCCGCGCCGACGACGGCCCGGCGCCGCTGTCCTACGCCCAGCAGCGTCTGTGGTTCGCCTGGCGCCGCGACCCGGCGGACACGGCCTATCACCTCGGTGCCGCGATCCACCTGGAAGGGCGGCTCGACGCCGCCGCCCTGCAGGCGGCGCTGGACGACGTGGTGGCACGCCACCCGGCGCTGCGCACCACCATCGCCGAGGACGCCGACGGGCAGCCCACCCAGCGGGTGGAGCCGGCCGCCGCCGTGGTGGTCGCCCGCAGCGACCTGCGCGACCGCCCGCCCGCGGCACGGGAGGCGGCGGCGGACCGCCTGGCCGTCGATCTTGCCGAAGCCCCCTTCGACCTGACGCGCGGCCCGCTGTTGCGGGCCGCCCTGATCCGGCTGGACGAGGACGACCACCGGCTGGCGGTGGCGATGCACCACATCGCCGGCGACGCGTGGTCCCGCGGCATCATCCTGCGGGACTTCGCCACCGCCTACGCCGCCCGCTGCCGTGGCGAGGGGCCACCGGCATGGCCGGCGCCGCCGGTGACCTACGCCGACGTGGCGGTGTGGCAACGCGCCTGGCTGGCCGCGGGGGAGGCGGAGCGCCAGCTCGATCACTGGACGCGGCGGCTGGGCGCCGAGCACCCGGTGCTGGCGCTGGGCTCGGGCGGCGGCGGGCCGCGGCCGGCCGGCCGGCGCGGCGGGCGGCATGTGATGGCGCTGCCGCCGGCGCTGGCCGCGGCGCTGCGGGCACGGGCCCGCGGCACCGGCCTGTTCACGGTGCTTCTCACGGGGTTCCTGGCGCTGCTGCACCGCGAGAGCGGGCAGCCCGACATCCGGGTCGGCCTGCCCACCGCCAACCGCCACCACGCCGGCACCGAGGAGGTGGTGGGGCTGTTCGTCAACACCCTGGTCCTGCGCTCCGAGCTGGCGGGGGAGACGACGCTGGCCGTTGCCCTGGACCGCACCCGCGACGCCGTGCTGGAGGCCCAGGCCCACCAGGACCTGCCCTTCGAACGGCTGGTCGAGGCCCTGAACCCGCCCCGCGAGGCCGGCCGGACCCCGCTGTTCCAGGTCATGTTCAACCACCTGAAGGACGACCACGGGGCACTGGAGTCCCTGCCGGGGCTGCGGCTGCGCGGCTATGCCGACCTGCGCCGCGCCGCCCAGTTCGATCTGGCGCTGGACACGGCGGAGCGTGGCGACGGCCGGATCGACGCCACGTTCACCTGGGACGCGGACCTCTTCACGCCGGAGGCGGTGGCGGCCCTGGCCGACCGCTACGCCCGCATCCTCGACCACCTCGCCCACACCCCCGAGCGGGCGCTTCACGCCCTCGACCTGCTGTCTCCCGCCGAACGGTCCGCGCTGGAGCGGTGGAGCGTGAACGGGGAGGACACCGGCCCGGCGGAGCCGGTCCACCGGCTGTTCGAGCGGCAAGCCGCGGCGCGGCCCGAGGCCGACGCCCTGCTGTTCGGGGACGAGCGGCTGTCCTACGGGGCGCTCAACCGGCGGGCCAACCGGCTGGCGCACCGGCTGCGCCGGCTGGGGGTGGGGCCGGAGGTGCGGGTGGCGCTGGCCCTGGAGCGCTCCGTGGCGCTGGTGGTGGCGCTGCTGGCGGTGCTGAAGGCGGGCGGCGCCTACGTGCCGCTGGACCTGGACTACCCGGCGGAGCGGCTGGCCCACATGCTGGGCGATTGCGGGGCGGCCCTGCTGCTGACCCACGGGGCGGCGCGCGCCCGCCTGCCGGAGGCCGCGGTGCCGGTGCTCGACCTCGACGGGCCGGACGCCGCCGACGACCCGGCCGCCGACCCGGCCGCCGACCCGGCCGGTGACCCGGCCGATGACCCGGCGGTGGCGGTGCACGGCGAGACCCTCGCCTATGTGATCTACACCTCCGGCTCCACCGGCCGGCCCAAGGGGGCGGGCAACCGGCACCGGGCCCTGCACAACCGCCTGGCGTGGATGCAGCGGGCCTACGGCCTGACGGCGGCGGACACGGTGCTTCAGAAGACGCCGTTCGGCTTCGACGTGTCGGTGTGGGAGTTCCTGTGGCCGCTGGCGCAGGGCGCCCGGCTGGCCCTGGCCGCCCCCGGCGCGCACCGGGACCCCGCCCGCCTCGCCGACACCATGGGCCGCCACGGGGTGAGCGTGGTGCACTTCGTGCCGTCGATGCTGCAGGCCTTCCTCGACCACGCCGGGGACGCCATCGCCGGCGGTGCCTGCGCCACCCTGCGCCACCTCGTGTGCAGCGGCGAGGCGCTGCCGGAGGAGCTGCGGCGGCGCACGGCGGAGCGGCTGCCGTGGGCGGCGCTGCACAACCTCTACGGCCCCACCGAGGCGGCCATCGACGTGACCCATTGGACCTGCGTGGCGGAGGGGGGAACGGCGGTGCCGATCGGCCGGCCGATCGCCGGGGTGACCACGCGCATCCTCGACGCCGGGCTGAACGCCGTGCCGGCCGGCGTCGCCGGGGAGCTGCACCTGGGGGGCGTCGGGCTGGGGCGCGGCTACCTCGGGCGGCCCGGCCTGACGGCGGAGCGCTTCGTCGCCGATCCGTTCGACGCGGCCGGCGGGCGGCTCTATCGCACCGGCGACCGGGCGCGCTGGCGGGCCGACGGGGCCATCGAGTACCTCGGGCGGCTGGACCACCAGGTGAAGATCCGCGGCATGCGGGTCGAGCTGGGGGAGATCGAGGCGCGGCTGCTGGACGTGGCCGGTGTGCGGGAGGCGGTGGTGGTCGCCCGCCCGGGTCCGGGCGGCGCCACCCTGGCGGCCTACGTCACGGCCCGGGCCGGGGCCACGGTGGACGTGGCGGCGGTGCGCCGGCACGTGGCCGCGGCCCTGCCCGACCACATGGTGCCGGCGTCGCTGACGGTGCTGGAGCGCCTGCCGCTCAGCCCCAACGGCAAGCTGGACCGGGCGGCCCTGCCGGCGCCGGATGAGACCGCCGCGGTCCCCCGGCCGCCGGGCCAGCCGCCGCAGGGGCCGCTGGAGAGCGATCTTGCCGCCATCTGGGCCGACGTGCTCGGCCGCGGCGGCATCGGCCGACGCGACAACTTCTTCGCCCTCGGCGGCCATTCCCTGCTGGCCATGCAGGTCGCGGCGCGCATCCACGCCACCCTCGGCCTGACGGTCGCCATCGACGAGCTGTTCCGGGCGCAGACGCTCGCCGAACTCGCCGCCCACCTCCAGGGCCGCTGCGGCGACGCCCCGCCGGCCGGCGCCGCACAGGCGCTGCACGACCTGGACGCCTTCATCGACACCCTGGAGAGCTGAGATGGACCTGCCGGTTGCCCACCGCGTGGCGCAGCGCTTCGCGGCGCTGTCCGCTGACCAGCGCCGCGCCGTCTACGTCAAGATGCGGGCGCAGGGGCTGACGCTGGCGCAGATGCCGATCCTGCCCGCCGGCGACGGCGCGGACGGCGCGGATGGCGTGTCGGTGCCCTCCTACGCCCAGCAGCGCCAGTGGTTCCTGTGGCGCCTCGACCCGGCGAGCACCGCCTACCACATCGCCGGCGCCCTGCGCCTGCGCGGCCGGCTCGACGTGGCGGCCCTGCGCACCGCCTTCGAGGCCATCGTGGCGCGCCACGATTCCCTGCGCACCGTCTTTCGCGAGGGTGTCGGCGACGGGCGCGGGGACGGGGTGGAGGCGGTCGTCCTGCCCCCCGGGCCGGTCGGGATTCCCCTGACCGACCTGGCCGATCTGCCGCCGGACGGGCGCGAGGCCGGGGTCGCCGCCGCCATCGCCGACCTCAACGGCCGGCCCTTCGACCTCGCCCGCGGGCCGCTGCTGCGGCTGTCCCTGCTGCGCCTGGACGAGGCCGAGCATGTGCTGGCGGTGGTGATGCACCACATCGTCTCCGACGCCTGGTCCGTGCGCATCATCGCCGACGAGTTCGCCGCCCGCTACGCCGCGCTGGTCGACGGGTGCCCGGTCGACCTGCCGCCGCCGCCGATCCGCTACGCCGACTACGCCGCGTGGCAGCGCCAGTGGCTGGAGGCCGGGGAGGCGGAGCGCCAGCTCGCCCACTGGACCGCCCATGTCGGCGACGCCCGCACGGTGCTGGAGCTGCCCGCCGACCATCCCCGCGACGGCGCGGCGCACCGCCGGCGGGCCCACGCCGTCGTGCTGCCGCCCGAGGAGGCGGAGTCCCTGCGCCGTCGCGCCCGCTCGGCCGGGGCCAGCCTGTTCATGCTGCTGCTCGCCGCCTTCCAGGGGCTGCTCCACCGCCACACCGGGCAGGTGGACATCCGGGTCGGCGTGCCCATCGCCAACCGCCACCGCCCGGAGACGGCCGGCGTCGTCGGCTTCTTCGTCAACACCCAGGTGCTGGCCGCCCGTGTCGACGGCGGCACCCGGCTGGACGCGCTGCTGGCCCAGGCCCGCGCCGCGGCGCTGGGCGCCCAGGAGCACCAGGATCTGCCGTTCGAGCATCTGGTGGACGCCCTCCATCCCGACCGCAGCCTCGGCCACAACCCGCTGTTCCAGGTGATGCACAACCACCGCCGCGACGACGGCGACGGGTTGCGCCGCCTGCCCGGACTGACGGTGGAGCCGATGGACGCCGGCGACCAGGCGGTGCAGTTCGAGCTGGTGCTGGACACGGTGGAGCGCGCCGACGGCGCCGTCGACGTCGTCTTCACCTGCGCCGACGCGCTGTTCGAGCCGGCCACCATCGACCGGATGGCCGGCCATTACCGGCGCCTGCTGCGGGCGCTGGTCGCGACGCCGGAGGCCCGCCTCGGCGAGGTGGCGATCCTCGACGACGGGGAGCGGGTGCTGCTGGACCGCTGGGCCCGCCCCGACGCGCCGGTGCCGGACGCCGACCTCGTGCACCGCCAGGTGGAGCGGCGGGCGCGGGAGCGGCCGGACGCCGACGCCCTGCTGTTCGGCGACGTGCGGGTGAGCTACGGCGAGCTCAACCGCCGCGCCAACCGGCTGGCCCACCGGCTGCGCCGGCAGGGCGTGGGGCCGGAGGTGCGGGTCGGCGTCGCCGTGGCGCGTTCGGTCGAGATGGTGGTGGCGCTGCTCGCCGTGCTGAAGGCCGGCGGCGCCTACGTGCCCCTCGATCCCGGCTACCCCGCCGAGCGGCTGGTCTTCATGATCGGCGACTGCGGTGCGGCGCTGCTGCTGACCGGCGGCGGCGCGGCGGCGCGCCTGCCGGCCACCGCGGTGCCGGTGCTCGACCTGGACGGGGCGGAGCTGGGGACGGAGCCGGCGCACGACCCCGGCGTGCCGCTGCACGGCGGCAGCCTCGCCTACGTCATCTACACCTCGGGTTCCACCGGCCGGCCCAAGGGCGTCGCCGTGGCGCACGGGCCGCTCGCCATGCATGTCCGGGCGATCGGCGAGGCCTACGGGATGCGGCCCGACGACCGGGAGCTGCAGTTCGCCTCCATCAGCTTCGACGGGGCCCACGAGCGCACCTGGGTGCCGCTGGCCTTCGGCGCGGCGCTGATGCCGCGCGACGACGAGGTCTGGTCGGTGGAGCGCACCTGCGCCGAGATCGCCCGCCACGGCATCACCATCGCCTGCTTCACCCCGGGCTATCTCCACCAGATCGCCGAACTGATGGGGGAGTCGGCGCGCGGCCTGCCGATCCGTTCCTACACCGTGGGCGGCGAGGCGATGCCGCGGGCGAGCTTCGAGCGGGTCCAGGCGGTGCTGCGGCCGCCCCGCATCATCAACGGCTACGGACCGACCGAGACCGTCGTCACCCCGATGATCGCCAAGGCCGGCCCCGGCGCCTCCTTCGCCAGCGCCAACATGCCCATCGGCCGGCCGGTCGGCGACCGCACCGCCCGCGTCCTGGACGCCGACCTGAACCTCGTGCCCGCCGGCGTGGCGGGCGAGCTCTACCTCGGCGGTGCGGGCGTGGCGCGCGGCTACCTCGACCGGCCCGGCCTGACCGCGGAGCGCTTCGTTCCCGACCCGTTCGACGAGGCCGGCGGGCGGCTCTACCGCACCGGCGACCTCGTGCGCTGGCGTTCCGACGGGGAGCTGGAATACCTCGGCCGGGCCGATGCCCAGGTCAAGGTGCGTGGCTTCCGCATCGAGCTGGGGGAGGTGGAGAACCACCTGCTGCGCCTGCCCGGCGTGCGCGAGGCCGCCGCCGCCGTGCGCAGCGGGCCGGGCGGGGCGATGCTGGTCGGCTACGTCGTCGGCGGGACGGGCGCCGTGGACGCCGCGGCGCTGCGCGCCGGGCTGGCGGCGGGGCTGCCCGACCACATGGTGCCCGGCGTCATCGTCGCGCTGGACGCCCTGCCGCTGACCCCCAACGGCAAGATCGACCGCGCCGCGCTGCCGGCCCCGAACGTCGACGCCGGCGCCGCATACGACGCCCCCCGCGGTGGCGCGGAAACCGCCCTGGCCGCGGTGTGGGCGGCGGCGCTGGGGATCGCGCGGGTCGGCCGGCGCGACAATTTCTTCGCGCTGGGCGGCGATTCCATCCTCAGCCTGCAGATCGTCGCGCGGGCCCGCCAGGCGGGCTGGGTGGTGACGCCGCGGCACATGTTCGAGCGCCAGACCGTGGCCGAGCTCGCCGCCGTCGCGGTGCCGGCCGATGACGGCGCGTCCGTCGCGGCCGCGGCGACCGCGGATGACGGGTCGGGCGCGCCGCTGCTGCCGATCCAGGCCGATTTCTTCGAACGGCCGATGCCGCGTCGCGACCACTGGAACCAGTCGGTGCTGCTGCGCAGCCGCGCGCCGGTGGACGCGGCCGCCCTGGGCGAGGCCCTGGCCGCCGTCGTGCGCCACCACGCGGCGCTGCGGGTCCGCTTCGTCCGGCAGGACGGGGGCTGGCGGGCGGTGCCGGGGCCGGCGGAGCCCCCCGCCGATCTGCTCTGGCACCGCCGCGCCGGCGACGCCGCGGCCGTCACCGCGCTCTGCGACGCCGCGCAGCGCAGCCTGTCCCTGGAAACGGGGCCGCTGCTGCGCGGCGTCTGCATCGCGCCGGACGGCGACGGCGACGGCGACGGCGACGGCGACGGCGCGGAGGGGCCGGGCTGGCGCCTCTTCCTGGCCGTGCACCACGCGGTGGTGGACGGGGTGTCCTGGCGCATCCTGCTGGACGACCTGCGCACGGCCTATGAGCAGCGCCGGGCCGGCCGGCCGGTGGTGCTGGCGCCGGTCGGCTGCGGCGTGGCGGAGTGGGGCCGTCTCCTCCGGGACCGCGCCGCCGGCATGGCGGGGCAACTGGACCGCTGGCGGGAGCTCGCCGGCGTGCCGGTGGAGCTGCCGGCGGACCTGCCGGGGGAGGAGTCCGACGGCGGCGGATGGACGCGCGACCAGGACCGCGTGGCGGTGACGCTCGACGCGGAGGCGACGGAGGCGGTGCTGCGCGGCGCCCACGCCGCCTACCGCACGCGGGCGGTGGACCTGCTGGTGACGGCGCTGGGCCGCGCGCTGTGCCGCTGGTCGGGCCACGCGCGGCTGCTGGTGGAGCTGGAGGGGCACGGGCGCGAGCCGCTGGTCGACGGCGTCGACCTGTCGCGCACCGTCGGTTGGTTCACCAGCCTCTATCCCGTGGCGCTCGACCCCCTGGGGCCGCCGGCCGCGGCGGTGAAGCGGGTGAAGGAGACCCTGCGGCGGGTGCCCGACGGGGGTCTCGGCTTCGGCGTGCTGGCGCGCTTCGGCACGCCGGACCAGCGCGCCGCGCTGGCCGCGCTGCCGCGCCCGCAGGTGGTCTTCAACTATCTCGGCCAGTTCGCCCTGGGGGAGGACGGCGCGGGGTGGTCGCTGGCGCCGGAGCCGGTGGGGGCGGAGCGCGACGCGGACGCCCCCCTCGACCGCCCGCTGTCGGCCGGCGCCCACGTGGTCGGCGGCCGGCTGACCCTGACCGTGACCTTCAGCGGGGTGCGGCACCGCCGGGGCACCATGGAGCGGCTGGCGGCGGACTGGTCACGCGAACTTGACACGCTGGCCGTCCATTGCGGGACCGCCGCCGGCGGGCTGACGCCCTCCGACGTGCCGCTGGCGCCGCTGGGCCAGGACGAGCTGGACCGTCTGCCGGTCCCCGCCGCCGCCGTGGAGGACCTCTACCCCCTGGCGCCGCTGCAGCAGGGCCTGCTGTTCCACAGCGTCTACGAGGCGGACAGCCGGGCCTATGTCAGCCAGCTCCGCGTCGATGTCGCCGGCATGGACACCGGCCGCTTCCGCGCGGCGTGGCAGGCGGCGGCGGACCGCCACGCCATCCTGCGCAGCGCCGTCCTCGACGGCGTCGACCCGCCGCTGCAATGGGTCGCCCGGGCCGTGGCACTGCCCTTCGCCGAACCGGACCTGCGCGGCCAGGGCGACCCCGCCGGGTCCCTCGACGCCGTGGCGGCGGCCGAGCGGGCCCGCGGCTTCGACCTGGCGCGGCCGCCGCTGATGCGCTTCGTCCTGGCGCGCACGGCGGAGGACCGCCATCACGTCATCTGGACGGTGCATCACCTGCTGCTCGACGGCTGGAGCACGTCGCGGCTGCTGGGCGAGGTGGTGCGCCGTTACGCCGGCGCGCCCGTGCCGGAGGCCGGGGCGGCCTACCGGGACCACGTCGCGTGGTTGCGGGCGCGGCCGCCGGCGGTGGACGAGGCGTTCTGGCGCGGCGCGCTGGCCCCGCTGGAGGAGCCGACCCACCTTGCCAAGGCCGTCCCGCCGCCCGCCGGGGGGGCCGGGCACGCCGTCCACCGTGTCGTCCTGCCGGCGGAGGCGACGGCGCGCCTGGGTGCCTTCGCGCGGGCCCAGCGGACCACCCTCAACACCCTGGTGCAGGCGGCCTGGGCGCTGCTGCTGCGGGGCTGCACGGGGCAGGCGACGGTGGCGTTCGGCGCCACCATGGCCGGCCGTCCCGCCGCGGTGCCTGGAATGGATGCGGCGCTGGGCCTCTTCATCAACACCCTGCCGGTGGTCTGCCCGGTGCCCGAGGCGCAGGCCGTGGGCGCCTGGCTGCGCGACCTGCAGGCGCGGAATCTGGCGCTGCGCGAGCACGAGCACACGCCGCTGCCCGACGTCCAGCGCTGGGCCGGGCGGAGCGGCCAGGGGCTGTTCGACAGCATCCTCGTCTTCGAGAACTATCCCCTGGACGCCGTGCTGGGCGAGGCCGCGCCCGGCGGGCTGAGGTTCGCCAACGTGCGCCACCACGAGGAGGCGCACTACCCGATGACCCTCACCGTCGCGCCGGGGGCGACGCTGGGCCTCGCCTTCGGCTACAAGCGGGCGGCCTTCGACCCCGACACCGTGGCGGCCATCGCCGGCCGCGTGGTGCGCCTGCTGGAGGAGATCGCCGCCGACGGCTTGCGGCCGGTCGGCGCCCTGTCGCCGCTCGCCCCGGCCGAACGGTCCGCGCTGGAGCGGTGGAGCGTGAACGGGGAGGACACCGGCCCGGCGGAGCCGGTCCACCGCCTGTTCGAGCGGCAAGCCGCGGCGCGGCCCGAGGCCGACGCCCTGCTGTTCGGGGACGAGCGGCTGTCCTACGGGGCGCTCAACCGGCGGGCCAACCGGCTGGCGCACCGGCTGCGCCGGCTGGGGGTGGGGCCGGAGGTGCGGGTGGCGCTGGCCCTGGAGCGCTCCGTGGCGCTGGTGGTGGCGCTGCTGGCGGTGCTGAAGGCGGGCGGCGCCTACGTGCCGCTGGACCCGGACTACCCGGCGGAGCGGCTGGCCCACATGCTGGGCGATTGCGGGGCGGCCCTGCTGCTGACCCACGGGGCGGCGCGCGACCGCCTGCCGGAGGCCGCGGTGCCGGTGCTCGACCTCGACGGGGTGGACGCCGCCGACGACCCGGCCGACGACCCGGCCGGTGACCCGGCCGATGACCCGGCGGTGGCGGTGCACGGCGAGACCCTCGCCTATGTGATCTACACCTCCGGCTCCACCGGCCGGCCCAAGGGGGCGGGCAACCGGCACCGGGCCCTGCACGGCCGGCTGGCGTGGATGCAGCGGACCTTCGCGATCGCGCCGGGGGACACGGTGCTTCAGAAGACGCCCTTCGGCTTCGACGTGTCGGTGTGGGAGTTCCTGTGGCCGCTGGCGCAGGGCGCCCGGCTGGCCCTGGCCGCCCCCGGCGCGCACCGGGACCCCGCCCGCCTCGCCGACACCATGCGCCGCCACGGGGTGAGCGTGGTGCACTTCGTGCCGTCGATGCTGCAGGCCTTCCTCGACCACGCCGGGGACGCCATCGCCGGCGGTGCCTGCGCCACCCTGCGCCATCTGCTGAGCGGCGGCGAGGCGCTGTCCGGGGACCTGCGGCGGCGGGCCATGGCGCGGCTGCCGTGGGTGACCCTGCACAACTGCTACGGCCCGGCCGAGGCGGCCATCGACGTGACCCACTGGACCTGCGTGGAGGAGGGGGGAGCGGCGGTGCCGATCGGCCGGCCGATCGCCGGGGTCACCGCGCGCATCCTCGACGCCGCCCTGGAGCCGGTGCCCATGGGCGTGGCCGGGGAGCTGTGCCTGGGGGGCGACAGCCTGGGGCGCGGCTACCTCGGGCGGCCCGGCCTGACGGCGGAGCGCTTCATCGCCGACCCGTTCGACGCGTCCGGCGGACGGCTCTACCGCACCGGCGACCGGGCGCGCTGGCGGGCCGACGGGGTCATCGAGTACCTCGGGCGGCTGGACCACCAGGTGAAGATCCGCGGCATGCGGGTCGAGCTGGGGGAGATCGAGGCGCGGCTGCTGGACGCGGCCGGTGTGCGGGAGGCGGTGGTGGTCGCCCGCCCGGGGCCGGGCGGCGCCACCCTGGCGGCCTACGTCACGGCCCGGGCGGGGGCCACGGTGGACGTGGCGGCGGTGCGCCGCCATCTGGCCGCGGCCCTGCCCGACCACATGGTGCCGGCGTCGCTGACGGTGCTGGAGCGCCTGCCGCTCAGCCCCAACGGCAAGCTGGACCGGGCGGCCCTGCCGGCGCCCGAACGCCCCGCCGGCACCGCCGACGAACCGCCGGAGGGACCGCTGGAGACCCTGGTGGCCGGGGTCTGGGCCGAGGTGCTCGACCTCCCCCGGGTCGGGCGGCGCGACAATTTCTTCGCGCTCGGCGGGGATTCCATCCTCAGTCTGCAGATCGTCGCCCGTCTGCGCCGGGCCGGCTGGATCGTCTCGCCGCGGCAGGTCTTCGAACGGCAGACGGTGGCCGAGCTGGCCGCGGTCGCGGTCGCGCGCGGGGACGGCCCCGCCATGGCGGCGGCGGCGGCTCCGGCCGGCGGCGCGCTGCCCGCCGATCCGCTGCCCGCCGATCCGCTGCCCGCCGATCCGCTGCCCGCCGAGGTCCTGGCGACCCCCGGCCTCGACCCGGCCGACATCGAGGACGCCTACGCGCTGTCGCCGACCCAGGAAGGCATGCTGTTCCATGCCCTGGAATCCGCGGGCAGCGGCCTCTACGTCAACCAGCTCTGCGTGGAGGTCGGCGGCCTCGACCCGCAGCGGCTGGACCGCGCGTGGCGGGCGCTGGTGGCGCGCCACCCCGTGCTGCGCACCGCCGTGCTGTGGCGCACCGGCATGGACCGTCCGCTCCAGGTGGTCCGGCGCACCGCGACGGCCGAGGTGATCCACCTCGACCTTGGTGGCGCGGAGGACGCTGAGGAACAGCTGACAGCGCTGGCGGAGCGGGAGCTGGCCCGGCCCTTCGACCTGCTGGCGCCGCCGCTGGCGCGGCTCGCCATCGTCGCCGTCGGCGGCGGCCGGCACCGGCTGGTGTGGACGCGCCACCACATGCTGATGGACGGCTGGGCGGAATCCCGGCTGGTCGGCGAGTGGCTGCGCCTCTACGCCGGCGAGACGCTGCCGCCGCCGGGCCCGGCCTACGGCGCCTTCATCCGCTGGCTGGAGCGCTGCGACCCGGTGGCCACCGAGCGGACGTGGCGGCGGGAGCTGGCGGGTTTCGCCGGGCCGACGCTGCTCGCCGCGGCCATGCGCCCGCCCGAGGCCCCGCCGCCCGGGCCGGCCTACGGCAAGATCTACACCCGCCTCGACGCGGGAGAGACCGCGGCGTTGCAGGCCTTCGCCCGGCGCGAGCGGGTGACGCTCAACACCGTGGTCCAGGCCGCGTGGGCGCTGGTGCTCCAGTGCCGCACCGGCAGTGACCACGTGGTGTTCGGCGCCACCGTGGCCGGTCGCCCGCCCGACCTCGACGGGGCCGACGGCATCCTCGGCCTCTTCATCAACACCATTCCCGTGCCGGTGCCGCCGGCGGGCCGGCGCACGGTCGGCGACCACCTGCGCGCCGTGCAGGAGCTGAACCTGCGGCTGCGCGAGGTGGAGCACACCGCGCTCGCCGACATCCAGCGCTGGGTCGGCTCCCAGGGGCGGCCGCTGTTCGACAGCATCCTGGTGTTCGAGAACTTTCCCGTCGACCGCGCCCTCGACGACCTCGGGCGCTACGGCCTGACCCTGGGGACGCCGGCGAGCCAGGGCCTGACCGGCTACGCCATGGACCTGCAGGTCGTCGTCGGCGAGACCCTGGAGATCGAATACTGCTACGCCACCGCCGCCTTCGCGGCCGAAGACGTGCACGCGCTGCGCCGCCAGATGGAGCACCTGATCCGCGCCATGGTCGCCCGGCCGGAGGCTCCGGTGGCCGAGCTGGGCTGGCTGGCCGAGGAGGACCGGCGGGCCCTGGCGGCGGTCGACGGCACCCGGGACCTTCCGGCCGTGGGAAGGCACGAGCCCATGCACCGGCGCATCGCCCGGCTGGCCGGACAGGAGCCCGCGGCGGTCGCCGTCCGCATGGACGGTTCGGCCCTGACCCGGGGGGAGCTCGACCGCCGGGCCAACCGGCTGGCCCACCGCCTGATCGCCGCCGGCGTGCGGCCGGGGGCTCTGGTCGGCGTCGCCATGGGGCGCTCGCCCGGCATCCTCGCGGCGTTCCTGGCCGTCCTCAAGGCGGGTGCCGCCTATCTGCCCCTCGACCCGGCCTATCCCGTGGAGCGCCTCGCCTTCCTGGTGCGCGACAGCGGCCTGTCCCTGCTGCTCGCCGACGGGGCCGGGGCGCACGTGCCGGTGCCCGCGGGCGTGCCGGTGGTCCGCCTCGACGCGGCCGACGACGGCGCCTGGCCGGCCCATGACCCGGCGGTGCCGGTGCACGAGCACGCCCTGGCCTACGTCATCTACACCTCGGGCTCCACCGGGACGCCCAAGGGCGTCGCCGTGGCGCACGGGCCGCTGGCCATGCATTGCCCGGCGACCGCGGCGCTCTACGCCATGGGGCCGCAGTCGTGCGAACTCCACTTCATGTCCTTCTCCTTCGACGGCGCCCACGAGCGCTGGCTGACGGCGCTGGGCGCCGGGGCGCGGCTGGAGCTGCGCGAGGACGAGCTGTGGACCGCCGGGCAGGCCTGCGCCCGGCTGGCCGGCAGCGGCGCCACCGTCGCCGCCTTCCCGCCGGCCTACCTCAACCAGCTCGCCGAATGGGTGGCGGAGGGCGACGGCGCACCGCCGCCGGTGGAGCTGTACGTGTTCGGCGGCGAGGCGATGCCGCGGGCCTCCTACGACCGGGTGCGCCGCCACCTGGCGCCGCGCTGGCTGATCAACGGCTACGGCCCGACCGAGACGGTGGTCACGCCGCTGATCTGGAAGACGCCGGCCGACGCCGCCATCACCAGCGCGTACGCCCCGATCGGCCGGCCGGTCGGTGAACGGACGGCCCATGTGCTGGACGGCGACCTGCAGCCGGTTCCGGTCGGCGTGGTGGGGGAGCTGCACATCGGCGGCTACGGCCTGGCCCGCGGCTACCTGAACCGCCCGGGCCTGACCGCCGAGCGCTTCGTCGCCGACCCCTTCGGCCCCCCCGGCGGGCGCCTCTACCGCACCGGCGACCTGGTGCGGTGGATGGCGGACGGCAACATCGAATACGTCGGCCGGGCCGACCATCAGGTGAAAATTCGCGGCTTCCGCATCGAG
Organism: Azospirillum sp. NS33; assembly: GCF_059703765.1. Lineage (NCBI taxonomy): Bacteria > Pseudomonadati > Pseudomonadota > Alphaproteobacteria > Rhodospirillales > Azospirillaceae > Azospirillum > Azospirillum sp. NS33. Next base: position 71,997 of record NZ_BAAKJB010000021.1, on the reverse strand, counting down.
CTCGGCGAGGTCGATGCGCGGGCGCGGTCGGCGCCGGGGGTGCAGGACGCCGCCGTCGTGGTGCAGGAGGACGCCCGGGGCCGCCGGCTGGCCGCCTACGTCGTCCCGGCGCCGGGGCCGGGGGCGGCCGCCGTGGCCCGCCGCGTGCGCGACCACCTCGCCGGCGCGCTGCCGGAGCACATGCGGCCCGCCCACATCGTGCCGGTCCCGTCCCTGCCGCGGCTGATCAGCGGCAAGCTGGACCAGGCCGCCCTGCCGCCGCCGCCGCCGGAGACGGGGACGGCGTACGTGCCACCCTCGACGCCCCGGGCCCGGCGGATCGCCGCCGTCTGGCAGGAGGTGCTGGGGGTGGAGCGGGTGGGCGAGACCGACAACTTCTTCGAGCTGGGCGGCGATTCCCTGCTCAGCCTGAAGGTGATCGGGCGCATCCGTGCGCTCGGCGACCCGGGCATCGACATCAAGCTGCGCGACCTCCTGAAGCGGCCGACCATCGCCGGCCTGCTCGGGCTGGAAGGCGGCCCGGGCCCCGGGCACGCCGCGGTGCCGCTCAACGCCGGTGCCGCCGGTGCGCCGGCGCTGTTCTGCGTCCACGCCGGTTTCGGCACCGTCTTCGACTACCAGCCGCTGGCCCGGCACCTCCAGGGGACGCGCCCGGTCCTCGGCCTGCCCTGCCGCATGATCACCGATCCCGGCCACCGGGACACCTCCCTCGACGCCATGGCGGCCGACTACGTGCGCATGGTCCGGGCGGCCCAGCCCGACGGGCCCTACCATCTGCTGGGCTGGTCGCTGGGCGGCACCCTGGCCGCCCTGATGGCCGCGCGCCTGGAGGGGGAGGGGCAGACGGTGGCCTTCCTCGGCCTGGTGGACAGCTACGTGCCGCCGGGCGGGCGTCCGGCGTCGTCCGCGGACGGGGAGGGGGAGTGGCGGCAGGACCTCGCCGGGTTCCTGTCCGTGGTGCTGCCCGGCACGCCCCTGGCGGGGACGATGCCGCCTCCTGCGGGTGAGGGCGACGGGGAGGAGGCCGCGCTGGCCGGGTTCTTCGACGGTCTGCGGGCGAACCGGCCGGCGGGCGCCGCAGCGGGCCCCTATGAGGCGATGGATGGCGTCGAACTCGCCCGTGTCTTCCTGGTCGCCCGCCGGCTCAAGGCGCTCTCCCTGGCGGCGCCGGCCCTGGCGCCGCTGCGGGCGTCGCCGTGGTGCTGGTGGGCCGCCGCCCGTCCGGCGGCCGACCGGGCGGCCCTGTGGCGGCAGATCGCCCGGCCATCGGGGCGGACGGACACCGTCGCGGCCGACCATTTCGCGATCATGCGGAGCGGGGCGCTGGTCCATGGGGTGGCGGCGGCGTTGGCCGTGCCGGAGCGGGTGTTGAGCGATGCGTGACGGGACCGTGCCCCTGAACCCGTGGCTGCCCTTCGGCCCGCCGCGGGGCGATGCCGCGGTCCGGGTGTTCTGCTTTCCCCACGCCGGCGGCGGTGCCAACCACTACCGCCCATGGGTGCAGGCGTCGCCCCCCGGGCTCGAGGTGGTGCCGGTGCAGCTTCCCGGCCGGGAGCAGCGCATCGGCGATCCGCCCTTCGCGGCGATGGAACCCCTGGTGGCGGCCCTGCTGGCCGTGCTCGGGCCGGTGATGGACCGTCCCTTCGCCCTGTTCGGCCACAGCATGGGGGCGGCCATCGCGTACGCCTTGTCCGGCGCCCTGCCGGCACCGGCGGCGGCGCGGCTGCGCCTGCTCGCCGTGTCGGGGCTGCGCGCGCCCGGCCAGCCCCGCCGGACGCCCCGGTTGCACGACCGCGACGACCGGGGGTTCCTGGCCGGTGTGCGGGCGCTGGGCGGCACGCCCGACGCGGTGTTCGAGGCGCCGGAGCTGATCGCGCTGCTGATGCCGACACTGCGCGCCGACTTCGCCCTGGTGGAAAGCTGGGGCCACGCCCCGCCGGCGGCCCCCCTCGCGGTGCCGGTCGCCGCGTTCGGCGGTGTGGATGACCCGGAGACGCCGCGGGACACGCTCCACGGCTGGGCTGCGATCACCGGCGCCGGCTGCTCCGTCGACCTCTTCCCCGGCGGGCACTTCTTCCTGTCGCAGCGGCGCGCCGCGGTCCTGGGCCGGGTGTCTGCCATGCTGGGGACGGTCGCCGCCGACCCTCTTCCGAATCAGTGAACACCTCTGTCGAGCTCCCGCTGGGAGCGGAGAGGTGGACGATGACGACGAAACGGCGCTTCTTCACGGACGAGTTCAAAGGGGAGGCGGTGGCGCTGCTGGAGAGCAGCGGTCGGCCGCTGGAGCACGTGGCGAAGGAGTCGGGTATCAGCCCGCGATGCTGCGCAACTGGCGTCGGCGGGTTGGCGGGACAGGGGCGCCGCCGCAGCCTCCCCAGCAAGCAGGCGGCGCCCCCCTGTCCGTCGGCGATCCGTCGGCGGAAATCGCTCGACTGAAGCGCGAGCTTGATCGCGTGCGCATGGAACGGAACATATCAAAAAAACTGTATCCATTTTCCCGGGGCCTCTGAAATGAGGGTCCGGATCATTGAGGACTGCCGCGACGAGGGCCCGGTGCGCATTTTGTGCGACCCCCTGGATGTGTCCCCGTCCGGCCAGAGCAGGCCGAGATTCGGGCGGCATCATCCGGTCCACTCTCCCGGGGGATGCTCGGCGGGTCATCCGGCGCCTCGGCGGGAGCTGTCCAGCTGAGGGTTTTGCGGGGCCTTGTATCCGGAGCGCGTGCGACGGGACCCTGGGCGTCAGAGGCGCAGGTGGAAGGACTCCATGACCGGATCGGCGGTCGCCGCGGCCGCAGCACCATCCTCTGGTGCCGGCGCGTTCATCGGTTCGCCGAGGATCGCCCCGCGCACGGCGACCGCGATGGCGTGCAGGTCGCCGCACAGGGTGTCCAGCCCGTCCACCGTCACGGCGCCAGCCGGCAGGCCGGCCGAGACGATGGGGATGCCGAGCTCCTTGAGGAAGCTGGCCTTGAGGAAGGCAGCGCCTCCGGTCTCGCCGGCGAAGTTGAGGGCCAGGACGGACTCCAGCAAGCCCAGCTTGTCCTCGATCGCCTCGTATTCCGGGCGGGACAGCGGGGCGCGGTAGACCTTCAGCTCGGGCGCGGCGTCGACGAAGGTCAGGGCGATGCCGTCATCGGCCTGGACGCTGAGCAGTCCGTCCGCGTCGAACGCCGCCACGCCGGTGCCCAGCACCGCCCCGATGACCGCCTCAAGTTCCGATCGATCCATCGTCGCCTTCCGTCCTGTGCGGGATTCCGGGGCCTAAGGCGGTCCTGCCCCCGGGCGGGCATCGGTCTGACCGCCGGGGGCAGGGGCTGCGGGTGGGCGCCCGCGTCAGCCGTTGGTGTTTGCGCGGGGCGCGTTGCCGTTGCCGGGAGGAGGGCCCGGCGGCGGCGGCGGCAGCGAGTCATCATCGAGGGATTTCCCGTCCTCGGAGCCCAGCTCGGACAGCGGCGGCGGTGGCGGCGGAATGTCGTCATCCTCGCCATCGAGACGCCCGAACAGGTCGTGTTCCGGCAGTGGCGTCAGGAACTCGCTGAGCCGGGACTCGTCCAGGTGATCGAAATCGTCCGCCCGCGATCCGACGTCCTCCGAGCGCAGGCTCTCCGTCTCGGGCGGCCCGACGTTCAGAATGCCCAGCCCCTCGTCATCCCTGGTGACGGGCCGGGGCGCCGGGGCAACCTGCTCCTGCAACCGCGTCTGTTGCTGGAATGTCTGCACCTGCGGCTGCTGCACCCGCGCTTGCTCCGCCTTGAAGGACAGGGCCTCCCGCTGCATCTCGGCACCATGCCGGAGGAACAGCGATTCGGCCGAATCCCGGTTGCCGTTCACAGGCTGCTGTTGCTGGTTGTTGGCGTTTTGCTGCGCGATGCGCATGAAGTCGTTGCGCAACCCCATGGGCTGCATGAACTGGTCCACCTCTTCGACCGTCCGCGGCTGGTGGCCGTGGACCTGTTCGAACGTGCCCATCGCTTCGCTGACCATCCCGCGCGCCTGGTCCTGCGAGTAGATGTCCCCAGAGGTCAGCACGCGCATCGCCGCGGCGTCGGTCGTGGCGGCAACGAGCGTGCGCAGGTCACCCAGGGTTTCCGCCGGACCCCCGTTGAGCGCCTCGAAATCGAGCAGAATGTTGGCGGCCATGGTGTGGATGGCGTCCTCCGGCAGTTTCCGCGACGGCGTCCGGCTCTGGATCAGCGCCTGGGTCATCACCTGCAACGGCTCGACCGCCGAACGTCCCCCCATGCGGAAGAGACCCGCCAGCGGCGATTTCGACTCCGATTTCGCCGCGCCCGACCGCGTCAGGGTGGCGAGCGGGGTCTCCTCCGGCAGGTGCTGCGTCCGGTTCAGGAAGGCCTGCGCGTTGATGGGCGAAGGGGACATGGGCCGAGATCCTCAGGTCAGGCGGGACGCGTGCGGTGCGTCCGCGGCGGGCGTGGCTGGTGTGGCGGCTGTGGTGCGGCGAGGGGCGTCAGATCCGCAGGACGTGGCTGTCGATCGGCACGTCCCTGGCGGTGGTGTCCTTGGCCGCGACCGCCATCGCACCGTCGACGACCCGTGCCCGCACCAGGCGGGCGATGGTGTGCAGGTCCTGCCCCAGCCGGGTCAGGGATTCCGCGGTGAGGGCACCGGGCGCCAGCGTGCCCGCGACGACCGGCACGCCGGCGTCCTCAAGGAAGCACGTCTTGAGGAACGAGGCCGACGTGAAATCGCCGGCGAAGTTGAGGGCCAGAAGCATCTCCAGGAACCCGGTCTTGTCCGCCATCCCCTCGTATTCCGGCCGGGTCACGGGAACGCAGTAGACCTTCATCTCCGCCGGGGCGTCGACGAAGGCCAGGGTGATGCCGCCGTCGGCTTCCACGGCGCAGAGGCCGTTGGTGTCGAACTCCAGCTGGGGAAGGCCAAGGACGGAGCGGATCAGGTCAAGGCGTTCGGAACTGTGCACACCGTACTTCCTCATGCGGGATGTGGTCGTGGGCGCGCGCCGGTTGGCGGCACACCCGATGGGAACGAAGCCATCGACGTCGCACACGTAGCATTGCCGTTGTCAGGGGGCAAGTGACCGGGCAATGGCGGCGGCCGGCCAGCCGCTACAACCGCACCCGCGGGCCGGCCGGGCGGCGTCGGGTCGCGTCCTTGCGCGGCGGGGCATCGGCGGAGTCACCGTCGAGGGCCCGCTTGAGATCCTCCACCAGACGGTTTGCCGATTGGCTGGTGTCGACCATCGCGGTCATGGCTTCGGCGATCTGCTGGCGCACGGTGGCGGGAACGCGCGGGTCCTTGAACAGCTGCTCGGCCCGCGCCGCCGTGGCAAGGGCACGACCGTCGACCTCGATCAGGGTCTGCAGCGCCGCCGCCAGCGCGGTCACGCCCTCGGGCGTGGCCGGGGACGCGGCGTCCCCAGCGGTGGCCGGGGCGCCCGGGGCGGCATGGGAAGCTTGGTCGCTCATCGCTCGATCCTAGGAAAAGGTCGGTGGCGGCGCCCAGGGAGGCGCCGGCGCGTCGGCCGTCAAAGCCGCATGCGCGACAGGTGGATGCGGTGGCGCACCGACTTCTCCGGCGCCGCCGCACCATCCGGGGAGGGGCCGTCCACCCCCGCCAGGGGGCGGGTCGCGGCGGTGAAGCGCCGCGCCAGCCGGTCGGCCTCGGCGAGGGTGCTGCGGGTGGCGGTGCTGGTCTCCAGCGCCGCGTCGAGCAGCGGGATCAACTCGGCCGGGTGCGGGGCGCCGGGGGCTCCGTCGAGGAACCGTTCGCCGGCCGCCGCGGCGGCGGCGAGCAGGCGCGATTCCATCTCCCGCAGGCGGTCCATGTCGGCCGTCAGCTCGCGCGCCGCCATCCGCATGACCGCCGCCTGCGCCCGCGCGGCGCCGTCGTCCTGTGCTTCGCTCATTCCAAGGCCCGTCCGTTCCTGGGGGAGGTGGTGCGCTGCCGCCGCGGCCCCGGCGTCACGCGCCGAGAATGATCTTGTTCAGGTTGCGCATGCTGTCGATCATGGTGCTCCGCATGACGTCGAGCTCCTGGTGGGAGTTCGTGATGGTCTGCATGAAGAGGATGCCCTGGTCCGACACCCGCGTGGCCGCGGCGAGATCGTTGCCGATGCGGTCGAGCGTGGCGTCGCGGTCGCTGGCGACGGCGCCGACGAAGGCGTCCAGGTCGCCACCGGTCACCTTGGCCAGAAGCCCGGCATCGTCCCGCGTCGCCTCCACCAGCCGTTGTTTGATGGCCGTCGCGTCGAGTTGGGGGTCGGCGAGCCAGCCCTTGAGCGAGCGCAGCAGATCGGCCTCGGCGAGCTGGTCGTCGGCCGCCAGGCCACGGTACTGGGCGTTTTCGGCCGTTTGCCGGGACAAGGTCGCCAGCATCCGGGTGACGATCGCGTGGTAGTCGCCGCGTTCGACCGCCTGCTTCTGGAACGCGTCCCAGGTCGACGCGTCGGCCGTGGTGCCCGTGCGTGTGACGTCCATCAAGTCCTCCGCCGATCCGTCCGCCTGCCGCGGCCTCAGTTGTAGTTGTTGATGATACGGCTCGACGTCTCGCCGAACTTGGAGATCAGGTTGGACGCGATTTCCAGCGGCTTGGCCACCATCGACGACATCACCTGGAGGTCGAGGATGCTGCGCGGGTCCATCATGTCGAGGTTGCCGACTTCGGCCATCATCTGCTCGTAGCTGCTTTCGTACTGGGGCAGGAGGGTGTTGTAGATCTCACCCATGTGCTCCGACAGGTTCATCGGGGCGCTGGTGCCGCCCGCCGCGTCCGCCGCCATGGTGCTTCTCCTCGTGAAGGGGCGGCATTCCGCCCGGGTGGTCCGTGGTCGATGAGTGGTGGTCCCGTGCCACAACGGCCGGGGTCACCGGCGCAGGGGTCACAGGCGCATGCGGGCCAGCCGCCGCTGGCGCTTGGCGGCGTCGCGCTGCGGCTCCGCCGCCGCGCCGTCGCCACCATCCCGGACACCCCCCGCCTGGTCGCCGCCGCCATCCTGGCCGCCATCCCGGCCGGCGTCCGTGTCCGGCGTACCGGCCGGCGGCAGCCGCCCGGCGACCGCCTTGGTGACACCCACCATGCGGCCGACGTCCTTGATCACGGTCCGCGCATCGACGCTGGTGTCGATCACCTGCTGCATGGCCGTCACCAGTTCCTCCTGGCGGTCGACCGGCACTTGGCCGTCGAGGAACATCTGCCCGGCGCGCGCCGCCAGGGACAGCGCCCGGCCGTCGACCTCGATCAGCCGTTCCATCGTGCTTTCCAGATCGCGCAGGGCGATCCGCGCCAGGTTGGCCTGGGCGATGTCCGGTGGCGCGCCCGCGTCGCGCCCGGGGGTGTCGTCTCCATCGGTCCAGCCGGTCATCGCTCGTCTCCTTCTCCTGCCCGCCCGCGCCGTGCCGCGGGCGTCACGTGGTGACCAGGCGCTTGAGGCGCGATTCCAGCGAGATCAGGTCGCTGATCAGCGCCGTGGTCTCCTCCAGCTTGTGCACCAGGGCCTGCAGCTTCAGGCTCTGCTGGTCGGACAGCCGGGTCTCGGTTTCGATCCGGTTCTGCAGGGTGTCGGCCAGCCCGTCGCGGTCGCCGGCCAGCTTGTCCGAAAAGGACTCCCAGCTCATGCCGAACAGGCCGTTGAAATCGGTTTCGCCCATCGCCGCCGCGAACTTCGTCTGGGCGGTTTCCACCGGTGTGTACAACGACGAACCGGGCGCCTTGGCGGCCTCGGCCTGCGCGGCGGCGTGGAGGTTCACCAGCGACGCGGCGCCCCCCGCCTCCAGCGCCTCGAGGAGCTTCTTCTCGACCTCCTCCGCCGACAGCGAGTCGTCGGCCAGCCATTCCTGCACCTGGCGCAGGAAATCCACGTCCTCGGAGCGGGCGTTGATCTCGCTGCTCTCGCTCGCCAGGTCCACGCCGTACAGTTCGGTCCACAGCCGCAAGACCTCGCGCAGGGCCGACTGGACGTCGCCCCGGCCCAGCGAGGCCTCGTACATCTTGTCGCGAACCTTGTTCTCCTCCCAGGTTGGGGAGAAGGCGTGGCCGGTGACCTGGGTCGACATGGGAACCTCGCAGCGTCGGTCGGGGGCAGGCCCCAGGGTCAGTTCAGGCGGGCAAACTGCATCAACAGGTTGTGTGCAGAATCCATCAGATCCTTCATCTGCAGCTTCACCTTGTCGACGTTGGACCGTGAATACTGGTGGTCCTGGCTCAGCGTCGTGCCCTCCTGGGACAGCGTGTTGCGCCGTGTCGTCAGATTGACGTTGAACTGGTCGAACTTCATGTCCTTGGTCATCGCCGGCGTGATGCCGAAGTAATTGGACAGTTGGGTGTACACGTCACCCGACCCGATCGTCACGCCGTGTTCGCTCAAAAAACTTTTGATGAACGCTTCAAAAATCTGGGTTCCATCGGAGAAGTGATTGTCATCGTCTTTCTTAAGATTGGTGACGTCGGAGGTTGAATTGAATTGATGCATCGACAGTTCGCGCGCGGTGTCGGCCTCGGGAATGGCGTACTTCCCGCTGTCCATCTCGCGGATGAACGTGTCGAGCTCCTCCAGCAGCGCGGCGTTCTTCGACATGGCGAGCACCGTGTCGACCTGCATGAGCTGGGCGATGTCGGCCATCTGCGCCATCACGTACTGGACGGCGGCGATGGGGTTGTGCGTCGCCAGATCGCGCAGGTTCGTTTCCTTGATCTGCGCCTCCATGCGCGCGCTGTTGGCGAGCGCGGCGCTGGTGTCGAGGGACACGGCCATGTCGTTGCCTCCTTGCCGGCCACCCCCGGGGCGCCGTGCGAACGCGGAATACGGGACGCCGCCGCAGCGGCGGCTTTCACTCCACGCTGTTTACCCTGCATGCCCACGAATTGTGAAGCGCGGAAATCGATCAACACAAAAAATTCCCATGGAACAGCGCCGCAACCCCATGCGCAAGGAAACGCGGAGCCTGAGCTCCGTAATGCCGTGGCATCGCGGCCCAGGCCCAGCCGGATTCGTTTGGAAGATATTTTACAAAACTCCCTGATGACGGCGGGGCGGCACAAAAATGACATAAAAATGCAATCGTTGTGCTCCGCTCAGCGGTCCAGGCGGTTGAACAACTGGTCGAGCGGGCTGAGCAGGGGCCCGAGTCGGTAGGTCGCGCGCTCCTGCAGGGGCGCGTCTCCGAAGTTCAGGCGCACGCGCCGCAGCAGCTGCGCCACTTCGGCCATCAGGTCGCGGCTGATGTAATCGCCGACGCGGTCCTTGTGGTAGAGCTTCCGCGCCAGCGGCGGGTCCTCGATGATGGGGATGCCGTAGAGCTGGGCGACGCGGCGGATGCGCAACGCCTCCTTGTCGCGGCCGCGGGCGGTGACGATGGGCAGGGGCGTGACGCCGCGCTGGTAGTGCAGCGCCACCGCGAAGTGGGTGGGGTTGGTGACCACCGCCGAGGAGTTCTTGATGTCGAGGTCGCCGGCGCTGGCCAGCAACTCGCGGTGGAACTCGCGGCGCTTGCGTTTGATCAACGGGTCGCCTTCGACCTCCTTGTACTCGCGCTTCACCTCGTCCTTGCTCATCTTCATCTTTTTCATGAAGTCGAAGTGCTGATAGCCGTAGTCGACCACGGCGATGACCACGTAGGCGGCGATGGTCGCGCCGAGGAGGCCCTTGAGGATGTTCTCGAACACGCGGCCGATGCAGGCGCTGCCGCATTGCGGCGCCATCAGCATGTCCTGGAGATTGATCGAAATGAAGTAATAGCAGAACCCGCCGAGCACCAGGATCTTGATGATGGATTTCACCAGCTCCACCACCGAGCGCATCGAGAAGATGTTCTTGGCCTGGCTCATCGGGTTGAGCTTGTCGAGGTTGGGCTTCACCGATTCGACGCTGAACAGCAGGCCGAACTGGACGATGTGCGCGCCGACGGCGACGACGCAGACCACGGCCAGGACGGGTACGACGATCCACAGCATCACGTCGAGGCAGGCGCGGGCCATGACGAGCGCGGCGCCGGGCCCGCCGATCTCCATGGCCCGCACCGGCGCCAGCATCAGCGCCGACATCTGTTCGACGATGAAGTCCTGGGCCCCGAACAGGTAGAGCACCAGGGCGACCACCAGCAGGGCGGCGACGACCTCCTTGCTCTTGGCGACCTGGCCCTTCTTGCGGGCGTCGCGCAGGCGCTTGGGGGTGGGCTGCTCGCTCTTCTGCCCGCCCTTGCCCTCATCGGCCATGGCGGTCGTCCTCCTGCTGCGGCCGGGCGGCGGTGCCCCGGCCGGGCCCGGCCGGGCCGGTCATGGCGCCGACTCCCGGAAGATGTCCTGGATCTTCAGGAGGTCGGCCATCGACACGAAGTTGCTTTCGGTCAGGTGGTCGAACAGGATGCGGACATACAGCACCAGCACGAACAGCGACACCGCGCTCTTGATCGGCAGGGCGAGAAAGAAGACGTTGAGCTGCGGCGCGAACTTGCTGACCAGGGCGAGCGACAGCTCGGCCACGAACATCAGCAGAATGGCCGGCGCGGACAGCAGGACGACCAGCCGCAGCAGGCTGGACAGGCTGGCCAGGTAGAATTCCACCGCCCGCTCGTCCATGGCCGGCAGCAGGTTCTCCACCGGCCACAGCCGGTAGGAGTCGTAGATGAAGCCCAGCAGCTGGTTGAAGCCGCCGATGGCGAAGAAGTAGACGACGAAGGCCTGGCTGAACAGGACGCCCAGGCTCGACGTCTGCTCGGAGCTCAGCGGGTCGATGGTGTCGGCGATCGCCGCGCCGCGCTGGTTGTCGATGTAGTAGCCGACTCCCTGCACCGACCAGTAGGCGACGGCCAGCGGATAGGCGAGGAAGAGGCCGAGCAGGGCCTCCTTCAGCACGATCACCAGGAACTCGATCTTGCCGAAGGGCACCGCGGCGGCGCTGCCGGTCAGCGCGGGGGCGAGCACCAGGCCGAACGAGATGATGATGGCGGTGCGCAGCCAGATCGGCATGTTGCCCTTGCCGATCAGCGGGATGACGAAGAACATCACGGTCAGCCGTGGCAGGCCGAGCACGGCGACCTTGAGCCAGATGTCGAAGGGCAGGCCGGCGATCATCCTGGCACCCCGCTCAGATTTCCGGGATCGAATCGAAGATGCGGATGGCGTAGTCGTAGAGCGACACGCCCAGCCAGTTGGCCGTCGCCATCAGCGCGATGATGATGGCGATCAGCTTCACCGCGAAGCTCAGCGTCTGCTCCTGGACCTGGGTGAGGGCCTGCACCAGGCTCACCAGGATGCCGACGACGGAGGCGATGACGATCGCCGGCAGCGACAGCATCAGCACCAGGTACAGCGCCTGGGTGGTCAGGGTGACCAGGGTCTCGGTCTGCATCCCGGTTCTCCGTCCTTGCCCGCGGCCTAGTAGGTCATCACCAGGCCGTGGATGAGGCGCGACCAGCCGTCGATCATGACGAACAGGAAGAGCTTCAGCGGCAGCGAGATGGTCACCGGCGACACCATCATCATGCCCATCGCCAGCAGGAGGTTGGAGACGATCAGGTCGATGGCGATGAAGGGCAGGTAGATGAGGAAGCCGATCTCGAAGGCGTTCGTCAGCTCGGTGGTGACGAAGGCGGGGATGAGGATCAGGTAGCTGTCCGGCTCGGGCACCAGGGTGTGGTGGTCCGGCCAGAGATGGGTCGCCGCCTCGACGAAGAAGTCGGTCTGCAACGGGTCGACATGGGTCGTCAGGAACGCCTTGAACGGCAGCAGGATCTGCTCCGCGGCGCGGGCGACGGCCGGCAGGTCGTTGAGGTCGAGGCCGCTGTCGACGACCACCGCGCGGGCGTCCACCAGCACCGGCGCCATGATGTAGACGGTGAGGATGATGGCGATGCCGTAGATCGCCATGTTCGGTGGAATCTGCTGCACGCCCAGCGCATTGCGCAGCAGCATCATGACCACCGCGAGCTTCACGAAGCTGGTCAGCATGGTGACGGTGATCGGCACGAGCGCGAAGATCCCGACCGCGGCGATCAGGGTCAATGGGCTGGGAATGTCCATTCCGGGGTCCTTGGACGGGCGGCGGTGCGGTTGGCCGGGCGCGGTCAGCGCACGAGGGTGAGGATGCGGGCGCCCAGCGTGCCGTTCACGTCGACCAGCTCGGCGGTGCCGATGCGGCTGCCGTTGACCACCAGGATCGCCGGGCCGTCGACCGGCCGGCCCAGCGCCAGCACCGTGCCGGGGGTCAGCTCGCGCAGCTCGCGCACCGCGATCTCCACCGCGCCGACGTCCACCTCGACCCGGACGGGCAGGGAGTCGAGGTCGCGGGGGGGCAGCAGCCGTTCGGACGCCGCCGCGTCGTCCTCTGGCGCGGCTCCCGTCACCGGCGTCTCGCCGCCGTCGCTCGGCCCGGGGCGAGCGACGCGCCGTTCCCCATCCGGCGCGCTGCGGGGAATCCTGCGTTCGACCATGACCTCTCCCTTGTCCGTCACATGGGCGGCGAGACCGACGTCCCGCGCCAACCACACCGTGGCCGCCCGCCGCCCGTCGGGCGCCGCGAACGGCCGATCCGTCACCACCACGTCGCCCGGCGCCGCGGCCCGCAGCCGGCCCAACGCCAGGGTGCGCGCACCCACCGACACGCGGCCGGCCAGGCGCAGCCGGCCCGCCGCGGCGAAGCGGCCGGTCGCGGCGGGCAGGCGGGCCGCGTCGTCCACCCAGACCCACACCGGCAGGCGGGCACCGCCTTCGACGAGCACGATGGCGAGCGCCGACCCGGTGGCGCCGGCCGGGGTGGCCGATTCGCTCACGGCCAGCACCCGGACGGGCGTGCCCAGCATCGCCTCGACCGCCTCCAGCCCCGCGGCCAGGGACACCTCCAGCAGCGCGTCGAGCAGCGGCGCGTCGAAGGGCTGGTCGGCGGCCAGCGCCAGGACGCGCGGCGCCGCCCAGGCCATGCCCGCCGCATCGACCCGCAGGCGCAGCCGCGCCGTGCCGACCTGCAATGCCACGTCCCAGCCGCTGGCGGGCGGCGGGTCCGCCACCCCCTCCAGGGCGAACCCGAATCGCTCGGCCACCGCGTGGGCCAGGCGGGCCAGCGCGGTGCTGCGGGCGGCGTCGGCCACCCGCGGCAGGGCCAGCGGGCGGGCCTCCGCGGCCAGGGGCAGCCGGCTCATGGGCGGCGGCGGGGCGGCGGCGCGCCGTCCGGCAGCCACGCGGACCCGTCGGAGGCGATGGCGCGCAGCCGGTCCTCCGCGGCCTGGGCCCGCCCGGTGTAGCCGGCGGTCGCCGCGGCCAGGGCGATCACCCGCAGCGCATCGGCCGCCAGCTCGTCGTCTCCCTCGGCGAGTCCGGCGAGGTCGCGCAACGCCTCCTCCGGCTCGCCGAACAGCACGTGGAGGTAGCCGCGGGCGACCGGCAGGTAGCGCGCCCCGGGGCGCGCCGCCGCGGCGCCGGCGAGGATGCGCTCGGCGTCCTCGCGCCGTCCCATGTGGGCGGCCAGGAAGGCCGCCCCGACCAGCCGGCGCACGGCCTCCAGCGCGGCGATCGGCTCGTCGCCGTCCGCGACCGTTGTCATTCCGTTCGTTCCTTTCGCGCCGCGGGCACGGGCATCACCATTTGGCGAAGAGGTCGCGCATGGCGTTCTTCAGGTCCTCGAACACGCTGTCCATCATCTCGATGGCGTTCTCCAGGTTGGCCTGGGCGGCCTTGACGTCGAGCATCACCGACTGGGTCATGTTGCCGAGGTTCTCGCGGGTCGTTTTCGAGATGTTGAGGAAACTGGACGCCTTGAGATCCTTCATCGAGCCGAGGTCGGTGAACACGTGGTTGAGGATCGCGTCGAAGTCGGTGCCCTGGGCGTAGCGGTACTTGAACTCGTCGAGGTAGGGTTCGGCCGACGTCGGCGTTCCGCTGCCGTAGTCCTGCTCCACCGGGGTGCCGGTGATGGAGCCGCCGAACAGGGTGTCGATCTCCGACAGGGTCATCGATCCCAGCGTCGGGTCGGCCGCCGCGATCTCCTTCAGCATGGCGATCTGGTCGCCCAGGGCGTGGTAGGCGGCGACCTCCTGGTCGCTCAGCGGCTCCGGGTTCAGAACATCATCCACCTTCGTCGGATCGATCGACTTGAGGCCGGCGATGGTCGCGGTGGTCGCGCTAAGAAATGGATACTCCGAGGTCGTGCCGCCGAGGGCGTTGATCAGGTTGGCGATCGGGATGTTGCCCTGGTCCGCGTAGCTGTGGCCCGACAGGCTGGCGACCGCGTTGAGTTCGTTCAGCGCCGCGTCCACCACGTCCTGCATGGCGCCAAGCTTCGTCGGCTGCATGTCGCGCGGCAGATTGAAGTCGAACAACGGGGGTTTGATGTAGCCCGGCATGGCGCCATTGGTTACGGTGCCGGGATCGGGAAGATTGTACTTCTGCAGCAGATAGGTCTCGAAGGCGGGATCGGCGGCGATCGAGTAGTACAAGGACTCCACCATGGTGAGCGTCGACGAGCCCTGGTTGATTGGGCTGCCGGCGGTGACGTCCAGTGCCGATTGAGCCGTCTGGCCGATGTAGTTGTGGTACTGTTTCTCGGCATCAAGAAAGCCTCCACCCACGTCTGCCTGCGCGTAGAAACCGAGCGATTTTTGCCCGGTTGGATTGTAATTCGTCAGCAGAGGCATGTAGAGAGTGTAGCCAAAAATTTCAAAAAGCCCTGTTGAAAACGAATCGTAATAGGACATGTTGCCGAAATTGGTGAGTGTCAAGGCCACCGTGCCTTGGTCGGCGAGCTGGTCCCAGCCGTCAGCGGGGATCGTGTATTTGGCGTCGGCGCCGGCGGACATGCGGATGTCGCCGTAATTCGCCTCGTAGACCCTGACGTTCTTCATGGCAGACATGAACTGCTCGGCGAACGCGATGGTCGAGTCCACCTGGTAGTTCTTCAGGGATTCCGTCGCCGCGACCTTGGTCGCCGCTTTCGTCTGCGCGGTTTCCAGAGCGGCGATCCACGCGTCCAGCGTCGCCGTGCTGCCGTCGCCGTCGATGCCCGTGTCCATCGCCGGCAGGGCCGCCTCCAGCAGGTCGAGCCCCTCGTTGAGCGCCGCGACGTCGGTGACGGCGAGATCGATCACCACGGTGTCGGCCCCGGTGTCCTTGCCCCACACGCCGTCGTCGCCGTCCCGGCGTTCCACCGCGGTCGCCAGGGTGCCGGAATCGGTGAGGTGGATCGTCTTGCCATGCCAGGTGCCGATCAGCCCGTTGGCGATGTCGCCATAGGTCGCCTCGTCATACGCCTCGTCCTGTTGGAAGGTCTCCAGGAACAGCCCGAACACGATCTGGGTGAAGATGTCGCTGGTGATGCTCTCCTCGGCGATCAGGCCGTCGTCGAGCATGGGCTGGATCACCCCTTCCAGCATGGACAGGGCCTGGGCGCGGTCCAGGTAGCTCTTCATGGTCTCGCCGATGAAGGCCACGCCGGCGCTGGTCACCGTCACCACGTCGCGCTCCACCGCCATGCGGTCGAGCTCGGGGATCGAGACGTCGACCCCCTGGTAGGTGCTCATCTTGTCCAGCAGCGCCTGGATGTTCAGCAGCGCGGTGCTGCTGGCGCTCGTGCCGCCGGTGCCGCTCGTTATGGCCATGATGTTATCCCGTTTCTCGCCTCTGCAGCCGTCACGCTCACCATTTGGCGAAGAGGTCGCGCATTGCGTTCTTCAGGTCCTCGAAGACGCTGTCCATCATCTCGATGGCGTTCTCCAGGTTGGCCTGGGCGGCCTTGACGTCGAGCATCACCGACTGGGTCATGTTGCCGAGATTCTCGCGGGTGGTCTTGGAGATGTTGAGGAAGCTGGAGGCCTTCAGATCCTTCATGGAGCCGAGGTCGTTCAGGGCGCGGCTCAGCGCCCCGCCGAAATCGTCGTTCCGCACGTACCGGAAGGCGAACTCGTCGAGGTAGGGGGCGGCCGATGCGGGCGTGCCGCTGCCGTAGTCCTGGACATACGGGGTGCCGTCGATGCGATCGGTGAAGAAGGCATCGACCTCCGACAGGGTCATGGAGCCCGCCTCGGGACAGGCCGCCTTGATCGCCTTCAGGATCGCGAGCTGGTCGGAGAGGTCCTGGAAGGTTTCCAGGCTCTCCTCCGACAGCGGCGGCGGGCCGAGAAGCGCCGCCGCCGCCGACGTGCTCAGGGAGCCGACGCTGTCCATGTCGAACCAAACGCCGCTCCACACGGTCACCGTGCCGCCGGCCCCGCTGAGCAACGACGTTGTGCTGGTGTCGAACCGCGGATACATTTCTCCGAGGGCGGCGTTGACGATGGCGGCCATCGCCGCCAACTCCGGCGGGTACATCGGCCGCGGCGACCTGAACGACGTGTAGTTGGTGACCTGGTAGGCACCGGGCACCGCGGCATCGGCCACGGTGGCGGGGTCCTGCAGGGAATAGGTCTCCATGAGGTGGGTCTTGTAGTCGTCGTCGAGGGAGTGGTAGAGCGATTCCCACAGCGTCAGCGTGGTGCTGCCTTCGTTGAGGAGGTCGCCGGGGGTGTCGCCGAGCGCGTCCTGTCCCCCTTCGCCGACGTAGTTCTGAAGATACGGACCATAACCCCTCGTGCCATAGTTGGCACCAGCCTGCGCATAGAACCCGACCGAGGTGGCGCCCGTGGGGTTGTAGGTCGTGACAATCGGCAGATAGATCGTGTACTCCATGTTTTCATAATCGTCGGGAAGATCGACGTTCTGTTTGTAGTAAACATACCCAAAAGTATTGTAATGCGAGAGGTCCATTGTCCCGTCGGCCGCCGCCTGGTCCCAAATCTCCGACGGCAGGTCGACGTCCTCTCGGAACTGCCTGGCCTGGTTTCCGATGAGGTCCATGTCGTCGAAGGACGCCGGATAGGCTTGCGACTGCTGCATCGCCGTGATGAACGAGATGGCGAAGTCGTAAGCCTCCGCGTCGAATTCGGTCTGCTCGTCCGCCCCGTCGAGCGCCGGCGCCGTGGCGGCGATCGCGGCTTCCAGCTCGGCGATCCAGGCGTCCAGCGACGCCGTGCCGGGATCGGCGATGGTGATTTCGACCGCCGGGTTTGCCGCCTTCAGTGTCTCCAGCTCGTCGGTCAACGTGCCGGTGTTCAGCGCGGCAAGGTCGATGACGCTGCTGGCAGCCTCGCCTTGATGGGCCCAGACGCCGTCGCCGGCCTCCTGCCGGGCCTCCAGAGTTTCCGGGGAGCCGGAATCGGTGAGGTAGTAGGTGACGCCGTTCCAGGTCCCGAGCAGCCCGTTGGCCAGCGCGCCGTGGGTGGCCGACGCGTAGCGGTCGTCCTGCTCGAAGTTGTCCATGAACAGGCTGTAGGCCACCTTCTCGATCACCGTGCCGGTGATGGTGTCCTCGGTGATCAGCCCGTCGTCGAGCATGGGCTGGATCAGCCCTTCCAGCACCGACAGACCCTGCGCACGGTCGAGATAGCTCTTCATGGTCTCGCCGATGAAGGCCACGCCGGCGCTGGTCACCGTCACCACGTCGCGCTCCACCGCCATGCGGTCGAGCTCGGGGATCGAGACGTCGACCCCCTGGTAGGTGCTCATCTTGTCCAGCAGCGCCTGGATGTTCAGCAGCGCGGTGCTGCTGGCGCTCGTGCCGCCGGTCCCGCTCGTGATGGCCATGGTGGGGACTCCGGATCAGCGGGGCAGGGAGTAGCGGCCGTCGCGCAGGGCGTCGAGCTGGCCGGCGAGTCGGTCGGCGGCGGCCAGCTCGTGCTGGAGCGCGCCGGCGAGGCGGCGCGCCGCGACGCGCGCCTCCTCGGTGAGGCGGGCGACCTCGTCGGCCGTGAGCGCCGCCAGGGCGGCCGTCACCCGCCGCTCGGCGTCGCCGGAGACCAGGTCGGACAGGACCGCGGCCAGCGGGCGGTCGGCGGCGTCCTCGTCGCCGGCGCGGCGCAGGCCCTCGAACAGGCCGTCCTCGTCCTCGGCCAGCAGCGCCAGGGCGCGCAGCAGGGCGTCGCGGTCGTCGCCCGCCATGTCGGCGGCGGCGCGCCGCCCGCCCTCCACCAGGACGCCGAGCGGGCTGCGCCGCTGCGCCGGGGTGGCGGTGGTGCGGATGGCGGTGAGGAAGCCACGGGTGCGCCGCATCGCCTCCAGCCCCTGGAGGTGGGGGGCGAGCAGCCGGGCGACATCGGCCGACACCTGCGCCGCCAGCGCCGACTGGCCGCCGGGGTCCATGGCCTGGGGCAACAGTCCGCGGGCGGACAGGGCGCGCAGCACGGCCGCGATGTCGGGCGGCTGGGCTCCGGCGTCGGCCCCGGCGATGTTGACGGCGGTGGTGCCGGCAGTGTCGGCGGTGGTGTTGGCGGCGGTGTTGGCGGCCGCGGGCTCCGCCGCCGCGGCGCGTTCGAGCAGGGGGGCGGCGAACTGAAGGTAGACCCGGGCCACCGCGATGCCGGTCGCCTCGGCACCCGCCCCGCCGGCCAGCAGGGCGCGCACCGCCCCCTCCAGGCGCTGCAGGAACGCGTCCAGGCGCGGCGCCGGGGCGGTGTCATCGCCCGGAGTGGCGCCCGGAGTGGCGCCCGGAGTGGCGCCCGGAGGGGCGGGGGCCGCCCCCGCTCCATCGCGCAGCAGACCCGCCTGCACCAGCCCGTCCAGAGTCAGGTCGGGGCGGGTGAGCAGCCGGTGCTGCAGGGCCGCCGCCGCCGACCGCAGCCCGTCGTCCCCCGCCAGGACGGACAGACCGTCGTGGAGCAGCGACTGGAACGCCGACTCCGTGGCCACCGCCCTGGCCAGCGTGTCGAGCGTGGCCGAGCCGATGGCGGTGGCGACGCCGGTGGCGCTGGGTGGGGCGGCGGTCGTGGCGGGCGACACGGGGACGCCGTCGATCCAGGGCGCGCGTCCTGGCGGGGACCCCGCCCAGGTGTCGGCGCCGGCGGCCGGGTCCGATGCGCTGGCCGGCGCGGCGGCGTCCGGCAGGACGCGACCGATGCCGATGGCTGCCGCCGCCACCTCCAGCGCCCAGCGCAGCGGCTCCAGCGCGCCGGCCACCGGCGTCGACGCCGCCGCCGCCGGCAAGCCGGGGATCGGGTCTCCCGGCATCGGGGTGGGACGGGGGGGCAACCCCGGAAGGGGTGTGCCGGGTGCCACGGTGGCCGGCTCCCCGGGCATCGGTGCGGGATCGCCGCCGCTGCCGCCGCTCGGGGGGATCGTGGCCGCCGGCTCCGCCTCCCCCGGGTCCGACTCCCCCGGGTCCGACTCGGTGTCGGGGGGAGATGGCGTGTTTGCGGTGCCGGATGGCGGCGGGTCACCGGGAGGGAGACCGCCGGCCACTGGGAACGATGGCGGGATGGCCGGCGCACCGCCCGTGGGTCCACCACCCGCGATGCCACCACCCGCGATGCCACCACCGGTCGGACCACCGCCCGCGATGCCACCACCCGTGGGACCACCTCCCGCGATGCCGCTGCCTGCGACGCCGCCGCCTGCGGGGTCACCGCTCGCGAGCCCACCGGCACCGAGCCCCGTGGCGCCTCCTCCGGCTTCGCCGGCACTGGAGGCGCCCGCTCCGGCGGCCATCACGGCCGCCAGGGCGACGCTGGCGATGGTCGCGCCGGGCAGGAGGACGGGGTGGGCCGCGGTGTCGCCGCTCGACGGCGCCAGGGTCCGGACCGCCTGCCGCAGTTCGGCGAAGGGCGGAAACGACTTCAGCGCCTTGGGCAGCGGCACCGGGCCGCTCATGTCGACGTGGGTGCGGTCGCCGCCGGCGCCGGCGCCAGGGCTGGCGGCCGCGCCCCCTGCCGACGGCGCGATGACGATGGACATTCACCACCTCAGAAGGGCTGCGGACGGTCAGATCCGCCGGTTCGGCCGGCGGCGCCCCGGACGGCTCACTGGCTGTGAACCAGCTGGTCGATGGAATCGGTCGCCTTGGAGACCATCTTGCTGCTCAACTCATGAGTGATGAACAGCTGCACGGTCTTGAGCTGGAGTTGCAGCAGCTCCGCCTGGTTCGGCCGTTTGCTGATCAGGCGCATCACCTCGTCCATCGTCGATTCCAGCTCGTTGTTCAGGCCCTGCATGGTATCGACCAGACGCTCGCCGATGCTGCTGCCCGGCGGTGCGCCGGAGCCGTTGGCCTCGGCCGACACCCCGGCGTCCGCCGCCTGGCGCTCGCCGAACACCTGCTGTTCGAAATCCGCGCCGACCTCCTTGAGGTCGGGCGCGCCAGCGGCCGGCCCCTGGGGATCGACGCGTGTCAGGCCGTCGAGCGGCACGACACCTTCAAGACCCGTGACCATCTTCCTTACCCCATTCGCGGTTGAAGGCTTCACGAAGCAGGGCGGCCAACCCGAACGTCCGGGTGAGATCGCCGGGCATGCGGCCCGCCGCCGCCGCGGCGTCCTCGCCGCCGTCCGCGCCGAAGACCGCGGCCTCGAACGCCGCGCCCGCCTGCCGCAGATCTTGTGTCGTGCGACCGGCATCCCCGCCGTCGGGTGCCCCATCCACGGCACCGCCATGCCAGACCTTCATCCCATCCCCCTTCGTGGCTGAGAGCGCTGGTGCGCCGCGGCCGCGGGCCGCGCCGTCCGTCCCCTGGCCGCCGCCGGCGGTTCTCCGCGTTCGCGTCCGGCACGCCGACCGTGCGCCTGGACTGGGCAGGCGCATCGGATCGTTCCGGCACGCTTCGGTGCGGTGCGGCATGGAAACGATTTGCGTGATAACGAAGTGGGGACGGTCTGTCCACCGGCAATCGGTGGTGGTGATGCCAGAGATGAAGCAGTTTCACAAAAACGAAACATAACTGCAATCAAGTCGGCCCGACAGGCGGCGTATCTGGGTGGCGAAGAGCCGCGGTTTTCACGTATCGGACGTCACTAATGACCGACGATGGAGATCGTGAACGGTGATGAGATGCTTCACCATAGAGAACGAATCAAGTCCAAGCGTGAACACTGTGCCACAGGAAAACGAATCCGTCGCCGTATCATGGCATTATGGACGCTTCATAAAAATGTCAACTTTTCTCGCATGGTCTCATTGAATCCTGAAACCGGATCTTGGTATCGAGGACTCTGCATCTCGTGGCATCCGAATCGGCTGGGCGGTCCGAAACATCACCGTCACATGGGAATCAGAGTCCATGGCGCGTGTTTATTTTCATTCCACCTCATACGATTCGATGCTATAGGTCCCTCGAATGGATCGGAGAAACCGATCGGGACGCGCCTGTCGAGCCTCCTGCCAGAATGGGCGCGGCCCGACGGCAACGCTCGCGCGTTCATGCCGCAGGCGATGCACGCATTGCCGCGGCCGTAATGGCACAGTCGAAGCTGGTGGTTGTGAAACATTGGTGGCGACGCGCCGTGGGCGCCGACATCGAGGGGGAAGCATATGTCGACCAACACCGTCTCCCAGGTCCAGACGAAGTCGCTGGCCTACGCGGAAACCCTGAGCTCGCTGAACGCCGCCGACGGCGGCGCGTTCGCGACGCTGTGGTTCACCACGCTGAAGCTGGGCCTCAACACGGCGCAGGTGACGCTGGAGCAGCTCCGCTCGAAGGTCGAGAAGACCAACAGCCAGCTCGCCGGCGTGCAGTTCGCGCAGTCGGAGCTCCAGATCATGCTCAACAGCGGCGCGCTGAGCGCGTCGGATCCGCTGGCGACCGCGCTCGCGTCGACGGTCACGGCCGACGCCGACCATTGGGACGCGGTGGAGCTGGACGAGCTCAAGGCGGCGCTGGTGGCGCTCAACGACAGCTCCGTCGTGTCGAACGAATCGTTGTCGCTTGAGGACCTGATCGCGCAGGCCCTGGCGGGAGGCGCCACCACCACCATGCCGGCGGCCCTCGACGCCATCTTCGACAGCGTCTTCGCGTACGGCGGCGAGACCTTCGCCGACACCGGCTGGGTGGGCGCCGCGAGCGCCGATGCCGCGGCCATCAAGGCGGATCCCACCTTCCAGGCGAAGATGGCGACCCTCGCCTCCGGCCTCTCCAACATCCTGGGCGACACGGCGATCAACAGCGGCACCACGGTGGCCCGCCTGCGGACCTCCATCGTCAACGCCTTCAACGTCGAGATGCTCACCCCGACGGCCGCGGCCTCCGACATCGGCAACCGCATCCTCCAGCAGGTCGGCGTCACGGAGATCGAGGGCGCCACCGAGTCCGAGATCCTCGGGGCGGTGTCGCTGCAATCCCTGTTCGAGGCCAAGTTCGAGCAGAAATACTCCGTGGAGGCGATCTTCGAGCGGATCGACGTCGACGTGAGCGACACCACCACGGTGGAGTCGGCAATCTCGCGCCTGGAGGCGACGCAGCAGGCGAAGTCCAACATGTCGACGCTGGAGACGCTGGACCTGAAGATCGCCTCCCAGACGTATTCGAACAACCTCTCCTTGTTGACGAACATGGTCACGGACCGCCTGGACGACATCGACACGGTGATGCGCGCCTGGTGAGCCGGTTGCCGGGGATGCGGCACGTCGCTGACACCGCGCTCGCGGCGCACCCCGCCGCGGGCGATGCGAAGACATTGTCAATCGGGGTTGGGTTATGGTGAAGCCGAACGATGCTGGGAGCGCGGAGTTCTGCGTGCTCTTCGGCGCGAACCAGGGCGCGGCTCTCCCCATCAAGGACCGCGACGTCACCCTGGGGCGCGCGCTCGACAACGACATCGTCCTCGACGGCGCCGCCATCGCCGGGCACCACGCCACCCTGCGGGCGGCCGGTGACCAGGTCCTGATCGCAGCCGAGGCGCCGGTGGTCACCGAGCGTGGGGCACGCCAGGGAACGGTGGCCGTCGCCTTCGACACGCCGTTCCGTCTCGGGTCGGCGGTGTGCGTCGTGACCCGCTCGCCGGACGCCTGGTTCGACCGCGACGTGTCGGACATCGTCGCCGCCCTGTTCGCCCGCCGCGACGGGGACGCCGACGGCGGGCCGGTCGACACCGGGGACGCGGCGGTGCCGTCGGCGACCGCGGCCGATACCGCGGCGGGCGGGGCTGCGGCCGCGACGGGACGGAGCACCCGGGTGTGGCGGGTCGTCGAGGAGCGCCGATTCACCCGCGTGGCGACCACCCTGCTGGCCTTGGTGTTCGTGTTCCCCGCCGTCGACTGGGTCGCCAAGGGAGGCGCCTACGCGGTCGTCGTCGCCACCCTCCGGGCGGCGACCGAAGCATCCGGCCCGGCGGCCCAGGCGCCGGTCGACGCCACGCCGGCGGCGGCGGTCGATCGCCAGCGCCGCCTGGAGCTGGAGGCGCTGGTCAGCCGGGTGGTTCCCGACGGCCAGGTCTCGGTCAGCCAGGAAGCGGCAGGAGGCCTGGCCCTCACCGGCTTCGTGATGTCGGGAAACACCTATGTCCGTCTGCTGTCGGGGCTGTCGATGCTGCGCTTTCCCGTCGCCATGCGGGTGCAGAACCGGGGCGGGCAGGTGAAGTCGCTGGAGATGCTGATCGGCCAGACGGAGCACGCGAACCTCGCCGTCGCGGTGGACGAGACCAGCGGGCGCATCCGCGTGCACGGCACCGTGCCGACGCAGCAGCAGGCCGAGCGCTTCCTGCAGCAGGTCAGGCTCGAGTTGCCCGGCGTGCAGAACCTGGACGTCGCGGTCGAAAGCCCGGAGCCGGTCGCCCGGCGGCTCGCCGTCGCGCTCCACGAGGCGGGGGTCGAGGGTGTCGCCGTCGCCCATTCGTCGACCGCGGTCGTGGTGAGCGGGGTGACCGGCGCGTCCGGTCTCGCCGTGCTCGACCGCCTGATCGCCGGCATCGCCACGACGATCGCCGTCGACAACCGGGTGCGGCTCTACGAGCCCAGCACCGATTTCAAGCCGACCGCCCACGACCTCGGCATCACGGTCATCCTGATGGGACCGCGCCCGGCGGTCCTCGATCGGCACGGCAACCGCTTCGGGGTCGGCGACCTGCTGGCCGACGGCATCCACATCGTCGACATCCGCATCGACGAGGTGGTGGTCAAGCAGGGCGCCCGCCTGGCGTCCGTGGTGTTGGACTAGATGGCGGGCACATCAGCAAGCGAGGGGATGCACGGCATGACGTCATCGGACTCCGCCCGCGGCGACGGCGTCTTCCTGTCCTTCGAGGCGGAGGCGCAGGCCGCGGAGCGGCGGCTCGACGAGGGCGTGGCGCCCCCGCTGTTCCGCCGCCTCACCGCCTACCGCGACGCGGTGCGCACGGCCCAGGGAATCCTCCTCCTCTACCGGCGGCAGCGGTCCGAGGACCCCTCCGCTTCCCACCCGTCGAACGAAGGACCCTGATCATGGACACAACGCTGATCGCGCCGCCGGCCGACGGCATGGAAGACGCCAAACGGACGCTGCGCGACCTGAGCGACCAGATCGGTGACATCGTCGACGAGGCGGCGCGCCAGGCGGAGGCGGTCCTGGGCGGGCCGCCCAACAAGGGGCTGGAGCTGGTGGCGGCGCTGGTCACCGGGAAGCCCCTGGCGCCGGTGCTCAACATCGGGCCGCAGCAGATCGAGGGCACGTTCCGCATCGCGCGCGAGCACCTCAAGGCCGGGCGGCTCGGCGAGGCGCTGAAGCTGCTGCGCGTCCTGGTCATGGTCGACTACCACAACACGCGGCATTGGCTCTCCCTGGCCCTGTGCATGCGCCGGCTGGAGATGCACCGCAGCGCCGCCGACGCCTACTGCATCGCCCATGTCGTCGGCGATGGCGACCTCTGGCCGGTGGTGCAGGCGATCGAGTGCTTCCTGGAAGCGCAGGACCCCGACAACGCCCGCGAACTCGTCGGCATCCTCGGCGACCTCATCGACCGCCACTCGGACGACCCGGAGATCGCCGAGATCGAGGCGGCGCGGGCGGCGCTGGTGGAGCGGATGGGCGGCGCCGGCGCCGGGGCGGTCGGTGCCGCCGCGGTGCGGGCGGCGGACTGAGGCGCCGCGGCAGCGGCAGCGGCCAAGCGAGGGGAACGGACATGCAAACGAATTCCGTGGGGAGCACGCCGTCGGCGCCGGTCCTTGTGCCGCAGGAGCGGACGACCGGAAGCGGCGCGGCGACCGCCGGCACGACCGCCACCGGGGCGCTGGTGGTGGTGGGCGAGGACGGCGGCGTCGTGCCCAACGAGGCGCTGGCCGAGGAGATCATCAAGCTGGCGGAAGGGCTCGACTTCGGCGGGCTGTTCAAGGACGACGGCACCCTCGACGAGGAGGTGCTGGCCAAGATCTTCCTGTCGCTGTCGGCGGAGATCCGGTCGCTGGCGCTGAGCGGTGCGCTCGACGAGACCGCGACCGGCATCGACCTCGCGGCCATCGCGGCCAAGATCAAGGACAAGGTCAACGAGATCCAGCGGGAGATCGACGACGCCATCCACGACCTGAACGAGGCGGAGCGCAAGGCCGAGAGGTCGCGCCGGATCGGCATCGCCACCGCGGTGCTGGGCGTCGTCCTGGCCGTCGCCACGGCGGTGGCCACCGGGGGCGCGTCGCTGTGGATCGCCGGCCCGGCGATCATCGGCGCCCTCGCCACGACGGCGAACGCCAGCCTGCAGATCGCCACGTCCTTTGGCTGGGACGGCATGGACAGCAAGGGCATGGAGCGTCTCGGCTACGCCCTGATGGCGATCGAGATCGGCTGCGCGGTCATGTCCGTCAGCAGTGCGTGCAATCTCGGGACCGTCGCGGCGAGCCGTGGGTCCAAGGGTGTGGCGGCGCTGAAATCCTTCGTCTATGGCGGCGGCCGCGGGGCGTCGCAGGCGGGAACCCAGGCCGCCGCGACGGTCGGCAAGCAGGTCGCGCAGGAGGCCACCGCCAAGGTGACGGTCCAGGTCGCCAAGCAGGCCGGGGACGACGCCGCCGAAGCCGCGATCAAGGCCTCCACCCGGGTCACCGACGACGCCGCGAAGGCCTCGGCCAAAGCCGGTCAGCAGGTGTCGCGCGACGGCGCGGAGGCCGCCGTCGACGCCTCGACGGCGACGGCCGAGGTGGAGAAAGCCAAGTCCATGGCGACGAAGGCCAAGGAGTTCCTGGACCAGTCGCCCCGTGACCTGTTCAACAAGGCGCTGGGCAGGGCGAAGGAAGGAAAAGACGCCGCGAACAAGCTGAACCAGGGCGGCGGCATCGACCTCGACGCGTGGATGACCATCATGGACGGCGTGTCGGTCGCCACCAATTTCTCCCACGCGATGATCCAGGGCACGCTCGACTACAAAGCCGGGCAGGCGCAGGTCGATTTGCTCGACACGGAAATGAAGATGGAGCCGCTCAAGGACGAGCTGTCCTACGTGAACCGGCTGCGCTCGGTCAGCGGCGCCAACCGGCGCGGCATGGAGCAGTCGGCGACGGCGCTGCTCGACGCGCAGTTCAACCAGGTGCAGGGCGCGTTCAACATCGGCACGAAGATGATCTGAGGTGGGCGGCGGGGGGGCGGAACGCGCGCCCCGGTCGTCTTGAGCGGACATATGGGCGGAGGGTAGCGACATGGGTGTGAATCAGCTTGGCGGCGGCGTCGTGCCGAACGACATTGCGCGGACGGTCGGGACCGGCGGCGGGCAGGGCGTCGCGACGCCGGATGTGACGACCAATGCCGATCGCCTGCTGCAGGACGTCCAGTACGTCCAGAGCGTGCTCGCGTCGGGCGGCACCCTGTCGGACGCCGAGATCAACGCGCTGTCCCACATGGTCGGCATGATGACCGCGCTCTACGAGCTCCAGGTCTCCTTCGAGCTGGGCAACCAGTCCTTCGCGCAGCTCCAGAAGATCCACGAGGCGATGGGCGAGCTCTTGGAGGAGATGAGCCAAACCAGGAGCGAGATCAAGAAGGGCATGCGCGTGGCCCTCGCCATGCAGGTGGTGGGCGCCGGGGTCGGCGTTGCCGCGGCGGGGATGTCCTATGGCGGGCTCGCCCTCAAGAAGCGCAACGTCGACAACAAGATCGCTTCGGTGAACTGGGAATACCGGAACAGCCCGGGCTTCAACTCCAGCGGTGGTCTCGCCAACGGCGCCAAAGTGGACGTGCAGATCGCCAAGACGCCGGGAACCGCAGCCGCGCCCTCCGGCGCGCTGGGCGGCAGCAAGGTGGACATGCAGATTTCCAGGCCGGCGCCCACCGCCACCGCCTCCAAGCCGCCGGCGCCGCCGAAGCAGGCCGTCGACACCGACGTCGCGCCGTCGCCGGGCCCCAACAAGGCAAAGAGCGCCGCCCAGGCCAAGCCCGAGGCCCAGGCCAAGCCCGAGGCCCAGGCCAAGCCCGAGGCCCAGGCCCAGCCCGAAGTCCAGCCCAAGCCCGAAGTCCAGCCCAAGGAGGCCGACGCCCCGGAGACCAAGCCGGTTACGGCCGCCGAGGTGACGGCCAAGGACTCCAGGACCGAGACGGCGAAGCCGGCGGGCGACAAGGACACCAACCGCCTGCCGACCAAGGAGGAGATCGAAAACCACGACGCCTCCATGGCCAAGATGCGAAAGATCGCCGACGGCGAGCCCGGCGAGATGGATCACACCGATTTCAAGAACATCAAGATGCTCGATCCCGCCGACGCGGCGATGTACGCGTCGATGATGCGCGCGTCCTCGCAGCGGGTCGGATACAAGATCTCCTTGATGATGCAGCTCTCCCGCACCGGCCAGGAAACGGTCCAGGGACTCTCGGTCTTCGGCGAGGAGATCAAGCAGCTCGCCCAATACGATCTCGACCGCCAGCAGCAGATCCATTCCGACACCACCCGCTACATCGAACAGCTGATGTCGGTCCTCGGCCAGGAGGCGGACAAGGCCAGGGATGTGTTCGGCCGGCAGACCGATTTCCTCGGCGCCCAGGCGTCCAACGAGTTCCAGATCGCCCACGCCATCCGCGGCTGAGCGCAAGGGGCCGGGAGGGGGGTGGCCGGCGCGACCGCCCCCCGGCCGCTGAGAACAGGAGGCGTCCGTGGCCGTCGGGCCGATCGTCCATCATCCCCCCGTCGTCGCACCGGAGCCCCGGGAGCGCGCCGCCCCCGGCACCCGGCACGCCGCCCACCAGCCCGCCTCGGATCTGGCCGAAGAGGTCAGCGTGCTGGTGTCGCAGACGCGGATGCGCCGCACCGACCGCCGCGACGAGGCCGGGGCGTCCGGTCGTGGGAGCGCCGTGCCGCTCGACGACGACGTGGCGGACGCGCGCGACGCCCAGGAGGAGGCGGCGATGGGCCGCCGCGCCCATGGCCGCACCCGCGACGAGATCGAAGCCGAGGCCGCCGTCGTCCACGACTTCCGCGCCGGCCAGGACCCGCGGTCGGGCAAGGGGGAGGCCTATTACGACCTCCTGCCCGACACGAGCAACGTCCAGGCCAAGGCGGCGCTGGGTGTTCTGGCGGGAGAACTGGCCGATCACCTCCACGACATCGGGTCGGCGGCGACCTCCAACGACGTGCTGTCCTTCCTGCTGCGGCGCCTGCCGGCGCTGCTGCCGACCCTGCTGGGCGGCGACGGCGAGCCGGACCCGCCGGTGCTCTACGCCGCCCTCCTCTTCATCGAGGAGACGCTGAAGAAGCGCCTGCTCGACAGCGATCCGGCGCTGGAGCAGATCCGCGCGACCATCGAGACGATGCTGGTCAAGTACCAGGCGGAGCTGCGCATCGGCTTGGTGATCGCCAATTCGACCTACCAGTTCTTCGCCAACCGGCTTGGCTCGGCGATCCAGGCGCGCAGCATGTACCGCCGCGAGGTGCTGCAGCACAGCGGGGTGCTGAAGACCTTCTCCAGCATCGTCGACCGCTTCGGGGTGGGCCGCTTCGGTGCCGCCATCACCTTCCTTCTCGACGCCTCGGCCGAGGAGCTCGCCAGCACCGCGGCCGCCGCCGACCAGGAGCGCTTGAAGGTGGTGCGCGACGACCTCTACGAGCTGGCGACCCTGAACACGGTGATGCGCAACGGCGAGGGCATGGTGGGGCGTCTGCGCCAGCGCCACGCCGGGTGCCTGACCGAGCGCGCCACCATCACCAGCATCATGAAGTTCACGTTGAAGCTGGCGGAGAACCCGCTGTCGGAGCTGGCCTCCTCGATCACGACCTTCGCCAAGGGGTGCGCGCCGCGGCCGGTGTTCGTGCAATGCGCCTTCCTGCAGAGTCTGCGCTCGATCGCCCTGCTGATGCCCGACAAGATCTTCGAGCAGGAGGCCGAGCGCCGCGGCTACGACACCCGCGGCATGAACCCCAAGGACCACGTCATCGATATGTTCGACGAGGCCATGGAGGAGGCGTTCGAGCGCGAACAGCTCGAAATGGACTTCGACGACGACGAGGACGAGTACGCACGGTTTGCCGACGGCGTCGGCTGACCGGACCGCTTTGCCAGAGGACGGACGAGAGTAGATGGTCAGCTTCAGCGCGATGTTTCCCACACCCTTCACGGCCGGCGACCTGAACCGCGGCCTCGCCGGGATCTCGGTCCGCTTCGGCGCCGGCCCGGTGACGGCGCCGGGGGCCGCGAACCGGCCGGTGGTGACGGTGGCGTCGCCGCTGGTGCGCCTGGTCGGCCGGACCAACCGCCAGGGGCTGATCGATTCCTTCCTCGGTCCGGCGGAGTCGCAGCCGGACCTCGACGGGGCGGCGGGGCGGGAGGCGATCGAGGCCGCCGGCGCCGCCGTGAAGGGGTGGCTGGAGCGCAACGGGCACGACGACCTGCGCCGGCGCAAGGGCACCGCCGCCATGAAGGTCGTGGCCGGTCACCTGGAGAACGACGCGATCCTGTTCGTCCTGCGCACCGCGCTGATCCCGGTGTGACATGGCGGCGACCGACCTCCTGCCACTCGATCCGCCGGCGGCGCCCGACGGCGCGCCACCCGACGAACGGACCGTCCGCGTGCTGGGCTTCCTCGCCGAGCACTACCTGCGCAACCAACGCCCTGTGGAGAGTTTCGCCCTGCTCAGCTTTCTCGACGAGACGCGGGTGATGGACCTGCGCCTGCGCAAGATGTTCCTGATCGCCGCCGTGGAGATCCGCAAGCTGGAGGTCGCGCGGCGCCTTGTCCGCGACCTCGCGGCCGGCGATCCCGGGCCCGAAGAGCGCCGCGTCATCGACTACTTCGCCCAGCGCATCGAGGCCGCCGAGGGGGCCGTCGCATGGACCTGAACCGCCTCGTCAAGCAGATCACCCGCCGCGACGACGTCGTCCTCGCCGCGCTGCTGATCGCGATCATCTTCATGATGATCCTGCCGATGCCGACGATCATCGTCGACACCCTGATCGCCGTCAACATGATGATCGCGGCGATCCTTCTGATGGTGGTGATCTACCTGCCGTCGCCGCTGGGCTTTACGGCCTTCCCGGCGCTCTTGCTGATCAGCACCCTGTTCCGCCTGTCGCTGTCCATCACCACCACCCGGCTCATCCTGCTGCAGGCCGACGCCGGCCAGATCGTCGAAACCTTCGGCCAGTTCGTGGTCGGCGGCAATCTCATCGTCGGCGTCGTGATCTTCCTGATCATCACCATCGTGCAGTTCGTCGTCATCACCAAGGGCGCCGAGCGCGTCGCGGAGGTGGCGGCGCGCTTCACCCTGGACGCCATGCCCGGCAAGCAGATGAGCATCGACGGCGACATGCGCGCCGGCACCATCGACATGGTGGACGCGCGCAAGCGGCGCGGTGACGTGGAGCGGGAAAGCCAGCTCTACGGCGCCATGGACGGCGCCATGAAGTTCGTCAAGGGCGACGCCATCGCCGGCCTGCTGATCATCTTCGTCAACATCGTCGGCGGCATCGCCGTCGGCACCATGCAGCACGGCATGGAGACCTACCAGGCGCTGGAGGTCTACTCGATCCTGACGATCGGCGACGGGCTGGTGTCGCAGATCCCGGCGCTGCTGATCTCCATCACCTCCGGCATCATGGTCACCCGGGTGTCGGACGACGCCTCGCGGCTCAACCTTGGCGAGGACATCGGCAACCAGCTGCTCAACGAGCCCCGCGCCCTGCTGGTCGCCGCCGCCATTCTCTGCGGGTTCGCCGCCATCCCCGGCTTCCCCACGGTCATCTTCCTGGTCCTGGCGACGTCCATCGGGGTGCTTGGGCTGGTGATGCTGCGCCGGCGGTCGCGCACCCGCAAGGCCCACGACATTCCCGGTCTGGTCGAATCCAGCGCGCTGGCCAAGGCCGAGGAGAACGAGGGGGCGTCCGGCAAGCGCAAGGTGTCGGGCCGCCAGGCCCAGACGCAGTCCCAGGCGATCGACGAGGAGGAAATCACCTTCGTCAAGCCGCTGATGCTCGATGTGTCGCCGCTCCTGCGCGACATCCTGAACGCGCAGGAGCTGGACGACGCCCTGGTGCAGTTGCGCCGGGCGCTCTACCTCGACCTCGGCGTTCCCTTTCCGCCCGTCTATCTGCGCTATGTCTCCGGCATGGCGGCCGAGCACTACGTCATCCACATCAACGAGGCCCCGGTGGTGCAGGGCTATCTCCATCCCGGCAAGCTGTTCGTGCGCGAGCCGGTCGACGACCTGGAGATGGCCGGCATCCGCTACGAGCAGGACCGCGCGTTCCTGCCGCGCCTGCCCACGATCTGGGCCGACCGCAGCCAGAAGAAGCGCCTGGACGACAACGGCTTCGCCTATTTCGAACCGATCGAGATCGTCACCTACCACATCTCCAGCGTGGTCAAGCGCCATGCCGAGACCTTCCTCGGCATCCAGGAGACCAAGCGCCTGATGGACCGCATGGAGCAGAACTACGACGAGCTGGTGCGCGAGAGCCTGCGCAACGTGTCCTTGCAAAAGGTCGCGGAGCTGCTGAAGCGCCTGGTGGTCGAAGGGGTGTCGATCCGCAACATGCGACTCATCCTGGAGACGGTGTGCGAGTGGGCCAAGAAGGAGAAGGACACCATCCTTCTCGTCGAGTACATCCGGATCGCCCTGGGCCGCCAGATCTGCACCCAGTACCGCAACAAGCAGAACGTCCTGCCCGCCTACATCCTGTCGCCGGACACCGAGCAGGTCATCCGCGATTCGATCCGCCAGACCTCCAGCGGCAGCTATCTCGCCATGCCACCGAACAAGGTGCGCAAGTTCGTCGACGCCGTGCGCAAGGCGGTCGGCGACATCAAGCATATGGAGCATCCGCCGGTGCTCCTGTGCTCCATGGACGTCCGCCGCTACATCCGGCGCGCCATCGAGCAGGACCTCTACGAACTGAGCGTCATCTCGTTCCAGGAGCTGTCGGACGACGCCAACGTGCAGACCCTCGGCCGCATCAACATCACCGACTTCGACCAGGCGCCGGAGCTGGCGGTCGGCGACCAGCCCACGTTCGGGCCGGCGGCGGCCCAGTGATGGGCGGCCCCGTGACGGCTGGCCGGGGGACAGGGTGGTGAAACGATCGCAACGGGAGGCTTGACCCATGGTGGATCTGTTGGGTGTGGGACGGGAGATGGCCGAACGCCAGCAATGGCTGCAGGACATGCGGCGGGTGAGCGCCAAAAACGACGATTCCCTGCTTGCCGCGGTGGGCATCCTGAAGTTCGGCGACAAGAACAAGGTGGTGAAGCTGACCCAGAGCAAGGCCGGCTTCGCCGTCTACTCCAAGCTGCAGCAGACCATGGAGACCCGGGACGGCGGTGAGCAGACCAAGAAGAACATGGAGATGATGACCTCGCTGCTCGAGGACCTCCGGGAATCGCGCAAGAAACGGCAGGAGGCCGCCGCCGCGAAGGATGGCAAGGGCGACCGCATCCTGCGCCAGCTCGAGTCCGACGGCCTGTCGCCGGCGGACCAGGATGCGGTCGACGGGCGGCCACCCCGGGCCCGCGGCGGCCGGGACGAGGACCACATGATCGAAGTCTGAGCGCCGGCCGAAATCCCGTTCCAGACCCTTTGATCCGTTTCACAGCCGGGCCTGCGCCCGATCACAGTCGAAGAGGGCAAATGCCATGGCCGTCACCGTGCCGCCGTCGACCATCCTGAGGAACCTCGCCGCGGGGTACCAGAAGGGCACGATCACCGACAGAACGCCGCTGAGCGCCCTCAAGCCGGACGGCACGAAGAAGGCGACCGGCGCGCAGAAGCTTCTGCGCACCATGCAATGGGCCGTCACGGGCAGCCCGCGCCAGCGTTCGCTGACGGTCGAGGATGTCCGCAGCGTGCTGAAGGCCGCCTACGCGACGGAGACGCTGGGGCTCGGCCGCACCCCGGCCCAGATCGTCGACACCGCCTTCGACACCCGCCTTGGGTCCAGCATGGACGGCGTGCCCCGGGCCGGGGACGTCCGGGACGTGGTCGAGTTCTTCGAGGCGGCGCGCGCCGCCGAGGCGGCGGAACCGCGCATGCCGGCGACGGCGGCGGAGCTCGCCGGCACCTTCGACACCATCAAGGACCACCTGGCCAGGAGCATGGACCCCGTGGCCTTCGACGCGTTCGCCGCCGCGGTGCAGGCGATGGCGAACACCGGGACGGCCGTTCCCGCCGGGGGCGACGCCCGCACCGTCGACGTCGACAGGCTTCGCCAGGCGATTGGGCCCGAGGGGCGGGACGGGATCACGCACGCCGACCTTTCCCTGCTCCAGCTCGCCCAGCCCGGGGGGCGCGCTGCGACGATCTCGCCGCTCGCCGTGCTGCAGAGCGCGCATCGCGCCCTGTCGGCCACGCCGCCGGCCATGGCTACGGCCAATCCCGTCGGCCGCACCGCCACGCTCCACCCCGCCGTGGGGCCTGTGCCACCGGAGCGGGGCCTGGCCGTTCTCGAGCGCGCCCCCTTGCGCAACGGCGCGCCGGTGAGCATGCGGGACAAGGCCGACGCCTTCCTCATGCACGAGGGCCATTTCAAGGCGGCCATGAACCCGGCGGAGTTCGCGGCGCTGGCCAAGGCGATGCGGCATGTTCTCGCCACCGCCAGGTCCGGACGCGACACGGACCTGACACCCGAGATGACGCCGGCCGTCCGCATTCCGAAGGTGAACATCGCCGCCCTGCGAACCGCGGTCGGACCGCAGGGCGCCGCGGGGATCACGCCGGCCATGCTCGATCGCCTGGGTTCCCGGTTCGGCGCGACGGTGCGGGTCAACACCGTTCTGGAAGCGGCCGTGCGGGCCATGACCGCGGACTTTCCGGGCTCTGTGAACGAGTCGGTCGAACGGCCCGTCCCGCAGGTGCCGCCGCGGCCGGTGTCGCTGCAGTCCGACATGGCGTCTCTGGTGGAACTGTTCGGGGAAGCCACGCCGGGCGACGTCGGGCGCGATTCCCGCGACGCCGCCCGGGCCGTCCTGGACCAGACCCAGGGTCTGGCCGCGGCGACCCGGCTGGACCGCGTGGCGTTCGACGGGCAGGAGGGCCCGCCGGCCGCGCTGGCGGTGCTGACCGGGACGATCGCCCTGATGAACCCGGGCGCGGTGCGCGTGCCGCCGTTGACCGCGGCGCAGATCGACACCCTGGCCGCCGGCATGATCGAGGAGTTCCAGATCGCCCACGGGCGTGAGCCCGAGACCGTGGGTGACCTGCGGGACCTTGTGGCGCGGACGGTGGAACGGATGGTGGAGCTGGAGCTGCGCGGCTACGGGGTCCGCCCCGGCCTCCCCGGCGCGCAGGCCGAGCGGATCGCCACGGAGATCATGGCGAATGCCGAAACTCGGTTCGGTCATCCGCCCAGGTCCGTTGACGAGGTCGGTACGGTGGTGGACGGCGCGCGGCTGCGGGTCGCCGGGATGCATCGCGACCCGGGGGTCAGCACCAATGACGTGTACGGCGAACTCGTCGGCGACCACCACGCCATCGTGGACGCGCGGGACGACCTGCTGGCCGCCGTCGCGCCGCAGCATCGCAACGATGTCCTTGGCCTGTTCCTCAAGCTCGACGACCTGGTGGACCTGGTCGAGACCCATGACGGGGACGGCGTGGAACACTACGACACCCTGATCGTGCTTCTGGACCAGGGGCTGGAACGGGTCCGGGAGCTGCCGCTCACCGGCGAGGCCGCCCAGCGCCTTGGCGGCGAGGCGGTGGACGGCGAGGAGCCGTTCACGCTCGGCGCCTATCTGGACGGGCGGCGGGACGCGGGTGGGGCGGGCAGCGTCGTGTCCGACGCCAGCCGGCCCCGTGGCGCCAGCGTCGCATGACCGCCCGGCGGAACCGGGCCCGATCGGGGCTGCCCGACCGCCCGGACCTGCCGGTGGCCGGCCTAGGAGGCGCAGCCGATCTCCCCCGCCGCCGTCGCGGCGCGGGGGTCGTCGAGGCGGCGCGCAAGGTCGATCCAGCGGCACGCCGCGGCGCGGTCGGGGGCACCGAGGAGGTCGCCGGCAAGGAGCTGGCCGAGGTTGAGCATCGCCGTGGTGTCGCGGTGCACCGCGCCGACCTGCCAGAAGAACCGTGCCACCTCGAGGTTCTTCTCGACCCCATGCCCGGCCGCGAAGGCGACGCCCAGCGCCGCGAAGGCCCGCGGGTCGCCGGCCCGTGCGGCCCGGCTGAAGCCGTCGAAGGCCTGCCGCGCCGCGCCGGGGGTGCCCGCCCGGTAATGGGTCCAGGCGTCCCGGTAGAGCGCCGCGGCGTCGCCGGCGTCGTCGCCGCCCGGCGGATCGACGAGCATCCGCGCCAGCACCAGCGGCAGGGCCGGCGCATGGGATGGGGCGGCGGCCTCTGCGGCGCCCGGGGCGGTCCGGGTCCTGAGCGCGGCGTTCTCGGTCCTGACCGCCCCCAGTTCGGTGAACGCCTGCTGCGCGCGGGCGTAGGCGTCGGCGAGGTCGCGCTTCATGCGGTCGTTCTGGGTCATCGCCTCGGTGTGCGCCCCCTTCAGGGTGCCGAGCTGCGTGAACGCCTCCTGCGCGCGGTTGTACGCGTCGGCGAGGTCGCGCTTCAGGCGCTGGTTCTCGCCCACCGTTTCCGCATGCGCCTTCTTCAGGTCGTCCAGCTCGACCAGGGTTTGCTGGACGCGGGTGTAGGCATCCTTGAGGTCGCGCTGCAGCCGGCCGTTCAGCGCGCTCAGCTCCTCGACCGACGGCGCCGTGGCGCCGGTCTGGGCCTGGACGGCCATGGGCAACGCAACCGCGATGCCCAGCACGCACCCCGTCAGCCAACCGCGAGAACCCGTCATCAAACACACTCCTCCTCTGGGACCGCGCAAGGGACCAGCGGCCTTGCGCCGGAAATTCGGATATCCATGCGCCACAATATCGTATACAAACGGAGCGGCCGTCCAGTCCTACTGAGTGCATTGCCTCGGCAACGAGGATGTTCCGAAAGGGCGTGGGCGATAAATATTGCAGTTTTATGAATGTCGGCGCCGGTGTTGCTCTCGCTGGCTTGGAAAGACTTGATAAGGTGGAGAGTGGGACGATGCGTGTTTGGGTGATGGTGTTCGCGCTGCTTTGGGCGGCGCTTCCGGGTCCTGCCGGTGCGACGGATGCGGACGGCTCGGCTGCCGCCACGACTGGCGGGTTCGCCCTTCCCGAACCGACCCGGGCGATGCCGGAGGACGCCCAGATGCTGCGAATCCACGGCAGCAACACGATCGGTGACACGCTGATGCCGGCGCTCATAGAGGCGTTCGCCTGGTATCACCGCGGGCAGGCGACGCCCGGCGCGGTGCAGGTCGAGACGGAGAGCACCGGCGAGAACCAGCGCATGATCCATCTCGGCAACGTCCGGGCGGGCATGCCGCGGGCGGTCGAGCTCCAGGCGCACGGTTCCAGCACGGGCTTCCGCGCCCTGGCCGACGGCAAGGCCGACATCGCCATGTCGTCGCGGCCGATCCGCCCCGATGAGGTCCAGATGCTGTGGCCGGTTGGCGACATGGGGTCGTACGCCAGCCAGCACGTCATCTCGCTGGACGGGCTGGCCATCATCGTCCACCCCAACAACCCGATCTTCGGGCTGAGCCTGCAGCAGATCGCCGGGATCTTCAGCTGCGAGTACCAGGATTGGTCGCAGTTCGGCGGGCCGTTCGGGCGCATCAATCTCTACACCCGGGATCACAAGTCCGGGACCTTCGAGACGTTCCAGAACCAGGTGCTGGGCTATCGCCCCTTGTGCGGCTATGCGCGCCGCTTCGAATCGAACGAGGCGCTGTCGGACGCCGTCGCGGCCGACCCCAACGGCATCGGCTTCGTCTCCCTGTCCTATATCCAAAAGGCCCGGGCGGTTCCGATCAACGAGTGCGGCGTGCTGCTGGCGCCCACCCAGTTCGCGGTGAAGACGGAGGAGTACCCGCTGACCCGGCGCCTGTACCTCTACGCGCCGCCGCAGAGCGACAAGCCGTTCGTCCGGGCGTTCCTCGACTTCGTCCAGTCCTACGTCGGCCAGCAGGTGGTCGAGCGGAACGGCTTCGTCAGCCTGCTCGTGGTGCCGCAGGGGGCGCAGGACCGCTATGTGCAGTTCAGCAACCTGTTCGCGCTCGACGCCCAGGGCGCGACAGCCGGCGGGCCGGGCGGGTCGGCCGAACCGCCGACCGCGCCGCCGGTCGCCGGCTTCGGTTTCGGCGGAGTCGCGCCGGGCTATGGCGGGGGTGTGCCGCCGGTCTATGGCGCGCCGGGCTTTCTCCCGGGCGCGCCCGGCATGCCGGAAGGAGCCCCAGGCGGACAGCCGTTCGCCCCGGGCATGCCGGGGCAGCCACCGTTCGGGCCGCCGGGCTTCGGGGCGCCCGGGGCTCCGTACGGGTACGGCGCACCCATGGGGCCGATGGCGGGAAGCGGCATGCCGTACGCCGGCGCGCCCGGCATGCCGATGATGGGCATGCCGATGATGGGTATGCCGATGATGGGCATGCCCATGGCCGGCGTGCCGACACTCCCGCGGCAGGTCAACCCGGAACAGAACGCCGACGCGCTGCGCGAGTACGGGCGCTTCATCCAGGATGCGTTGCGGCTGTCGGTGACGTTCCGTTTCCTGCCAGGGCGGACGGAGTTGGACGGGCGGGGCTTTCAGGACCTCTACCGTCTGGCCCAGTACCTGCGCCTGCCGCAGAACGCCTACGGCAAGCTCCACCTGATCGGGATGACCGAGAGCGAGGGGGCGTACGAGACCAACCGTGCCCTGTCGACGGAGCGCGCCGAGACTGTGTCGCAGCAGCTCAAGTCCCTGCTGAACGTCCCGGTGGCCGGTGTGCACGGCTTCGGCGAGGAGGCTCCGGTGGCGTGCAACGACAACGAATTCGGCCGCTACAAGAACCGCCGGGTCGAGGTCTGGATCAAGCCCTGACGGCCTTTCGGCCGCGACGGAGGGCCAAGGGGGGCGGGCAAGGGTGATCGGCGGCGCCACGGTGGTGCCGCCTCGGCAATCGGCGCGTTGGGCAGGGGACGAGCGGTCCATGGTGTTTGGTATCCTGAGGAGTCCTTTCACCAGCCGGTCCGACGGTGCGCGGCCGGCCGGACGCACCGGCGGCCCCGGCGCGACGGCGCGCTTCGCGCCGGCCGCCGAGGGGGGGCTGGCGCGCCTCGTCAAGACCTTCCGAAAGGGCAACGACACGCGCAACGACGACGGCGTGGCGCGGGCGAGCATCCGCAAGACCCTTGACCTGCCGTCCCCGGTCGCCGCAACCAAGGCGCCGGCGCCGGCGCCGGCGCCGGAGTCGTCGTTCAAGGCCAGGGGACCGTACCTGGAAGCCCTTCACAAGACGGGAATCCGATGGTTCCCCGGCAACGGCAATCTTTCCGCCCTCTTCAATCTGAAGACGAACGAAAAGGCGAATTCCATCGTCCGCCTCGTGTCGGACGACATCGGCAGCATCACTATGGAGGATCTTCGGACCAAGACGTGGAAGCCCGGTGAGAAATACGGCATCGCCGACACGATCTTCTTCACCGGGTTTGAAAAGGCGAAGTCGGACAAGGAAGGCGTCGTTTCGGTGAGCGTCGCCGCGCAGAACAGCGAAACCTTCGAACAGATGACGCTCGAGTCGTACCTGGGACACTCCGGCTTCCATCCGAAGGACGCCGTGTACGTGTACATCGACGAACACGGGCTGCACATCGGCATGTCGGAGGCGAATGCGGTCAAGCGGCTGACGGACGACGGCCTCGACCCGCAAACCATCCGGGACCGGCTCGAGCTCGGCGCGCGGCAGGTCGGGCTGGACCGCGACGGTCGCTACTGCGGCGATGGCAAGACGTCCGCCACCACGGCGCCGGTCGACGATCTGTGCGCTGCCATGGGCGACCGCTTTCCCGCCCGGGAGGTGTGCGACGCTCTGATGGAGGTGGCGGGGGACGACGCCGCGTTCGTGGCCGACCTGCGCCAGCAATACGACGACGGCGCGATCACGCTAGCGCAGCTGTTGAGCACGGCATCGGAAAGGCTCGGCGTGACGGTCACGCTCAACATCAAGGGGCCCGATGACGGCTGGCTTGGAACCGTGGAGTTCCGCTCGGGCAGGCTGGTCGTGCACGACAAGGTCCAACCCCCGCCGGCCCCGCCGGAAGCGGAGCTGGTGCGGGGCGAACTGGTCCGTGAATGGGGGCGCTACCGGCTCGTCGGTCTGGAGCACGGCTCGGCCGGGTGGACCGGCGTCACCCGGCCGTCCGGACCGTATGAGGAGACCGCAGCCGGGGCGTCGGGTCTGCGCCGCGTCGTCGAATCCGCCGTCCCGCAAAGCGGCGGCGACGTGTTCCACGCCTGCGCACCGGGGCAGCCCTGGCCCTTGACCCTGGAGGAGACGCCGGACAGCGACCCCGCAAAAGCGGCGCTGACGGCGGCGGCGGCGGCCGGGGCGGGGCGCCGGGCCGTGGTGGCCGAGGCGCTTCTGACGCTGTCCGAGACCCCGGAGGGGCGGGCGCGCCTCGCGGCGTGCATCGACTTCGGCGAACCCGGCGCACACACCGCCACCTTCCGGTTTCCCGGGGCGGGGATCGAGGTCGCGGTGCAGAAGATCCTGCCGGGCCGGTCGGCGGCGTCGGGCGAGGTGGCGGAACTGGACCTCGCCCTGCGCGCGGTCAACCTGCTCGCCCAGGTCACCGGCACCACCGGCGACGTCGACGCTGCGGCGGTGGTCCGCGCGTTCGAGCCGCCGGCCGTCATCGACCCGTCGGCCGTCGTCGACCCGCTGCGTCCCGCCGCGGCATTTGACTTCAAGCTGCGCCCGGGTGCGGAAACGTGGCCGATCGCGCACGTGGTCGACGCCCGGCTGCTGGCGCCCGGCGAAACCAAGGATGGCGTGGCGTGGCAACTGGTCGAGCGTACGCCGCTCGACGGGCATCCCCTGACCACCCACGACAAGGGCGTGCTGGACGCCGCCGACGCCGTCGATCGGCTGTCCATCACGCAGCGCCTCGGCGAGACCGGGATGCCCCACAGCTGTTTCCTGATGGCCAGCCTGCGGGCCATGCTCGCATCGCCCCAGGGGATGGCGACCCTGCGCGAGCGAGTCACTTTCGACGGCGACCGCGTCCGGGTGTCCATGCCCGGCTTCGGCCTGGAGGTGGACGTGCAGGCGATCGCCGCACGCAAGGACGGCGCGCCGCTGTACAGCGACAGCGCGCCGGTGATCGAGGTGCTCGCGCGGGCGTTCGACATCGCCTTGCAGGCGGCCGGGCAGGGGCCGCTGGGCGGCACCGACCAGGAGCCCGACATCGTCTTCCGGGCCTTCGGCATGAGCACCCAGGCGGTGATGCCTCCGGTGGCGGACGCCAAGACGACCGATGCGGACGAGGTGCGGCTCTTCGGCGAGCATCTCCGGGAACGGATCGCGACCGCGCCTGTGACCCTGTCGCGGGGCGCCACCGGCACGCACGTCATGGCGTTGACGGGGATCGACACGACGGATGGCGACCCGCGGGCCTGGCGGGTGACGGTCTTCGACCCCATGGGCGGGGTGGACGGCACGTTCGAGCAGACCTTCACCCTGGGTGGGTTGGTGGATGGCGCACGCAACCTGCCGCATGCGGAACGGGTGCAAATCGTTGCGGCGGAGCGCCGCGAGGGTGCTCCCCAGCGCAGCTCCGTCCTTCTCGGCTCCGAGCCGGAGGTGTTCACCACCGAGCCCTCCCCCTTGCCGGGGCTGGTCACCACGAACGTCGCCGCCGCGCAGA
Organism: Azospirillum sp. NS33; assembly: GCF_059703765.1. NCBI lineage: Bacteria > Pseudomonadati > Pseudomonadota > Alphaproteobacteria > Rhodospirillales > Azospirillaceae > Azospirillum > Azospirillum sp. NS33. The sequence continues at coordinate 31,152 of NZ_BAAKJB010000021.1, read as the reverse complement.
CGGCGGCGCGCGCCCTCTGGCGCCCGGTCGCCGCCGTCACCGCCGATCTTCCCACGACCACGCGCGACCCCCTGCAGCGGGCGGTCGCGCTGGGCCGCAGCGTGTCGGCCGCCTTGTCCGCCGACCCGGCCCGGCGGGGCAGGGTTCTCCAGGCGATCGTCCAGTCGCTGCCGCCCGGCCTGCGCGCGCCGACCCCGGTGACGGCGGGCGCGGAACTCGACCAGCACCTGGCTCGCCACCTCGGGCTGTCCCTGGGCGACCTCGGCGGCCTCGCCCAGGCGCCACTCCTGGCCGTCCAACAAGGCCTGCACGCCCTGCGCGACGGCCGGCATCCGCATCCGGCCAGCCTCGGCAATGCGCTGCGCAGCGACCTGGACAGGCTGCGGATGGCGGCCGGCGTCCTGCGCGCCGCGGCGGAGCTGGTGGACGAGGAAGGGGGGGACCTGCGCGCGCTCGGCGAGGCGCTGGAGGCCGCCGCCTCCGGGCTGTCGGGGCCCGACGGGGCGCCGCTCCGCCAGAACGTGGAGACGTTCAGCCGGGCCGCGCCGGCCGATCTGCGGGCGGCGCTGTCCGGTGTGCCGCCCTGGCAGCCGTCGCCGCCGTCCGGCTCGCCGCCAGCGGCCTTGGTGTCGGCGTCGGTTGGGCTCCCCCCCTCGGGAGCGTCGGGCACGCCCCAGGAGATGGAGGCGCTTGGCACCCGCCTGGAGGCGCTGTTCGGGCAGGGGCCGCTCTCCATGACGCGCCAGGTGGAGGGCCAATTGCGGTTCGCGGTCGTGCAGCGGGTTGCGCGATCCGCGACCGACCCGTCGGATTGGACGATCACGTTCGTCGATCGCCCACAGAACACGGTCCACGAAACCACCCTCGGCGCGATCGTGGCCGCTGCCGATCCGTACACGCAATTCCAGTCGATGGCGCCGTCGTCGACCCAGCCGCGTCCACCGGCCGTGAACGGGCCGCAGGCCAGGCAGCCGCAGCCGCCGTCCGGCCCGCCATCGACGGAGGTGATCCGGCTGCCGCCGCCGGGCCTGCCGGTCACCCCCCAGCAGATCGAGGCGCTGGGGTCCCGCCTGGAGGCGTTGCTCGGCACGGGACCCCTGTCGATGACACGCGGGGTGGAAGGCCGGCTGCAGCTCGCGGCCGTTCAGCGGATCACGCGATCGGCGACCGACCCATCGGACTGGACGATCGCGCTGGTCGACCGCCCCCAGGGGACCGTCCACGACACCACCCTTCGCGCCATCGTGGCGGGCGCCGATCCGTACGTGCAGTTCCAATCCACGGCGTCGTTCGTCGGCCTGAACGAGGATGACTGGGACGAGGGGGGGCGGCTGTTCATCGATGGCGTGGCGCGGGGCGACTCGGTCGTGCACCAGGAGCGCATCGGCGCCGCCCTGGGCCTCTATGAAGCGGCGGGTGCGGTGACGGTCGGCAGCGACACGCTGCTGCGCGAAGCGCCTGACGCCCGTCAGCACCTGAAGACGGCGGAAGCGCTGGGCCGCCGCCTTGCCCTTGATCCGATGGGGCGGGCCGGTCTCGTCGCGGCGATCGTTGATTCGCTTCCGGAGGGTTTGCGTCGAGAGGCTCTCGCCCTTGACGATGCGGCGACCCAGGAGGCGTTCCTGGCCACCCGGCTGGGCCTGGACCTGGCAGACATCGCCCGGTTCGCGGTTGCCCCGATTCGCGAGATCCAGGCGAAAGGCCGCGATCTCCGTGACGGCGCGCGCCAGGTGCACGGCGCCCTGATGGCGCTGACGCCCGAGCAGCGCACGACGTCAGGCCCATGGTGGGACGCGATCGCCGCGACCGCGGCCACGGTCGTTCCCTCCGCCCAGGACATCGCATCCGACTTGCGGACCCGACTGGAAACCATGCTCAGCGTGGGCCGCCTTCTCAAGGATGCGGCGGGCCCGCTGAAGGGCGACGGGGCGACGCTCCGCCAGCTTGGCGAGGCCCTGGAGGCGGCAGCCAACGGGTTGCTGGGCGACGAGGGGCGTGGGCTGTTCGCGGCGGCCGAAGCGATCGGCGCGGCGGCCGGCGGCCTGGGCGGCGCCATGCCTGGGGCGCGGGCGTGACGGCCAGCGCCCGGTCGCGGCCGGCTGCGGTGCGTGCGGATGAAGTTCCTGTTACGGCGTCCCATTCATCTGGACTCCGGCGGCGCAAACACGCCAAAACGGCCGCACAGGGCACCACGTATGATTTTGTGATCAGCGGAAGCCACACCGTCGATCCCGCTGTCGTCGGGCCGTCGGGCCGACCGTGAAGAGGCGCCACACCGTGCAGCGAGCTTTTGCGACCGTCCTTCGCCGCCACAGCCGGTGCTGCGGCCTGATCCTCGTCTTGTGCGGCGCGCTGGCGCTCGCCGGGTGCAAGGTGGAGCTGTATTCGGGCATCAGCCAGCGCGAGGGCAACGAGATGCTGGCCCTGCTGCTGGGCGCCGGCATCGACGCCGACAAGACGGTGGATCGCGAGGGGAAGACGACGATCCAGGTCGAGCAGGGCCAGGTCGAACACGCGATTTCCGTGCTGCTCGCCCGCGGCCTGCCGCGGTCGAAGTCCGTCAACCTCATGGATATCTTCCAGTCGGAAGGCCTGATCGCCTCGGCCGGGGCCGAACGCATGCGCTACATCTACGCCAAGTCGGAGGAGCTCAACGGCACCCTGTCGCAGCTCGACGGCGCCGTGGCGGTGCGCGTCCACATCGCCGTTCCCGAGGACAAGCGGGCCAACAAGGGCCAGACCCCGCCGGCGTCCGCGGCGGTGTTCATCAAGTACCAGAGCCAGTACGATTTCACCTCCTACGTGCCGCTGATCAAGCAGCTGGTGGCGAACAGCGTCGAGGGCGTCGCCTACGACAGCGTCAGCGTCGTGCTGTTCCCCACCGACGCCAACCTGATGGTTCCCCGCCTGGACATGGCGGCCGATCCCACGGCGGCGGCCCGGCCGCTGGACGTGGCGGCGATGTGGGCCTCCCACCCCGCGGCCGTCGTCGCCGGCGGAGGCGGGCTGGCCGCGACCCTGGCCCTTCTCGTCTACGTGACCATGCTGCGGCGCCGGCTGGCCCGTCAGGCGGCCGATTGAGGGTGGCGATGGCCGTCGAGGTGGAGGACCTGACGTTCTGGCTGTGCCCGCTCGACCAGACGGACGAGTCTTGGCTGGCTGATGTGGGGTGGGGCGATGCCGCGGCGCTGCGTCACCCCCGGATCCGCGGCCGGGCGAACGCGGCGCTCATCGCCCACTACTCCCTCGGCACCGGCATGGGGACGCTGTCCGATCCGCTGGTGCGCCGGCTGGCGCTGCTCGAGCGGGAGGCGCTTCGCCGGGTGGCGTGGCTGGCCACCCTGTGCGTGACGCAGCGCCTGCTGCAGCAGGCCATCGACCGCGATCGCCGGCACTGCCTTCAGGAGGTGCTGGGCGACGACCTGCTGTTCGTGTCGCGCCGCGCCGGGTTGCTGTGGCGCGGCGACGGCGTCCGGGTGCCGGGCTTCGACACCGCGTCGACGCTGCGCCATGCGCTGGGAACCATCGGCGTCGGCGTGGTCGCGAGCGCCCTGGCCGAGGCGGCCGAACCCGACGTGCGGCGCCGCCTGATGCTGCGCTTTCCCAAGGACCAGGTCGGCCGGGCCACCGTCTGGGACGCGGCGCGGCGGCCGGACCTGCGCCTCCTGCTCGCCAAGCTGCTGGAGGCGTAGCGCCGCGGCGCCGGGGCGCTCAGGCGGGCTTTTCGGGTGCGTCGGGGCCGCGCGGCGTGAACTCCTCCAACTCGCGCGCTTCCCGTGCCAGGGCGCCGCGGCGGTCGGTCAGGCTCAGTTCCGAGACGATCTCGCCGAGCTTCATGTGCTTGCGGGAGACGTGCTGGTGGTGGCGCTGCGCCTCCACGAAGGCGGCGCGCGCCTCCTGGTGGGCGCGGTCCAGCTCCATCGCCGCGTCCAGATACTCCTTGAGCTGCAGCTTCAACAGGTGGACGCGCTCCTTGACCGTCTCGAAATCGCCCTTCTGGGCGACCTTCTCCATCAGGTCCTGATAGAGGAGGTTCTCCTGCTGGCGGACGACCTCCTGGAACCGCTTGTAGGAGTCCAGCGCCTGTTCCAGGCGGGCGCGTCGGTCGAGCATGGTGCGGCGGGCAGCCAACATGCGCTCCTCCGCCTTGCGCTCGCGCGTGGCGTAGAGGCCGGTCAGGGTGGCGAACATCCGGGTCGACACCGCGGGCCCTCTCAGGCGCAGGCGAAGAGGGCGCGCAGGGTGGCCGCCGCCGCCGCCGGCTCGCCCATGCCCTGGCGCAGGAAGGCCAGCATCGCCTCGCGCTTCTCGATGGCGATGTCCGCCTCGGCGTCCGACCCGCTCTGGTATTCGCCGACGCGCAGCAGCAGTTCCACCTCGTCGTACTTCGCCAACAGCCGGCGGAAGCGGCCGGCCGCCGCGACGTGGCGCTCGTCGACGATGTTCGGCATGACGCGGCTGACGCTGGCCAGCACGTCGATGGCCGGGTAGTGGTTGGCCCGCCCCAGCTTCTTCGACAGCACGATGTGGCCGTCGAGGATGGAGCGGGTCTCGTCGGCGATCGGCTCGTCCATGTCGTCGCCTTCGACGAGGACGGTGTAGAACGCGGTGATGGATCCGCGGTCGGAGTTGCCGGCGCGTTCCATCAGCCGCGGCAGCGTGGCGAAGACCGAGGGGGGAAAGCCGCGCCGGGTCGGCGGCTCGCCGGCGGCCAGGCCGATCTCGCGCAGGGCGCGGCCGAACCGGGTCACCGAGTCCATCACCAGCAGCACCCGCTTGCCCTGGTCGCGGAAGTACTCGGCGACCGCCGTGGCGACGTAGGCGGCGTTCACCCGCTCCATCGCCGGCCGGTCCGAGGTGGACACCACCACCACCGAGCGCCGGCGCCCCGCCTCGCCCAGACTGTGCTCCAGGAACTCGCCCACCTCGCGGCCGCGCTCGCCGATCAGGGCGACGACGCAGACCTCCGCCTCGCTGTTGCGCACGAGCATCGACAGCAACGAGGTCTTGCCGCCGCCGGCCGCGGCGAAGATGCCGATCCGCTGCCCCTCGCCGCAGGTCAGCAGCCCGTCGATGGCCCGCACCCCCACGGCCAGGGGCGTGCGGATCGGCCGGCGCGACAGCGGGCTCGGCGGGTCCGCCATCACCGGGTGGTGGCCTTCCACCACCAGCGGCCCCCGGTCCGCCTCGTCGACAGGGGTGCCGTGGCCGTCCAGCACCCGCCCCAGCAGCCGCGGCCCGACCCCGACGGACTGGGTTTGCCCGGTCGGCACCACCTCGGCCTGGTCGGACAGGCCCTTCAGTTCGCCGAGCGGCGTCAGGATGGCCTCGCCTCCGTTGAGGCCGATGACGACCGCCGACAGCCGGGCGCCGGTCCGTGGGTCGGACAGCCGGCACAGCTCACCGATGTGGGCGCCGGGCGCCGTCGCGGTGATGACGGTGCCGAGCAGGCGTTTGACGCGCCCGCTCACCCGCCGCTCGGGGATCGCCGCCACCGCCTGCCGGCATTGCGCCAGACGCGCCGCCAGACGATCGGCGGCGGCCACGCGCAGGGACGCCGCGGCGTCGGCGACGCCCGCCGACACGGACCGGCCATCGTCGTCGATGGTCCGCACGCCGTCCTCCACGTGCCGCCTCCCGCGCCCCGATTGCCGCGCCCCGATTACCGAGGCGCCGAACTGCGGACGATGTCCTCGAGCAGGCGCAGTGGCGCCTGCGTCTCGGCGATGGACTTGCGCATCTCGAACCGCAGATCGTTCAGCTTTTCTCGGACCTCGTCGAACACCATGTGGAAGCCGGACAGCGCGGTCTCGCGGTTGCTGCTCGCCTCCAGGTCGGTGCCGATCAGCGTGTTGATGAGCGCCATTCCGTCGGTGGCGGAGAACGCGTTCGGGTTGTCCATCAGCTTGTCGAACAGCGACCGGGCGTTCGGAGTGTTGGCCACCATCTGTTCGAGGATCCGGTTGAGCTCGCCGCCCCGCAGCGCCTCCTTGAGATGGCCGGCGTAGTCGGTCATCTTGTCGTCGCGGGGATCGTTCACGTTCCTGAAATACTCCTTGTCGAAGGTGTCGACCAGGGCCGACACGAACGACTCGAAGGTCTGAGCCTCCTCGAAGGCCAAGCGGGTGTCCTGCTGCATCCCGGCGAGAACGTCGCTCAGCCGCGCCATCAGCCCGGCGACCGCCTGCTCGGCCTCGCGTGCGCGCTTGTCGGGGTCGTGCGCATCCAGGACCAACGCTCCGGTCGTGGGGGGCGAAACACCTTGAACCATGCCCGTCATCGTGCCTCCTGGGTGCTCGGATTCATGAGGGTGTCGCGTGACCCGGCGCCCGCCCCATGGCGAGCCCCGCGGACCGGCGTGACCGGCGGGCGGGCGCCCCGGGCGCCCGACAGGGCACGCCAGCGGCGCGATGGCATCCGATCCCCGACCTTATAGCTCATCGGGGGAAGTCGTTCGATGACAAACCTGATGCAACTCGATGATCGCCGCCCGGCACCGCTCCGCCTCGTCGAGGCAGGCGCCCAGCCAGTCGCATGCCCGCGCCTGGTCGACGCCGTAAAAGGCGTGCCATTTCGCGATGTAGACGAAGGACGGGGAATCCGGCAGGAAGCCGATCTTGCCGTGGTCCGAGAGCGTGTCGAAGAAATTGAGCATGAGCGCGCCCAGGCCGATCTCCCGGGCGATGTCCGCCGGGACGGTCTCCAGCGGGATGGCGACGGTGATGGCCGTGGAGTCGGCGGTCTGCATCAGGTAGACGGGCAGCCCCACATCGGTGGTGAACTCGATGTATTCGCTGTCGTCGTCGAAGTCGAGCGCCATATGGCAGCCGGCGGCGATCGCCCGCACCAGGTCTCGGAACAGGATGGGATTCGACATGGCGCGGGTCATCCTCGTCCGGTGGTGATGGGGGGCTGCCGCACCGCGCAACCGTGTCGGCGGCGTGACCGCTGGTGGCGGCTCTGCGCCGGTTCGTCGACGGTCGAATGGCGGCGGCGCGGCGACGGCAAGCGCCGCGGTTCGCTGGCGGCCGCCGTCCGGGGCCTCCTCAGGGGCGTGCTCAGGGGCGCACGCGACGGCGCCGGCGCGGCCGGCGCGGCGGACGGAACCGGCGCAGCCGATGGAATCGGCTTGGGCGGTGGCGGCTGCGGTGGGGTGGCCGGGCCGAACAGGCTGTCGACGCCGCTGCGGAGCGCGTTGCCGAGGCCGTCGTGCAGCGGGTTCCTGGTGAGGCTGTCGTTGCCCCAGATCGCGTTCAGGCGCGCCCGTACCTCGGCGGTGATCCGGGCCATCTGCAGCCGGTCCTTGACCACCACCGGGCGGACCAGCAGCAGGAGTTCGCGCAGGCGCGTGGAATCGGTGGTGGCGCCGAAGATGTCGCCGATCAGCGGGATCGGCACGCGGTCCTTGGCGACGGCCGAGCTGCGCTCCATCAGCCCGCCCAACATGATCACGTCACCGGAATGGAGCCGCAGCGAGGTCTGCAGCGACCGGCGGGTGAACAGAGGCGTCAGCTGGACCGCTTCCGGCGAGGTGCCGCGGGCCTCCGTCAGCTCCTGCGAGATGTCGAGCAGCACGGCCTCGTCGGACAGGATCGTCGGGGCGAGGCGGAGGATGACCCCGGTCTCCCGGAACTCGACGCTGTTCACGATGGTGTCGGCGCTGGCCGCGTCGGTGACCTGGGTCGTCAGCACCGGAACCTCGTCGCCGACGTTGAGGACGGCCTGGCTGTTGTTGATCATGGCGAGGCGCGGGGCGGAGATCACCCGGACGTCGGATACCGAGCTCAGCAGGCGCAGCACGCCGGAGATGGTTTCGTTGTCGAACAGGATGTTGAGGCCGGGGAGGCTGGCCGCGGTCGTCGCCCCCTGGCTGAACGGGATGACCTGGGCGCTGCCCACCGACAGGATTCCCGACAAACCGTATTCCAGCTGCTCGCGGAGCGTCACGTCGACCAGTGCGGTCTCGATGAACACCTGCTTGACCTCGCTGCTGTCCATGTCCCGGATCAGCGTCTCCAGCGAGTCGAGCAGTTCGGGTTCCCCGGACATCAGAATGACGTTGCGGGACGGATCGGCGCTGATGCGTACGCCCGGGCCGTTGTCGACGTTGGTGGAGGACCGCGCGTCGGCCGTCGCCGGCGCCGGGAGCGCCAGCGCCGCCATGCCGCCGTCGGCCGGGCCGCCGTCCGCCACCGCGTCGGCCATCTGGGCGGCCCTTGGGGTGGCCATTGGGGCGGCCAGGGCATCCCCGCCGGCGTCCGCCGGGCGGCGGGGGAACGGACCGGTGCGGCGCGCCGTGGTTCCCGCCGCGGCGACCGGGGGCTGGGGCGCTCCCGCCGCGGCGTTCGACCGGGTGGTGCCGGCGCCGACGAGGGTCTGCAGATAGGGCAGCACATCGGCGACGCGGGAGTTGCGCAAGGCCACCATCCGCACCCCCTGGGCCAGGCGGGGGTTGTCGACGCTGTCGAGTGTGTCCAGCAGGCCGCGCAGATCTCCAAGATCGGTGCCGGGGGTGACCACGCCGAGCACGGCGTTCAGCCGGTCGATGGGCACGAAGCGGGCGGAGCGGAAATCGCTTCGGGTGTCGTCGTTGAGACGGGTGATCTCGGTCAGCTCGCGCACCACCTCCGCCGCGTTGGCCTGGGCGAGGCGGTGGATGAACAGCGTCTTGCCCTGCAGCGCGCCGCGATCGAGGGTGCGCGCGAACTCGGAGATCTCCAGGAACAGGGCCAGGCGCTCGAACTCCAGCACGACGATGGCGTTGGCGCTTTCCGCGGGGATCGCCTTGATGTCGGGGAACACCTCGCGCAGGATCCGCGCGATGTCCTGGGGATCGGCGTAGGTCAGCGGAAGGAAGCCGAGGTTGACGGAGGATTCGAACAGGGTCTCCCCCTCCTTCACCGCCGCGTACACCCCGCGCTCGAAGCGCAGCGCCGCGCCGATCTTCTGAAGCTGGGCGTCGACAGCGTTGATCCAGGTGCTGAGCGGCAGACCCTCGGCAAGCTGCAGGTCGACGCGGCCCTCCAGCCGCCCCACCGCGACGAACGGCGCGAAGAGGATCTCCTCGAACACCACGCGCAGGAACTCGTTGACCTCGGTGTCGATGAATCGGGCGCCGGAGGGAACGATGCGATCGCCGATCTGCGAATAGCTCGTCTCCATGGCCTGCCCCTGCGTGATCAGCGCGAACGATCCCCCCGGGGGCGCGGCGCCGCGCCCCCCGGGCGGGGCGTCCGGTGCCGTCGGCGCGATCGCCGGCACCAGCGAGGGCGCCGCGGAGGATGCGGCGCCGATGCCCAGCAGCCCGCCGAACCCATCGCTGACCGAATCCTTCAGCGGTGACGTCGGGGCGCAGCCCCCGGCGGCGGCGGCGAGCAGCACCGCCGTCGTCAACGCCCACCGCGCGGCCGCCTCCCCCGCCCGGCGGCGGCGGCTCGGCGGGGCGGCGGCGTCGTGCCGCTGGGCGGCTGCGGCGGGTCGGACGGCGCGCGGGAGCATCGGTGAATTCCAGATCAGCGGTTCGCAAAGGCAAGGCGACGGGGCGCAACGGTGTCGGCGCCCGGGACGGCGTGTCAGTCGGGGGGGCCGGGGGGTGCGCCCGGCGCGGCCGGCGGGGCGGTCCCGCCCGGTGCCCGCAGGGCGTCGGCGATCAGGTCGAGCATGCGGGCGCGCGAATAGGAGATCGACAGCTCGGCCGTCACCACCCGGAAGGCGTCGGCGTCCATGGTGGGGTCGCTGTGCAGGCGCAGGCGCGCCGCCTCCCATTGCCCGCCGTCCAGGGCGGCCAGCCGCTGGGAGAGGTCGCGGATCGTCTCGGCGCAGCCGTGGATGTCGATGCGATGGGAATCGTTGAAGTCCCGCACCGTGCGCTCCACCAGATCGGCGACGAAGTCGGACGCCGGAAGCGCGCCGACCGCCCGTTCCACGGTGGCGGAGACCAGCGCGATCAGCGCGTCCACCTGATCGTTCACCGCCGCGCGCAGGCTGTCCTGGTAGCGCGTCATCATCGCGAACAGGGCGGCACGCCCCTCCGCCGCGCCGTCCTCGTAGCCGCGCCGCTTCTCCGCTTCGTACGCGTCGACCGCCCGGCTCCGGATGGCCGCGGCCTCCTCTTCGGCCTGCGCGAGCGCCTGCTCCGCCGCGACGAACGTCACATACTGGTCGTGATGGAGCAGTCCATCTTCGGCAACCGGCGCGACGGGGCCGTTGCCGGGCCGCACGACGGCCAGCAGGCCCGCACCCTCGGGTCCGGAACCACGGATCATGTGACGCTCGCCCTGGGCCTGCTGAATTCCTTCAGACGAGAGCCCCGGTCGGGAAACGGAATCATCGACACGGCTCCTGCCGAACAGTACACGCGACGGCTCACCGACCGTGCCGCACGAGTGTCGGCTCATTCATCAAAATGTAATATAGACGTTCTGCTCGTCATCTCGCCTCAAGCGGGGCATTCATCCGCTGATTGCACCGGAATTAGCACACCATAGATGATCCTACCACTGTGTTATTGGCCGTTCCAGTTCAGCCGGTTGGCCGGGCGGGAGTCCGTCCCGGAATCAGGTGTGTCAATCGGCTTCCAATGTCCAACCGGCATCGGCGTGCAATTTCCAGCCACGTTTCCGGTTGCAGAAACCGTTGTCCAGGGAGTCCACGGGAGGGGCCGGTGGGCTCCCCTGGGCAACGCTCAGGTGCGATTCCTGAACCGCCAGCTCTTGTTGCCGGTTTCCAGGATGTCGCAGTGATGGGTGAGCCGGTCGGGCAGGGCGGGGGTCATCTTGGCGGCGCCGCCGAATACCGGCGGCCATCCGGCAGCGCTCAGGTTGGTGGTGATCAGAACCGAGGTCTGGGCGTACAGCTTGCTGAGTGTGTGGAACAGCAACTCACGCGCCGGCCGTCGCTCCCTGGACCCCGCGCCGCGGCGTGAGCGGAGGGTGAGGCGATGATGGGCTCGGGGGCGCTGCGCATCATGTGCGTATCATGCCGGCACCACGTGCCTGCCCCAGAACGGGCGAAGGCCAGCAAGTTCTTGAACTTGCTGGCCTTCATGGTGGGCGCGACAGGGATTGAACCTGTGACCCCTACGATGTCAACGTAGTGCTCTCCCGCTGAGCTACGCGCCCGTCCGTCGAGGCCTTGGTGGCGGCCCGTCCGGCGTGGGCGTGGGATGTAGCACCAACCGGGGACCCACGCAACCCACTGTTTTCACCCCGCTCCGATTTTTTTCCCGGGCGCCGCGCCGTCCCGTTGTCCGGACCCATCCGGAGCCCGTGTGACGGTGCCGCGTGACAGGGCGCGCCGGGTGGACTACATCACTGAAGCATGGACGCGCATTTCGACGCCCCCGCCGGTTTGGACCGGGCCTTCGATCTCAGGGAGCCGGCCGAGCACACCCTGCCGCTGGTGGTCGCCTCGCCGCACAGCGGGCGCGACTACTCCGCCGCGTTCCTGGCGGCGGCACGGCTCGACGACCGCACCCTGCGCAAGTCCGAAGACGCCTTCGTCGACGAGATCTTCGCCGCGGCGCCCGAGCTCGGCGCGCCGCTGCTCCGCGCCCTCTTCCCGCGCGCCTTCCTGGACGCCAACCGCGAGGCCTACGAGCTCGACCCGGCCATGTTCGCCGACAGCCTGCCGCGCTACGTCAACACCCGCTCGCCGCGGGTCGCCGCCGGCCTCGGCACCATCGCCCGGATCGTCGCCAACGGCGAGGAGATCTACCGCGACAAGCTGAGCTTCGCCGACGCGGTGGAGCGGGTGCAGCGCTTCTACACCCCCTACCACGAGGCGCTGCGCCGCCTGGTCGACGCCACCGTGGAGCGGTTCGGCTGCTGCGTGCTGCTGGACTGCCACTCCATGCCGTCGGCGGGCTCGACCGCCGGCAGCGAGACCGAACGCGAGGGACGGCGGATCGACATGGTGCTGGGCGACTGCTTCGGCAGCGCCTGCGCCGGCGCCGTCACCGACACGGCGGAGCGGCTGCTGCGCGCCAAGGGCTACAGCGTCGCCCGCAACACCCCTTACGCGGGCGGCTTCACCACCCGCCACTACGGCCGGCCGCGGCGCGGCGTCCACGCCCTGCAGATCGAGATCAACCGCGACCTCTACATGGACGAGGCGGCGCTGGAGCGCATGCCCTTCCTGTCCGTGCTGGCCCTGCACATGGGCGAACTGGTGGCCGCGCTGGGCCGCCTCGACGCCGCGACCCTGCGCAGCCGCTGACCGCACGCCGCCGACCCGCTCTGCATCCCCGGCGCGCGATCCCCGGGGGCCCCGGCCACCGGCGCGGCGCGCCCTTGCCGTCCCGACCGAAAAAAAAGGCCGGAGCATAAGCTCCGGCCCGAGTCTAGGGAGGAAACGCCCAAGAAGTGCGTTACGACACCGCCCGCATCGCGGACGCGACCGATGTCGCAATGCACAATATGAAGATGCCCGGACCCGGGATCAAGGGGAAAATGAGAAGGGATGGAATCGCAAGGGGTTGGCCAGTGGCGGTCATGTGGAATGCTTCCAGGTGTCATAACCGTGCGCTGCGCTGCACAACGAACGATCCTGACCAATCCGCTGTGGTATTGTGGAAGATATAGTCCGAACGGGGGTGGCCTTTCGACCGAATCCGTCCTTGGCGAGTCGGCATGGCTCTGGCGAGTTGTGACATTTCGGCATCAACAAGGGTTGCCATCACCGGACCCGGATGATAGGGAACCGGACCTGAAGTTCGCCGTTTGTGCATAGTGCCGGCCGCGCTGCGCTGCCGACCCCGCCGTGGTCGCGGCCTCGCGGCCCGCCGGAATCGGGGGAGATCGCGCTGTGAGCAGACTGGTCGTCGTGTCCAACCGTGTCGCGCCCATCGACGAGGGCAAACAGGCGGCCGGGGGCTTGGCCGTGGCCGTGTTGGCCGCCCTGAAGAAGACGGGGGGGATCTGGTTCGGGTGGAGCGGAACCGTGGTCGAGGGGGACTCCCAGGGGGAGCCGCGGCGCACCGACGTGGGGCGCCTCACCTACGCCACCGTCGACCTCGGGCGCAAGGATTTCGAAGAGTACTACAACGGGTTCGCCAACCAGACCTTGTGGCCGCTGTTCCACTACCGCATCGGCCTGTTCTCGGTGAACCGCAACACCCGCGACGCGTACAAGCGGGTGAACAGCCTGTTCGCCGACCGCCTGGCGCCGCTGCTGCAGCCCGACGACATGGTCTGGGTGCACGACTACCATCTCATCCCCTTCGGCGAGCGGCTCCGGCAGAAGGGCCTGCGGCAGCGCATCGGATTCTTCCTGCACACGCCCTTCCCGGCGCCGGAGGTCTTCAGCGTTCTGCCCAACCACCGCGAGCTGGTGCGCGAGCTCTGCGCCTACGACCTGGTGGGATTCCACACCGAGGTCGACCTGCGCTGCTTCGTCAACTACATCCGCTTCGAGGCCCATGGCGAGGTGGAGGACCGCGGCCCCGAGGAGGGCTGCCTGATCCGCGCCTTCGGCCGCACCGTGCTGGCCCGCGCCTTTCCCATCTCCATCGACACCGCCCACCTGGTCTCCCTGGCGGAGACCAATGCCCGCACCCGCCATTCCGAGCGGCTGCGCGAGAGCCTGGTGGGGCGCCGGCTGATCATCGGCGTCGATCGCCTCGACTACTCCAAGGGCCTGCCCCACCGCTTCGAGGCGTTCCAGCAGCTGCTCGAGACCTATCCCGAGCACCGCAACCGCGTCTCCTTCCTGCAGATCGCGCCGCCGAGCCGCGAGGACGTGCCCGAGTACATCGCCATCCGCCGCGAGCTGTCGGAGCTGTCGGGCCGCATCAACGGCCAGTACGCCGAGTTCGACTGGATGCCGATCCGCTACCTCAACAAGAGCTTCGGGCCGCGCGTCCTCGCCGGCTTCTACCGCCAGGCCCATGTCGGTCTGGTGACGCCGCTGCGCGACGGCATGAATCTGGTGGCCAAGGAGTATGTGGCCTGCCAGAATCCCGACGATCCCGGGGTGCTGGTGCTCTCCCAGTTCGCCGGGGCGGCGCGCGAGATGAAGGAGGCCCTGCTGGTCAACCCGTTCGACAGCGAGGGCGTCGCCGACGAGCTGCAGCGCGCCCTGACCATGCCCCTGGAGGAGCGGCGCGAGCGCCACGCGGCGATGATGCAGACGCTGCGGCGCAACGACATCACGCGCTGGCGCGAGACCTACGTCGACGCGCTGACACGGGCGCCCTATCCATGAGCGACGCGGCCGGCACGGGGCTGTCCCTGGTCGCCGACATCGGCGGCACGAACGCCCGGTTCGGTCTGATGGACGGCAACACGGTGCACGATTCCCGCGTGCTGCGCTGTGCCGACCACCCCTCGCCGGCGGCGGCGGCCGAGGCGTACCTGGCGGCCCTGGGGACCACCGGCGCGCGGCGGCCGCGCTTCGCCGCCTTCTGCGTCGCCGGGCCGGTCACCGGCGACCGCATCGCGATGACCAACCTGCCCTGGTCGTTCTCCGTCGCGGCCACCCGGGAGGCGCTGGCGCTGGAGCGGCTGGAGGTGATCAACGACTTCACCGCGGTGGCCCTGTCGGCCCGCCGCCTCGGCGCGGCCGACCGCCAGCAGGTGGGCGGCGGGAGCCCGCAGCGCGACGCCGTGATCGGCGTGCTGGGGCCTGGCAGCGGTCTTGGCGTGTCCGGGCTGGTGCCGGGGCCGGGCGGCGTCTGGACCGCCCTGTCGGGGGAGGGCGGCCATGTCACCATGGCCGCGGGCGACGACCGCGAGGCGGCGGCGCTGGCGGCGCTGCGCCAGCGCTTCGACCACGTCTCGGCGGAACGCGTGCTGTCCGGGCCCGGCCTGGTCAACCTCTGCGAGGCGCTCTGCCGGGTCGACGGCCGCGACCCGCCGGTGCGCACGCCGGCCGAGGTGACGGCGGCGGCGCTGGCCGCCCCCGGGGACGCCGCCCACGACCACCACGCCCGGGAGGCGATGGAGATGTTCTGCGCCATGCTGGGCGGGGTCGCCGGCAACCTGGCGCTGACCCTGGGGGCGCGGGGCGGCGTGTACATCGCCGGCGGCATCGTGCCCCGTCTCGGCCCGCTCTTCGCGCGCTCGCGCTTTCGCGAGCGGTTCGTCGCCAAGGGGCGCATGAACGCCTTCCTCGCCCCCATCCCCACCTACGTCATCACCCACCCGCTGCCGGCCTTCCTGGGCCTCGCCGAGGCGCTGTCGCACTGACCCCGCCGCGCCGTCGTGGCCGGCCCGCCGCCCTAGCGGTCGAGCCGGGCCGCCGCGGCCGTGAGGTCGGCGATCACCGTCGGCAGCTCCCGCGCCTGACCGCGCAGGATGAAGCTGGGATGGTAGGTCGCCACCACCTCGGCGCCCGGCACCAGCCGGCAGGGCAGCACCTGGCCGCGCAGCCGGGTGATGCCGTTCTCGCCGGTCAGCGCCCACAGCGGCGTGCGCCCCAGCGCCACCAGCACGGACGGGGCGTACGCCTGGAGCGTGCGGCGGAGGATCTCGAGGTCGGGGACGAAGCGGTCGATCACCCAGTCCGAGGCGCCGAACGGCCCCCAGCGCTCGTCGATCCCGAACCCCTCCCGGCGCGCCCGCCCGCGCGAGGCGAAGAAATGGCCGACCTTGTTGCCGGGCGGCTGGTGGCGGAAGACGTTGGCGACCAGGCAGCGGTCGCGGGAGATCCCGGCGGCCAGCAGGGCCTGGTTGAGCAGCGTGCCGCTGCGCCCGGCGAAGGGCATGCCCTGGCGCACCTCCTCGTTGCCCGGCGCCTCGCCGACGATGGCGAGGCGGCGGCCGGCGGGCGGCGCGGCCGGGTGCTGGTATTCGACGATGGGCCAGTCGATCATGTCGCGGGTGTCCGCTGGTGGCAGGGGCGACCGCCGGTATAGCCAAGGTGGCGACGGCACTCAACAGCCGCACCCGGGGCCGCCGCCCCGGGCCGCCGCCCCGGGGCGGCGCAAAGGACGGGGCGCAAAGGGAGGGGTGGCAAACGGGGGTGGCGGGCGCGGCGGGGCTTGCCGGACGGGGCGGGGGGCCTAGGCTTTCTGCCAAGCCAACGATTGCGGGGAGGGACGGGGGCATGGGCGGTGATCAGGATGGGGCGGGCGCGATGGACGATCTGGCGGCGGGCACCTGCGAGCCCTGCCGCGGCGGCATACCGCCGATGGAGCGCGCCGCCGCCGAACGCTACCTGACGCGGGTGCCGGGCTGGAGCATCGGCGACGGACCCGACCATGTCGTGCGCACGTTCAGGTTCGGTGACTTCCGGGCCGCCCAGGCCTTTGCCGTGCGGGTCGGCGACCTGTGCGAGGCGGAGGGGCACCACGCCGAGATCGTGCACGGATGGGGCTACTGCACGGTCAAGTTCTGGACGCACAAGATCGGCGGCCTGCACGAGAACGACTTCATCATGGCGGCCAAGGTCGCCACGCTGCCGGGTGCGGGCTGACCGGCAGCGCGCGCGTACGGGTAGGGCCGTCACAAATCCTTCGCGTGCACGGTAATCCGGCCGTACCGGGCTAGCGGTCCGCGGCTGTCCGGAATCCCTTGCCCCTATCCCGCGCACCACAGGAACGGCGGGCGAGGCGTGATGTTGCTCCTTTTCAATCGGCCTGCCGCAGGGCGAGGCCGTGACGAAGGGGAGCGAGGGGCATGGGTGGAGCCGGAGACGATGCGGAGGAGGCCCGGCGGCGCGCCGTGCTGCACCGCCACGGGGTGACGCCCGGCGGGCACACGGGGCCGGTGCTGGTGTTCGGCCATGGCTTCGGCAGTGACCAGCGGGTGTGGCGCCGGGTGCGCACCTGGGCCGACCGGCGCTTCCGCACGCTGGCCTTCGACATGGCCGGCGCCGGCGCCGCGGCGGGTGCCGGGTACGACCCGGTGCGCTACGCCACGCCCGACGGATTCGCCGACGACCTGCTGGCCGTGCTCGACGCCGCGGGGGTGGAGCGGTGCGTGTATGTCGGCCACGACCTCGGCGCGATGGCCGGGATGCTGGCCGCGCTGAAGGCGCCGGAGCGGTTCGAGCGGCTGGTGCTGCTGTCCGCCGGCGCCTGCCTGGTGCGCCGCCGTGCCAACCGCTCGGGCATCGACCCGATGGCGGTGCGCAGCGCGCTCGGCCTGATGTCCGTCAACTTCGCCCGCTGGATCCGCGAGTACGCGGTGCTGGTGGTGGGGGAGCCGGCCGACAGCCCGGCCGTCGGCGAGGTGGCGGCCAGCCTTGCCGCGATGCGTCCGGAGGTCGCCGCGGCCCAGGCGGCGACCCTGTTTCAGGCCGACCTGCGCGGCTGGATCGACGCCATGGCGGTGCCGGCGGTGCTGGTCCACGGGACGGACAACCCCCTGGTGCCGGCGGCGGCGGCGCGGCGGCTGCACGGGCTGTGGCCCCATGCGACCCTGGAACTGCTGCCGGGCGGCGGTCACATGCCGCACCTGACGGTGGCCGACGGGGTGATCGGGGTGCTCGACCACCGCCTGAAGGGGGTGACGACCGCGTGAGGAGGATGAGGGGGGAGCGATGCGGCGGCGCGAAAACGCCCTTGCCGGTGGCGCGGGGCCGGCTATGGTGGCGCGTCGCCCGCCTCCCATCCGATGAGCCATGATCGACGCTCTTCTCGCCGCACCACTGGCCCAGGGCATCGGGCTGCTCGGCACCCTCTTCGGAATGGCCTGGCCGGCGTTCCGCACGCGCACCGGCATGCTGCTGGCGCAGCTCGCCACCAACCTGTTCTTCATGGTCCACCTGGCCCTGCTCGGCGCCGCCACCGGGGCCCTGATGAACGGCCTGTCGGCGGCCCAGGTCGGGGCGGCGATTCCTCTGGGCACCCGGCCCGGGTTCCGGGTGGTCTACCTGGCGGTGTTGCCGGTGATCGCCGGCGGGCTGGCGGCGACCTGGCAGGGGCTTCCCTCGGCCTTCGCCGCGGTCGGCCTCGCCCTGGTGTCGCTCAGCCGGTACCAGACCGACGTCTTCCGCTTCCGGATCATCATGGTGGTGGCGCTGCCCTGCTGGTTCGGCCACAACCTTCTGGTCGGGTCCCTCCCCGGCATGATCTCCGACGTGGTCGGCATGGCGCTCAACGCCGTCATGCTCGCCCGCCTGGTGCGCAAGCCCGCGGCCCTGCCCGCCGGCGCGTGATCCGCCGCGCTTGACCCCTCGCGCCCGGCCGGTGTTGGATCGGCGGCCAGACCGGCGGACAGGCCCGCATCGGGGGAGGGGACATGGCAGCCGAGATACCCGGCCTGCGGCCGCAGGACGCCGAGACCGTACGCACCAGCCCGCTGTTCCAGCGCCTGCCCGACCGCGCCCTGGCCTTGCTGGTGGGCTCGGCCCAGGTGCGGGCGGTGGCGCGCGGCACCACGCTGTTCGTCCAGGACGAGCCGGCCGACCGCTTCTATGTGCTGCTGCAGGGCTGGGTGAAGCTCTACCGGCTGACCCGCGACGGGGCGGAGGCGGTGGTCAACGTGGTGGCGGCGGGGGAAACCTTCGCCGAAGCCGCCATGTTCGCCAGCGGCCGCTTCCCCGTGTGCGCCGAGGCGGTGGCCGAGTCCCGGGTGATGACCCTGACGGCGGAGGCGTTCGCCCGCTGCCTGCGCGAGGACGACCAGATTGCCTTCGCCATGCTGGGTTCGCTCTCCCTGCGCCTGCGCCACCTGGTGACGCAGATCGAGCAGCTCCAGGTGCAGCCGACGCCGCAGCGGGTCGGCGGCTTCCTGCTGCGCTTCTGCCCGGACGGGTCGGGATCGGCGGTGTTTCCGCTGCCCTTCGACAAGGCGCTGATCGCCCGCCGCCTGGGCATGCAGCCGGAAACCTTCTCGCGGGCGCTGGCCAAGCTGCGGGCGATCGGCGTCGAGACCCATGGCGCCACCGTGTCGGTGGACGATCTGGACGCCCTGCGCCGCTTCTGCCACGCCGACGAGGAGGGCGAGGCGGGCGCCTGACTCGGGGCCTCTCGCCGCTGGCCGTCTGTTGGTGGGCCGTCTGTTGGTGGGCCGTCTGTTGGTGGGCCGTCCGTTGGTGGGCCGTCCGTTGGTGGGCCGCCCGTCGGCGGGCCGCCCGTCAGATCGCTGCGGTGTCGGCTTCGGTGTCGTCGTCGAAGGCGGGGGCGGTTTCCATCCCGGGTTCGGGGGCGGCCAGCATGGTCCGGTAGACGCCCAGCAGGCGGTCGGCGTGGCGCGCCGGGGTCGAGGGGTCGCGCCAGTATCGCTGCCAGGCGGCCGCGCCGACCCGCTCCGCCACCGCGTCGTCGCGCAGCGCGGCCAGCGCCGCCGCCAGCGAACCGGCGTCGCCGGCCCGGGTCAGGAAGCCGTCGACGCCGTCGTCGATGACGTCGGCCAGCGCCGTGGTCCGCGTCGTCACCAGCGGGATGCCGCGGGCCAGCGCCTCCATCGCCGACAGCCCGAACGGCTCGTACCACAGGGAGGGGAAGGCGATGGCGCGGGCACGGTCCATGTGCGCCAGCACCTCGGCCCGGGTCTTCGGCCAGGGCAGGAAGGCGGCGTCCGGGTTGATGCGGCGCAGCTCCGACGCGTACGGGCCGGCGCCGACGAAGGCCAGCTCGACGCCGGCCTCGCGGGCCGCCGCGGCCAGCACGCCGACGCCCTTCTCGCGCGCCAGCAGCCCCATGAACAGGAACCGCCGGTTGGAGGCGACCGGCGCCGGCGCGGCGCGCTCGATGTCGACGGGGTTGGGCACCACGGCGGTGCGGGTGTCGGCCGGCAGCATGGGCCGCACGGCGTCGCGGGAGAACGCCGACGGGCAGATCAGGGTCATCGGCCGGAGGCGGGCGGCGAGGGCGTGGCGGGTGGCGGCCTGGCGGGCGACGCGGACCAGCTTGCGGGCCGTCCCCTGGTGGTCGCACACGGCGGTGGCGCAGGCCAGGGACAGCGGCGTGCGGGTGCAGGCGGTGGCGGTGCCATGGTCGTAGTAGAGCCCGTTGGGGCAGGCGATGAAGTAGTCGTGCAGGGTGAACGCCCAGGGCAGGCCGCTGCGCCCGGCCACCTTCAGCACCGCCGGGCTGAGGCAGCGGGTGTAATGGTGCAGGTGCACCACCGTGCGCGGCGGCAGCGTCGCCAGCAGCGCCGCCAGGCGCCCGGCCGCGCCGGCGTTCCACACCCCGCTCGCCGCCGCGCGCAGCGGGTTGCGGTCGCTCCACACGTCGCGCAGGCCCATGGCGTGGACGCGGATGCGCGGGTGGTCGAGCAGCGGGCTGGTGACGCCGACCGCGTGGATGTAGGCGACATCGTGTCCGCGGTCGGCCAGCGCCCGGGCGCTGAGAATGGCGATCTTCGTCGACGCCCCGTCCACGTCGCCGTAGTCGGACACGATGGCGATGTTCATGCGCTTCGTCCCAGGCTGTGCGCCGCCCGTCGCGGGCCGGCCGTCGGACAGATAGCCGCGGGTCGCGGCCCCCGGTAGGCGGGGAAGGTGAGTACCTCCACCACATCCCGCGGCGCCACACCGATGCCGGTCTTGCCCAGCCTTCCGCGCCCCGCGGGGCGGCGGGCGGCCCCGCCGGCGGATGGCGCGGTGCTGTTCAGGCGGTGAACTTATGTTATCGTCCGGCGGTCGGGCTGACGGCCGCAGCCCGGATCGCAAGCGACGGCGACACTGGCCGTGGCGAGGCCGGACCGCCGGCGGAGGACCGGATGAGCGACGAGTTTCTGTTCGCCGACGAGGAGCCGGGCACGGAGAGCGATCCGGCGGCGGCGGGCGTGCCGGTGGAGCCGGCGGAGCCGTGGCTGATCCTCATCGTCGACGACGACCCGGCCATCCACGCCACCACCAAGATGGTGCTGCGCGGCTTCACCTTCGAAGGCCGTCCCGCCCAGTTCCTGTCCGCCGCCACCGCGGGCGAGGCGTGCGCCATACTCGACGCGACGCCGGGCATCGCCGTCGTTCTGCTCGACGTGGTGATGGAGTCCGACGACGCCGGGCTGCGGCTGGTGCGCCACATCCGCAACGGCATGAACAACCGCCGGGTCCGCATCATCCTGCGCACCGGCCAGCCCGGCCAGGCGCCGGAACGCGACGTCATCCTCAACTACGACATCAACGACTACAAGTCGAAGACCGAACTGACGGCGCAGAAGCTGTTCACCTCGGTGGTCGCGGCGTTGCGCGGCTACCAGGACATCTCCGCCATCGAGCAGCACCGGCTGGGGCTGGAGCGCATCCTCAACGCGTCCTCGGCGCTCCAGGACAAGCGCACGGTCGCCGACTTCGTCGACGGCGCCATGCGGCGGATCGACGAGGTGGTGCCGGGCTGCACCGGCGCCGCCCTGGCCAGCCGCGCCGCCGGCGGTGGCGACGCCGTGCTGCTGGGCGGGCACGGCCCCCTGGCGGCCCTGGCCGGCCGGCCCGCCGCGGCGCTGGGCGAGGGCGCGGCCGGGGCGATCGCCGCGGCCCTCGATGCGGCGCGCCACCACTACGAGCGCGACCGCTCCGTGCTGGTCTTCCGCTCCACCGCGCGCCACCTCGGCACCGCCTTGTACCTGCGCCACCCCCGGCCCCTGACCGAGGACGAGCGCCGCCTTCTGGAGGTGTTCGGCTCGAAGGTCGCGGTCGGGCTCGACAACGTCCACCTCTACGAGGAGTTGAGCGAGTTCAACCGCAGCCTGGAGAGCCAGGTGCAGGAACGCACCCGCGCCCTGGTCGCCGCCACCGAGGCGGCCGAGGCGGCGCGCGCCGAGGCGGAGGCGGCCAACCAGGCCAAGTCGCTGTTCCTCGCCACCATGAGCCACGAGATCCGGACGCCCATGAACGGCGTGCAGGGCATGCTGGAGCTGCTGGAGTACACCCCGCTCACGCCCGAGCAGCACGAGCTGGTGGCGGTGGTGCGCGACAGCGCGGGGTCGCTGCTGACCATCATCAACGACATCCTCGACTTCTCCAAGATCGAGGCCGGGCGTCTGGACCTGGAACGGGTGCCGGTCTCGCTGTCGGCGGTGGTCGAGGGGGTGGCGGACACCCTGGCCCCGGGGGCGCGCAAGAAGGACCTGGCGGTCATCGCCTACGTCGACCCCGAACTGCCCGACGCGGTGCTGGGCGACCCGGTGCGCCTGCGCCAGGTGCTGTTCAACATCGCCGGCAACGCCGTGAAGTTCACCGACACCGGGTCGGTCAAGCTGCGCGCCGAGCTGATCGCCCTGCGCGATGGCCAGGCCACCGTGGGCATCACGGTGATCGACACCGGCATCGGCATCGCCCGCGACGTCCAGGCCCGCCTGTTCCGCCCCTTCACCCAGGCCGAGGCGTCGACCACCCGGCGCTTCGGCGGCACCGGGCTGGGCCTGTCCATCTGCCGCCGCATCGCCGAACTGATGGGCGGCGAGATCGGCGTCGAGAGCGAGCCCGGCAAGGGCGCGACCTTCTGGTTCACCTTCACCGCCGAGGTGGCGCCGCCCGAGGGCGAGGCGCCGCCGCCGCCGCTGGCCGGCCTCTCCCTGCTGCTGGTGGACGGCGAGGGGGACGAGCGCCGCTACCTCGCCCGCTACCTCGCGGCCGAAGGGGCGTCGGTGCGGGAGGCGGCGGACGCGGCGGCGGCGCGCGCGGCGTTGCGGGACGGCCCGGTCGACGTGGCGGTGATCGCCGAGGAATCGGTGCCGGCGTCGCTGCACGGCGACCCGGCGCTGGCGGTGGGTGGCTGGGTCGAGCTGACCCGGCAGGTGCGCACCGGGGTGCCCGGCGGCCCGGCGCTGGTGCCGCGGCCGGTGCGCCGCGGCCATCTCGTGCGCGGCGTCCTGGTCGCCGCGGGCCGGCGCGCCGGGGATCCCGAGGATGACGCGGCGGCGGGCACCGCGGCGGTTCCCGGCCGGGCGCCGACGGTGGCGGCGGCGCTGGCCGCCGGCCGGCTGGTCCTGGTCGCCGAGGACCACCCGACCAACCGGCAGGTGATCCAGCGCCAGCTGGCGCTGCTCGGCTACGCCGCGGAGCTGGCCGGCGACGGGCGCGAGGCGCTGGAGCGCTGGCGCAGCGGCCGCTACGCGCTGCTGCTGACCGACTGCCAGATGCCGGAACTGGACGGGTTCGAGCTGACCCGGGCGATCCGCGAGGCCGAGGACGGGACGGGCCGCCGCCTGCCCATCGTCGCCATCACCGCCAACGCCATGGAGGGCGAGGCGCAGAAATGCCTGGCCGCGGGCATGGACGACAGCGTGTCCAAGCCGGTCGAGATCGGCCACCTCCGGCGCATCCTCGAGCGCTTCCTGCCCCATCCGGCCGGCGCCGAGCAGGCCGGCCGCGCCGCGGTCCGGGCCGTCGCCGAGGGCGCCACCCCGGTCGGCGCGGGCGCCGCGGCGGAGGAGCCGCTCGACCCCCAGGCGCTGGCCAGCCTGTTCGACAACGACACCCACTTCGTCCGCGAGCTGCTGCGGGAGTTCCTGTCCTCCAACAAGGCCACCCAGGAGCGGTTGCTGACGGCGATGGAGGGCCGCGTCTGGGACGAGGTGCGCCAGGCCGCGCACAAGCTGGCAGGGTCCTCGCGCACGGTCGGCGCGCGCGACCTGGCGGCGGTGGGCGACGCCATCGAGATGGCGGTGATCGACAACCGCCTCGACGGGGTGGAGGACCTGGTGGTCCGCGCCGGCCGCGAGCTGGCCCGGGTCGAAACCTTCATCGGCCGCCTGTGACGCGGTGCGGTCAGCGCGGCACCGCGGCCTCCTGGCCGGCGGCGTTGCGGGCCTAGGGCATGCGGACGGACGTGCCGCAGAGGTGGGCGGCAATTGCCGGAAGACAATGTTACGGTTTTATGATATCCCGACAGCAACGATCGATTGTCCGGAGAGTCACCAAGTTGCGTCCGGTTCCGCTCCTCGCGCCGTACAGGCGCGCCGTGGCCGCCCTTCCGCCGGCGGTTTAGGGGGGGCATGACCAAGCGCGCGCCCCGCACCCAATACGCCGCCATTCCGGTCCGCTTCATGGCGGGACGGCCGGAGGTTCTGCTGGTGACCTCCCGCGAGACCCGGCGCTGGATCGTGCCCAAGGGCTGGGCCGAGAAGGGCGTGCCGCCCCGCGACCTGGCGGGCCAGGAGGCCTTCGAGGAGGCCGGCGTGCGGGGCAAGGTGAAGAAACGCCCGCTCGGCACCTACCACTACGAAAAACGCCTGTCGCCACGCAAGGCGGTGCCCTGCGCGGTGACCGTCTTCCTGTTGCTGGTGACCGAGGAGGCCGACGACTGGCCCGAGCGGGCGCAGCGGCAACGCCAGTGGATGACACCCGGCCAGGCGGCGATGGCCATCAGCGACGCCGGCCTGGTCGGCATGCTGCTCGGGCTGGGGAGCCGGGGGTGACGGCGCTGCGGCGAACCGACGCAGCAGGGGCGGGCAGCGGCGCGGCCGGCGCCGGGCTCGCGGTGCTATCGCGCCGCTCCGGCGCTCCCCTCGACGGCTGAGTCCCCGTCGAGCGCGTCGCCGGCGGCCGCGGTCCGTCGCGCGGTGCTTTGGAGAAGGTCAAGAAAAACCGCGGCTGCGGGAGACAGCGACCGGCCGGTCTTCTGCATGACATGGATTTTCCGGGTCAGCCCTGCGGTTTTGATCACCCTGTGAGCAATCCCTCCCGAAGCCGCGGCGTCGATGGCGGATTCCGGCAAGATCGACAGGCCGACACCCGCCCGCACCATGCCCATGGCCGTCGACATGTAGTTGGCTTCACAGGCGAGGTTGATCGCGAGTCCTTCGCGCTCCAGGGCCCGCTCCACCAGAGTTCGGACGCTGCTGTTCCGCGCCGTCAGGATCAGCGGATAACGGACGATGTCGGCCAGCGTCGTCGTCGCCGTGTTCTTCAGCGGGTGATGGATCGGAAAGAAGACATGCATCGAGTCGCGGATGAAATCCGACGTCTGTATGTCTTTGTCCATCCTCAGTCGCGGGCCGATGCCGAAATCGACGATACCCGATTTGACGAGATCCTCGATCGTCTCGGCAACCACATCGGACACGGTGACGACGATGCCGGGATGCTGGCGCGCGAAACTCTGGATGGCGCGGGGCAGCAGGTTGGCGGCCACCGACGGCAAGGCCGCGACCCTCACGCTGCCTCGTTTCAAACTGGTGATTTCGTTGACGGAGGCGACAACGGAATCGAATTCCTCGACAATTCGCTGCAGGTTTGGAAACACATCGTGGCCGGCGCTGGTCAGACTCACCTGGCGTTTGTTGCGATCGAACAACCGGACACCAAACATCTCTTCAAGTTGCCGGATCTGAACGGTGAGGGCCGGCTGAGAAATGTTCAAATCGCCGGCCGCCCGGGTGAAGTTCCCGGTGCGGGCCACCGCGAGGAACGCGCGGGCATGCCGCAGCTCCTGAATCATAACGGAACCTGATTGCAGTGATCAGATAAATTCATTTCCGTTATTTCGGCGCTCGGAAGCACTATGTCAATAGGAAAGGGCCAAACAGAACGGCGTACGAATGCTCCGTGCATCCGCCATTCCGTAGCGCCCTTGGGCCGGCGGGCGTCCGTCCGAGGCTTCCGTCCATCGCCGCGCGTGTCGGTGCCGCCGCAAGTGACGGCTGCGGGCCGGTCGCGCTGGGCGCTGGACGGCCACCGGCCGAAAGAAAGAAGCTTGGAGGCGCCAATGATTGCGTTGTTCGGCCTGCTGACGATCGTCGTCGTCCTGGCGGGCATTCTCAGCAAGAAGCTGTCGCCGATGGCGGCGCTGATTCTCGTTCCCCTGGTCGCCGCGCTGCTCGCCGGCTTCCCCGTCGCCGACACCGGGAAGTTCGCGGTGAACGGCGTCAAGGCGATCGCGCCGGTCGTCGGCATGTTCGTCTTCGCGATCCTGTTCTTCGGCATCGTCAAGGACGCCGGCACGCTGGACCCGATCATCAACGGCATCCTCAAGGTGGTGGGCGTCCGGCCGTCCCGCATCGCGCTCGGCGCCGCCGTGCTGGCGGCGATCGTCCATCTCGACGGGTCGGGGGCGGTGACCTTCCTGGTGACCGTGCCGGCGATGCTGCCGCTGTTCGAGCGGCTGAAGATGGACAAGCGCATCCTCGCCTGCGTGGTGGCGATGGCGGCGGGCACGGCGAACATGCTGCCGTGGGGCGGGCCGACCTTGCGCGCCGCCACCGCCCTGCAGGTGCCGATCGGCGATCTCTATCTGCCGGTGATGCCGGCGCAGATCGTCGGCATCGTCTTCGTGCTGGCGTGCGCCTGGTACCTCGGGCACCGCGAGGAGAAACGGCTGGACCTGGGAGCGTCCGGCGGCGCGGCGTCGCTGGAGTACACCCGCCCGGCGCTCACCGAGGCGGAGCAGGCCCTGGCGCGCCCCCACCTGTTCCTGGTCAACGTGGCCCTGGTCCTGGTGGTGCTGGGCGCCATGATCGCCCAGGTCGCGGCCCCGGTGCTGTGCTTCATGATCGGGACCATCGTCGCCCTGCTCATCAACTACCCCGACATGAAGATGCAGCGCGACCGCATCGACGCCCATGCCAAGGCGGCGTTGATGATGGCGTCGATCCTGCTGGCGGCCGGCGTGTTCACCGGCGTCATGAAGGAGACCAAGATGCTGTCGGAGATGGCCGCCTATGTGGCCGCCCATCTGCCGACCGAGTACGCCGGCCACATGCCGGTGGTGCTGGGCGTCCTGGCGATGCCCATGAGCATGCTGTTCGACCCGGACTCCTTCTACTTCGGCATCCTGCCCGTGCTGGCGGAGGCGGGCAACGCCATGGGCGTGGCGCCGATCGAGATGGGCCAGGCCGCCATCCTCGGCCAGATGACCACGGGGTTCCCGGTCAGCCCGCTCACCCCCGCCACCTTCCTGCTGGTCGGCCTGTGCGGCATCGACCTGGCCGAGCACCAGAAGTTCACCTTCCTGTTCCTGTGGGCCACGTCGATCGTCATGACGATCGCCTGCGTCGTGTTCGGTGTCTTCTCACTGTAACCGCGGTTGCGCCCCATGGCGTGGAGACTACCATGAAAACCATTCGCATCGGATCGGGCGCCGGCTACTCCGGCGACCGCATCGAGCCGGCGGTCGAGCTGGCCGAGAAGGGCAACATCCAGTACCTCGTCTTCGAATGCCTGGCCGAGCGCACGATCGCGATCGCCCAGGGCGCGAAGCGCAGGGACCCGAGCCAGGGCTACGACCCGCTCCTGGTCGCCCGCATGCAGGCCGTGCTGCCGGTGTGCCGGGCCAAGGGCATCAAGATCATCACCAACATGGGGGCGGCGAACCCGCTGGCCGCCGCCGCGAAGATCAAGGAGGTGGCCAACGGCCTCGGGCTGGGACGGCTGCGGATCGCCGCGGTGACGGGGGACGATGTGCTCGCCACCCTGACCGCCGGCCCGCACCGCATCGAGGAGACCGGCGTGCCGGCGGCCGACATGGCCGGCACGCTGGTGTCGGCCAACGCCTATCTCGGCGCCCTGCCCATCGTCGAGGCGTTGCGCGACGGTGCCGATGTCGTCGTCACCGGCCGCGTCGCCGACCCGTCGCTGTTCCTGGCGCCCCAGATCCACGAATTCGGCTGGGCCATGGACGACTGGGACCGGCTCGGCAAGGGGACGGTCGTCGGGCACCTGCTGGAATGCGCGGGCCAGGTGACCGGGGGCTATTTCGCCGATCCCGGCGTCAAGGACGTCGCCGGGCTGGCCCGCCTGGGCTTCCCCCTGGCCGAGGTCGAGGAGGACGGCAGCGCCGTGATCACCAAGGTCGAGGGGTCCGGCGGGCGGGTCACCACGGCGACCTGCAAGGAGCAGTTGCTGTACGAGATCCACGATCCCGCCCGCTATTTCACGCCGGACGTGGTCGCCGACTTCTCCCAGGTGCGCTTCGAGGCGATCGGCCCCGACCGGGTGCGGGTCAGCGGCGGCACCGGCCGGGCGCGGCCGGACACCTTGAAGGTGTCGGTCGGCTGCATCGACAGCTACGTCGGCGAGGGCCAGATCTCCTACGCCGGCCCCGGCGCCGTCGCCCGCGGACGCCTCGCCCTGGACATCGTGCGCGAGCGGCTGCGGTCGACCGGCGTCGCCACCACCGAGCTGCGCTGCGACCTCATCGGCGTCGACTCGCTCCACGGCGACCGGCTGGGCACCGCCGGGAGCCACGAGCCCTACGAGGTCCGCGTCCGCGTGGCCGGCCGCACCGACACCCTGGCGGAGGCGGTGCGCATCGGCAACGAGGTGGAGACCCTGTACACCAACGGCCCGGCCAGCGGCGGCGGCGCCACCAAGTCCGCCCGCGAGATCGTGGCCATGCTGTCGGCCCTGCTGCCGCGCGCCCAGGTGACGCCGGCCGTCGACTATGTGGAGGCCTGAGCCATGAAACTGCGCGACATTGCCCACTCGCGGACCGGCGACAAGGGCGACATCTCCAACATCTCGGTCATCGCCCACGACGAGGCCGACTATCCCCTGCTGGAGCGGCACCTCACCGCCGAGCGAGTCAAGGCGCTGTTCGCCGGTGCCGGCATCGTCCACGGCGCGGTGGTGCGCTACACGCTGCCCGGCCTCGGTGCCCTCAACTTCGTCATGCAGCAGGCCCTGGGCGGCGGAGTCACCCGGTCGCTGGCCCTCGACGCCCACGGCAAGAGCCTGGCGTCGGCCCTGCTCGACCTCGACATGCCCGATCGCGACATGCCCGATCGCGACATCCCCGACCGCGCGGCTTGAGCGCGCCGGGGGCCGGGCGCGGTGACGACGCCCGGCCCCCGCACCGCGCCCCGCAGCAAGGATCGACCATGAAGAAAGTCATCACCCTGAGCGATGCCGTCGCGGCGATTCCCGACGGCGCGGTCCTGATGGTCGGTGGGTTCATGGGGGCCGGCACGCCGCCCCGCCTCATCGACGAACTGGTCCGCCAGGGCAAGCGCGACCTCACCATCATCGCCAACGACACCGCCCGCCCCGGCGTCGGCATCGGCAAGCTGGTGGACGCCGGCCTGGTGCGCCGGGTCGTCGCCAGCCACATCGGCACGAACCCGGAGACCCAGCGCCGGATGATCGCCGGCACGCTGGACGTCGAGCTGGTGCCCCAGGGCACGCTGGCCGAACGCATCCGCGCCGCCGGTTTCGGCCTGGGCGGGGTGCTGACCCCCACCGGCGTCGGCACCGTGGTGGCCGAGGGCAAGCGGACCTTGGAGGTCGACGGCGGCACGTTCCTTCTGGAGACGCCGCTCAAGGCCGACATCGCCCTGATCAACGCCAAGCGCGCGGACTACCGGGGCAACCTGGAGTTCGCGCTGACATCGCGCAACTTCAACCCGTTGATGGCCATGGCCGCCGGCCTGGTGATCGCCGAGGCCGAGGACATCGTGCCCGTCGGCGTCATCCCGCCCGACGCCGTCGGCGTGCCGGGTGTGCTGGTCGACCACCTCGTCGGCAAGGATGGTTCCCATGGATGACAAGACACTGATCGCCAAGCGCGTTGCGCTGGAGCTGAGGGACGGTGACCTGGCGAACCTGGGCATCGGCCTGCCGACGCTGGTGGCACGCCATCTGCCGCCGGGCATCGACGTGTTCTTCCAGTCGGAGAACGGCATCATCGGCATGTCGGCGCTGCCGGAGGAAGGCTTCGCCTGGCACGACCTGACCGACGCCGGGGGCAGCCCGATCGGCGCCGTCCCCGGGGCGGCGGCGTTCGACAGCGCCCAGTCCTTCGGCTTCATCCGCGGCGGCCACCTCGACGTGACCGTGCTCGGCGGGCTCCAGGTCGACGAGGCCGGGCAGCTCGCCAACTGGATGGTGCCGGGCAAGATGGTTCCCGGCATGGGCGGTGCCATGGACCTGGTCTCCGGCGCCCGCCGCGTGATCGTCGCCATGACCCACACCGCCAAGGGTGCGCCGAAGATCGTCCGGCGGTGCTCGCTGCCCCTGACCTCGGTGCGCCGGGTCGATCTGGTGGTGACCGAGCTGGCGGTGATCGAACCCACCGCCGCCGGGCTGGTGCTGAAGGAGACGGCGCCCGGCGTCACCGTGGAGCAGGTGGTGCAGGCGACCGAGGCGGCGCTGATCATCCCCGCCGCCGGCGTCCCCGCCATGCCCGTCGCGCCTTGAGCAAGCCCCCCCGCGGCCGGGGCCCGGTGCCCCGGCCGCCTTCCGCAGCGGGAGATCCGCCATGTCCGTCCCCGAAGAATCCACCCTCGTCCGGGTGACCGTTCCGGTCACCTTCGAGATGACCGTCGCGGTGTCCGCCGCCGCGGCCGAACGCGCCGGGGCGACCGCCTCGGCCATCGCCGCCCACGCCGCCGAACAGTTCGCGCATGTGAGCCGCAACCAGATCCTCGCCTTCAACGTGGTCAACCGCATCCATCTGCGCGAACCGGGCGAGGTCGCCGCCGTGGCGACGGGCGTCGGCCCGGCCCGCGAGACGGCGGCCTGAACAGGAGATCGAGCATGTCCGACATCGTCATCGCATCGGCGGCCCGCACGCCGATCGGAGCGTTCAACGGCAGCCTGTCGGGGCTGGCGGCCCACGAGCTCGGCGCCACGGTGATCCGCGCGGCGCTGGAGCGCGCCGCCACCGAGGCGGCCGAGGTGAGCGAGGTCATCCTGGGCCAGGTGCTGGGCGCCGGCCAGGGCCAGAACCCGGCCCGCCAGGCGGCGGTGGCGGCCGGTGTGCCGGTGACCGCCACGGCCTTCGGCATCAACCAGGTCTGCGGCTCGGGCCTGCGCGCCGTGGCGCTGGGCGCCCAGGCGATCGCCGCCGGCGACGCCACGGTGATGGTGGTCGGCGGCCAGGAGAGCATGAGCCGCTCGCCCCACGCCCTGCACCTGCGCGGCGGCGTCAAGATGGGCGCCGCGGAGATGCTCGACACCATGATCACGGACGGTCTGTGGGAGGCCTTCCACGGCTACCACATGGGCGTCACCGCTGAGAACGTGGCGCGCCGGTGGGGCCTGACCCGCGACGAGCAGGACGCCTTCGCCGCGGCCTCCCAGCAGAAGGCCGAGGCGGCGCAGAAGGCGGGCCGCTTCGCCGACGAGATCGTCCCGGTCACCATCAAGGGCCGCAAGGGCGACACGGTGGTCGACACCGACGAGTACCCCAAGCCCGGCACCACGGTGGAAACCCTGGCCAGGCTGCGGCCGGCCTTCGCCAAGGACGGCACGGTGACCGCCGGCAACGCCTCGGGCCTCAACGACGGCGCCGCCGCCCTGGTGCTGATGACCGCGGCCGAGGCCGCCCGCCGCGGCGTCGCGCCGCTGGCCCGCATCGCCTCCTGGGCCACCGCCGGGGTCGAT
>NZ_BAAKJB010000020.1:0-132907 GCF_059703765.1 Azospirillum sp. NS33 | reverse complement strand
CCCGCCGTTCCGGTCGCCCTCTTCGGTGGTCGCCGCCATCTCACCTCCTCGCCGCCGCATCGTGTCGCGGCCCATCGCCGCCGCCCCCGCCCTCGCCCGGCGGGAGCCCCGTGGCCGGACCGTTGCGGGGTCCCGGCTCCAGCGCCCTGGCCACCGCCGCCTGTCCCGCCTTGTGCCCGCGCGCCGCCGCGGCCCGGTACCACTCCAGCGATCGCGCCGTGTCGCGCGCCTCGCCGTAGAGATGGCCGAGCAGCGCCATGGCGTCGGCGTCGCCGCCACGGGCCGACCGTTTCAGCCAGGTCTCCGCCTTTTCGTGGTCGCGAGCGACCCCCGCCCCGGCAAGATGGGCCTGCCCCAGCGCGCGCTGGCCCTCCACGCTGCCGGCCTCCGCCGCGCGGGCGAACCAGGTGACGGCGTGGCCGACGTCCTGGTCGACGCCCAGCCCCTTCTGGAACAGGACGCCCACATAGTACATCGCCGTCGCGTTGCCCTGCTCGACCGCCCTCATCAGCCAGACACGGGCGCGCTCGTGATCGGGGGGACCCAGGTACTCGCCGGCCAGCAGCACGCCGAGGCCGAGTTGGGCGCGCGAGACGCCCTGCTCCGCCGCCCGTTCGTACCAGCCGGCCGCCGCGGCATGGTCCGCCGCCCCGCCCCGCCCCGCCGCGAGGAGGTAGCCGAGCAGGGCTTGCGCCGCCGGCTCGCCCTGCTCGGCGGCGGCCAGGGCCCAGCGCCGCGCCATCGCGTCGTCGCGCGCCAGCGCCGTGCCGTTGGGAAGCAGCGCCGCCACCGCGCTCTCCGACAGGCGGCCGGTCGCCGAGTGGAAGCCCGACGCGTACATCTCCGCCAGGCGGACCTGGGCCCGGGCCTCGCCGGCCTCCGCCGCGACCTCGTACCAGCGCTTTGCGTCGACAAGGCTGCGCAGCACCCCGTTGCCGTGGGCGTACATGTCGGCCAGCGCCAGCGCGGCCTCCGCGTGGCCGGCCTCGGCGGCCGTCTTCCAGGCCGCCGCCGCGACCGCCCAGCGGCGCTTGGCGAACGCCCTCACCCCGCGGGCGTGGTGGGCGTTCGGCCCACGGGACACACCCGGCAACCAGGACCAGCGCCCCACACCGTTTCCTTTCATGGCAATCGTCGGGTCAAGGCCATCGTCAGGGCTCGCGCAGCCCCTCCGCGGTGCTCCGCATCGCCCCCTCGAGCACATAGGTGAGAGGGGTGCGTTCGCCAACCACGATGTCGGCGTCCAGCGGCATGCCCGGTATCAAGCGGAACTCGTCGGGCACGTAGCGGAGCTGCAGGTCGACCACGTCGATGCGCGCCCGGTAGAAGCGTTCGGGCAGCCGCGTCTTCTGGATGTCGCGGCTGTCCTCCGAGCGCGAGAAGGAATCGGCGCTGATGGTCCGCACGATCCCGTTGCCGGTGCCGTGCTTGATGAAGGGGTACGCGGCGAACTTGATCTTGACCAGCTGGCCCGGCTGGACGAATCCCTGGTCGGCCGCGTCGATGTCGACCTCGGCGTAGTATTCGCCTTCCAGGGGCACCAACGTCACCAGCTTGTCGGCCTGGCGGACGACCGAACCGGCCGAGAAATTGCCGACGTCCAGCACCACGGCGTCCTCCATGGCGCGCAGGTCCACCATTTCCCAGCGCCGCTCCGCCTTGGCCAGCTGCTCCTGCACCGTCTCGTATTCCGAGCGGCGGTCGAGCAGGTTCTTGACGATCTCCCCCTTCCATTTCTGGACGAAGAGCTCCCGCTCGGCCTTCTGCACCTCGAGGTCGTTGTTCGCCGCCCGGATCAGACCCTCCGCCTCGGCGAGGTGGCGCGCCATCTCGACGCGCCCGTCCTCGGCGATCAGGGAGTTCAGGCGGCTGCCGACCTGGCTGCGCTCGAGGTCCTTGCGCATCTCTTCCACGCTGGACGCCAGGCGCAGGCGCGTGCGGAAGTGCTTCACGTCCTCGGTCGCCCTGGCGATCGTCAGTTCGGCGCTGTCGATCAGTTGCTGCGAGCGGCTCATCGTCGATTTGTACTCGGCCTGCCGCGCCTTCCAGATGGAGAGCTGGAGCGCCCAGTACGGCGAGTCCTCCCGGGCGGCGAACCCCCGCTCTTCCCATTCCGCCTCCAGACGGGCGATCTCCGCCGCGAGCCGCTCGGTGTCCTTCCGGAACGAGGCCAGGTCGGCGCCGGAGAAGGTGGGGTCGAGCGTGGCCAGGAGGTCGCCCTTCTTGACCCGCTGCCCGGGGCGGACGTGGATGCCCCGCACGATGGAGGCTTCCAGCGGCTGCACCAGGAGCGTCGGCGATTCCGACACGACCCGTCCACTGGCCACCACCACCCGCTCCAGGGGCAGCGTGTACATCAGGACGAACGCCGACACCACCATGGCGACCAGGACGAAGGTGGTGGCCCGCAGCGTCCGCGGATCGGGGGCCGCGGTGATCTCCGCCGTCTCGCTCTGGAACTCGGCGATGGCCTTGGCGGCGTAGTCTTCGGCGCGGTTGCGCTTCGCGGTGCGGGCCATGGCGCGCCCCTATGCAATGTGACGGTTCTGTTGGGTCCAGAGATGGCTGTAGATCTGGCAGCGCCGCAGCAGCTCGCGGTGGGTTCCCATGTCCGCCAGCTTCCCGCGCTCCATCACCATGATGCTGTCGCACGACACCAGCGAGGCCAGGCGATGGGAGATGATGATGACCGTGCGGCCCTTGGCGATGCGCTGAAGGTTGGCGCTGACGATGGCCTCGCTGTCCGGGTCGAGGGCGCTGGTCGCCTCGTCGAGGATCAGCACCTTGGGATCGACGAGCAGCGCCCGGGCGATGGCGATGCGCTGGCGCTGCCCGCCGGAGAGGTTGGACGAGCCCTCCTCGATCCGCGTCTCGTACCCCATCGGCAGGCGGTCGATGAACTCCTCGGCGCCGGCCATGCGGGCGGCCCGGATGACGTCGTCCAGCGAGGCGCCCAGGTTGGCCGCCATGATGTTCTCCCGGATCGTCCCGGTGAACAGGAAGTTGTCCTGCAGCACGACGCCGATGTGGGAGCGCAGGTGCGACAGGTCGATCTCGCGCAGGTCCACGCCGTCGATCTTGATCAGGCCCTCGTAGTTGCGGTGCAAGCCCTGGAGCAGCCGCGTCACCGTCGTCTTGCCCGACCCGCTGCGCCCCATGATGCCGACCATCTTGCCGCGGGGGATGGTGAAACTCAGGTCGTCGAGGGCGGGCACGTCGGCGCCGGGGTAGCGGAACCGCAGGTCGTGGAACTCGACGTTGCCGGTGATGGTCGGCTGCACGCCGCGCCGCCCCGCCGGCTGCTCCGGCTCGGAATTGACCATCGAGGCGACCATGGCCAGGGCGCCGCGCACCTCCTGGTACTGCTGGAGCAGGTGCGCCATCTGGACGAAGGGATGGACCAGGCGGCTGGCCAGCATGGTGATCGCCACCAGGGTGCCGATGTTCACCGTGCTGGAGCCGGAGATCGCCATGTACGCGCCGACCACCAGGGTGCCCGAGTAGATCGCCTTCTCGAGGGGCTGGAGGATGGTTTCCGGCTGGTTGGAGAGCAGCTGCAGCGCCGTGCGGGCGCGCACCGCGTTGGCCACCCGGGCATCCCATTCGGTGCGGCGATGCTCCTCCACGGCCAGGGACTTGATGGTCCGGATGCCGTGGATGTTCTCGATCAGGAACGCGTTCTTGACCGTCTCGGCGGCGATCACCCTCTCGTAGGCTCGCCCCAGCGGCTTGATGTAGGCCACCACCACCAGGCACATCAGCACGCCGATGCCCAGGGCGATGAAGGTGAGCAGGGGGCTCAGCCAGAACATCAGGGGAAGGATGACCGCCAGCAGCGCGAGATCCAGCACGGACGCGAACAGCTCGCCGGTCAGGAAGTTCCGGATGCGCCAGACCTCGCTGATCTTGTAGACGATCTCGCCGGTCGGCCGGCGCTCGAAGAAGTCGATCGGCAGGCCGATCAGGCGATTGAACACGTACACGCTGATCCGCGCGTCGATGCGGGCCGAGCCCACGGCCAGAAGATACCGCCTGATGTACCCGAACGCCGTATCGAAGACGAGGATGAACACGACCACCACGGCCAGCACCGCCAGCGTCGACATCCTCTGGTAGGTCAGCACCTTGTCGGCGACCACCATCAGGATGAAGATGGGCGCGATCGAGAAGACGCTCAGGAAAAAGGCCGAGATTGCGATGTCCCGGAAAATCCTCTTCTCGCGCAGGACCTGGAGCATCAGCCACGCCAGGCCGAAGGGCTGATCGACCTCACGCGTCTTGTAGCGCTTCTTGACGAGCAGGATCTCGCCGCTCCAGGCTTCGGACAGCCGGACCTCGTCAACCGAGATCAGCGAGTGGTCCGGGTCGAGCGGATCGCGCAGCATGGCGACGGGGAACGGGCCGGCCGAGCGGAACCCGACCAGGATCATCGTCCCGCCGTTGCGCATCCGCAGCGCCGCCGGGAACGCTTTGCCCAGCGTGGCGAGGTGGCTCCACCGCATGGTCGCGACGCGGGCCTTCAGTCCGTAGCGCTCGGCGATGCGGGCGAGGTGGCGGAAGGAGTACTGGCCGCTTTCGGCGGGATGGTCCCGCCGGATCGTGCCGTCAGGAAGATGCACGCCGCGCGTCGCGGCGATCTGCACCAGTGCCGGAAGCGACGTGTCATCCGTCTTGGTGGCAAGTTCGGGTTCGGTGTCCACGGTCGCTCCCTGCACTCTCGGCTGAGCAGCATGATCAAATCTCTACATTGGATACGGTGCCGAGCACAAGGGAGGTGCACCAAACGGCGGGGTGAACGCATTTGCCGGCACCCGCCCCTTCCCGCCCCCGCGGCCGCCGCCGGCCGAGGATTCCGCACGGTTTGACGCTTGCCATCGACCGCCCGTTCTGAGAGATTTCCGGCCGATCCCCGCATCCGGAAAGGCCTGCCCGCCATGACGGCTTCCGCCCCGTCGTACATGGACTACCTTCAGCGTTCCGCCGCGGTGCTGCAGCGCACCATGGAGACGCTGGACGCCGCCCGCGTGGAGGCGGCGATCGACGCGATCGCCGGCGCCCTCGGCCGCAACCGGGCGCTGCTGGTGTGCGGCAACGGCGGCTCGGCGTCCGACGCCCAGCACATCACCGGCGAACTGGTCGGCCGGTTCCTCAAGGAGCGCCGCGGGCTCAAGGCGATCTGCCTGTCCTCCAACCCGGCGGTGCTCACCGCCTGGTCCAACGACTACTCCTACGACACCGTGTTCTCCCGCCAGGTCGAGGCGTACGGCGAGCCGGGCGGCGTGGTGCTGGGGATCTCCACCAGCGGCAACTCCGCCAACGTGCTCGCCGCCTTCGCGGCGGCGCGCGAGTCCGGCATGGCGACCATCGCCCTGACCGGCGAGGGCGGTGGCAGGATGGCGGCGGCGGCGGACGTCCTTCTGGACGTGCCGTCGCGCTCCACGCCGCTCATCCAGCAGGTCCACATCTGCCTCTACCACTACATCTGCGAGCGGGTCGAGGCGGCCCTGGCCGGCTGACCCGCTACCGCCGCGGCCCCACATAGTGGGGCATCAGCGGCCCCTGGTCGGCGACCCACACCGTGCAGCGGGCGTCCGGGTTCTGGAAGAAGTAGACCTTGCCGGGGCGGCGCTGGTCCTGCGGGTCGAGGAGGTTCGCGCCGCTGGCGAACCCGACGCCGTAGCTGCGCTGCGGCGTGCGGGCCCAGTAGAACCCGTTGCGTTCCTGGACGAAGGCGCCGCGCCGGCACAGCCGCGACAGCAGCGGGTCGGGCGCGGCCACCTCGGCCAGATCCATCGGCAGGCGGTAGACGACCTGGGCGCGCACGAAGCGGGTGCGCGGCGGCGGCCGCTCGGGCGGCGGCGGCGGCGGCGGTTGCTGCAGGGGCGCCAGATGGTCACGGGCCGGCCGCTCCGGCTGCAGCCGGTCCGCGGCGGCGGGCACCGCCACCGAGAGGGCCACGGCGAGGGCCAGCCAGGGCACGGTGCTGCGCGACGGCATCGCCATCCTCCTTCCCGTGCTCAGCGCACCGACGGGTTGTTGGCCACGAACGCGATGTAGGGCAGCCGGCGCAGGGCGTCGCCGACCATGAGGTAGGCGAGGACGAAGGCCAGCAGCGAGGCCAGGAAATAGCCGTAACCGTACCACGCGTAGCCCATGCCGCTGAACAGCGCGGTCAGCCCGGCGTTGGCGGCGAGGTAGAAGAGCTGAAGGGCGAGGTTGCGCCGCCGCAGGTCGAAATAGGCGAGCACCACGGTGCAGAACAGGAACAGCACCTGGAAGAACGCCCCCAGGGCGCCGAAGCGGAACATGCCGATCTGCGCGTATTGCAGCCCCAGCATCCCGACCAGCGACGGCGCCAGGAGGATCGCGACGGCGCACACCGCGCCTTGCAGGATCAGCAGGTTGCGGGAGGTCTCGACCAGCGCGGCGACGATCAGCCGGTGGTCGCGGGCGATCTGGGCGTACGTGGCGTGCCGCTGGATGTTGCGGTAGAAGGCCTGGTAGCGCTCGAAGAAGCGGGTCTCGATGTTGACCGTGAACAGGGTGAGTGCCGGCACGATGGTGAGGTAGGCGACGAACATCGCGCTGTCGTACGGGGCATGGATGGCCATGACGCCGCCCACCGTCCGGCTGCCCGGCGCGAACCACATCACCCATTTGTCGGCCCACACCGCCATGTTGGCCACCAGCCCGACAAGGGCGAGATCCCAGTAGCGCCGGAAATAGCCGAGGAACGCGAACATCCGCGCCACCCGGTACGGGTATTCCGCGAAGACGCGGGCGACCAGGGCGAACTGGATGGTGGCCAGCCCCAGGCCGAACCCCCAGACCATCCCGGCCACCCCGGCCACCGCACCCAGCATCACGGCCGCCGCCATGCCGAGCGCCATGCCGCCGGCAAACGCGATGGTCACCGTCGCGTAGTCCTTGAGCGCCGACAGGAAGATCGATACCACCCAGATGCCGCACACCAGATGGAATCCCACCGCCGCGGCCACCGCCGTGGCCCGCGGCAGGTCGGCGAACACCAGGTAGAAGGGCCCGGCGGTGAGGGCGGCCAGCGCGTAGGCGATGCCCAGGGTCGCCAGCAGCATGCCCGGCGCGGTGTCCACCCGCTTGGTGTAGATGGCGTCTGCGAGGTGGCGGGTGGCGACCATCACCAGCGGCCCGGTCAGCACCACAGAGAAGCCGAAGTTGTAGATGACGACGGCGCGGAACAGCTCCAGCTCCGCCCGCGCCAGCAGCCCCGCGCCCAGGACGTTGATGCCCCCCAGGGCGAGGATGGTGAACAGCCACGGGCCCGACGTGATGAAGGCGGAGTGGGCATAGCCCTGCAGCACCCCCAGCAGGTCGTCGCGGCGCGCCAGCGTGCGCAGGGCGAAGCCGATCCCCGCCATGTCAGGCCTCCTCCCGCACCGCCGCAGGCCCGTCCGCCGCGGGCCGGTCCGGCGGCGGGAGGTCCGGCGGTGGTCGGTCCGGCATCGTGATGTGCTCGTCGTAGAGGGCGCGGTAGACGCGGTCGATCGCCACCTTGTCGTAGCGCCGCCGCACCCGCTCGCGGATGGCGCCGGCGCAGCGCGCGTGCCAGGCCGGGTCGAGCAGCAGCTCGCGCAGGGCGCGCGCCGTGTCGAGCGGCGAGGCCAGCGGGGTGATCGCCCCGCCGGGTCCCAGCGCCGGCTCCTCGTCGGGGCCGCCGAGGATGAGCTCGGCGCAGGAGCCGACGTCGGTCGCCACCGTCGGCACGCCGGCCGCCCCGGCTTCCAGCACCACCAGGGGCTGCGCCTCGGACACCGAGGTCAGGGCGATGGCGTCGATGCGGCCCAGCCACTCCGTCAGGCGCACCCGGCCGACGAAGGCCACCGTGTCCTCGAGGCCGAGGTGGCGGACGATGGTCCGGCACTCCTCCACATAGGCCGGGTCCTCGTCGGTCGGGCCGAGGACCAGCGCCCTGAGGTCGGGCACGTCGACGCGCAGCAGCCCGGCGGCGCGGATGAAGGTCTTCACGTCCTTGATCGGCACCACCCGGCCGATCAGGGCCACGGTCGGCGGCCGCTCGCCGGTGTCGCGGGGCACGGCGGCGTAGCCGGCGTAGTCGATGCCGTTGGGGATCACCTGCAGCTTCTCCGGCGCGGCGCCCTGGCGGCGCTGGAACTCCTGGTTGCCGGCGTAGAGGGTGACGATGCGGTCGCAGGCGTCGTAACAGGCCTTGGAATAGCTGGCGAAGGTGTCGAGCCAGAGGTCGCGCAGGTCGCGCTTGCGCTTTTCCACGGCGAGGCTGACGTCGTCGCCCTCGAACAGCCATTCCGCCATCAGGATCTCGATGCGGCGCTCGTTGGTGTAGATGCCGTGCTCGGTCAACAGGGCCGGCCGCCCCGTCTCCAGGCGCGCCCGCGCCAGCAGCAGCCCGGCGTAGCCGGTGGAGATCGCGTGGTAGACGCGGGCCACCGGCAACGGCGCCAGCAAGGTCGCGTGCATGCCGCCCATGAGGGCGCGCAGGCCCCAGAAATACTCCAGGAAGGACGCCTCGGGCAGGGTCCGTTCGCACAGGCGCACCACCATGCGGAACGCCTCCTCGGAGTTCAGCAGCACCCGCCGTCCCAGACGGCCCCGCTGCGGGGCCAGCAGCCCCGCCACCGCGGCGATCTCCGCCAGGCCGCCGCCGCTTTGAAGGCGCGCGATCTGCGCCTCCAGGCCGCGCATCAAGCGGCGCATCCCCGGCACCCAGCGCCACCCGGCGTCGAGATCCTGGAGATGGACGTGGCTGAAGCCCCGGACGTTCCCGGGAAGCGCGTAGGCCGGCGCGCGCGGCGCGCGATCGGCGACCAGGGCGACGACGTGAAAGGTCAGGTCGCCATGGGCGCGGATCAGATCGTGGGCCCAGGTCGACACGCCGCCGGCCACATAGGGGTAGGAGCCCTCCATCAGCAGGCAGACGTCCACCGGGGCGTCTCCGGCGGCGCCGGCGCCTCTCCTCACGGGGCGGCCCCGGCCGGCGCGCCGGCGCCGTTCCAGAGGGAGAGCACGTCGGCCGCGGCGTCGGGCTGGCCGGCCCCCGGCCCCAGCAGGTCGGCGCGCCGCCCGCACAGGTCCCGCAGATCGGCGAAGCGGTTCAGGCGGTACAGGCATTCGGCGTACCACAGGAGCAACCGGAGCTCGGCCGTCGTCGCGGCCAGCGGCTCCAGCGCCGCCGCGGCCTCCCCGACCAGGTCGAGGCGCAGCAGCAGCCGGCCGAGGTCGAGGCGCACGGCGGCGTCGTCGGGAGCCAGCTCGAGGCAGCGGCGGTAGCCGGCCAGGGCTTTCGCCCGCACCTCCTGTTCGCGGCTGGCGTCGAGCAGGCCGCAGAAGGCGTAGTCGTCGAGGTGGCGCGCCAGCTCATGGTGGCCGCGGGCGTCGTCGGGGTGGGACCCGGCGGCACGGTCGAGGCGCTGCCAGCGCTCGTTGAACTCGTGCTCGACCCGGGCGACGGCGGTGGCCGCCTGGACCCGCACCGAGGGGTCGGCGTCGGCCAGCCCGCTCTTCAGCGCCGGCGTGAAGGCCGGCCGGAAATAGCGCGCCACCAGGGCGATCACCGCCTGCTTCTGGGCCGGTGTGCCGACGCTCAGCACGTCGGTGAAGGAGTCCGACACCGCCAGATGCGCCTGCTCGCGGCCCGAGGCGATGAGCTCGTACAGCTCCCGGGCCGGTGCCACCCCGCTTTCCGGGAACAGCGACAGGTACCAGTCGTGGAATCCCATGGCGTAGCGGCTGAAGACCGCGTGGAGCGGCACCGCGGCCAGCGTGAACACCGGCCCCAGCGGACCGAGGACCGGCGTCGTCACCACCAGAAGCCCGGGCAGCCGCAGGTCGAGGCCGCGGCGCCGCCGGCCGCGCAGCCAAAGGGCCAGCGCCGCCACGGTGGCGGCATGGCCGGCGAGCGCCGTCCAGCCGCCGCCCGCGGCGGACGGGGCGGCCACCGCCAGCGCCAGCCATGCCGTCTCGGCGGCCGACGCCAGCCCCGCCGCGGCGACCAGCCCGGCGGTTCCGGCGCGCGGCGGGGCGTCCGCCGGCGGTGGCGCGGTCCGGTCGTCGGTCATCCCGCGCTCACCGTCTCCGCCTCGAACCGGACGTCGACGTCGGCGAGGTGCGGCGGCAGCGCGGCGCGCACCGCACGCTCCAGCTTGGCGGCGACCACGCGCGCCCGCTCCACCGGCGTGCCGGGCAGCACGACGCCGAAGACCAGGCCGTTGTGGCCGACGTCGCAGGCGAGGTCGGTGTCACGCAGGCTCTCGCGCACGGCGCGGCCGATCGCCGCCGCCACGCCATGGCGCTCGACCGCGGCGAGCCGGCCGATGCCGGTCGGCCGGATGGTGACCATCGACGTCTCGAAGCCGAGCCGGCGTCCGAGCTGGGCCAGGAAGGCCGCCTGGCGGCCGATGTACCCGGAGGTGTAGAGGGCGCCGTCGGCGGTGAACACGCGCTGTTCGCTGGCCTCCCGGTACTGCCGGGCCTTGGCCAGCGCCGTGCCGATCCACTCGCACAGGATGCGGAAGTTCTCCAGGCTGTTGACGCCGAGGTCCATGAACCCGAGCGCCTCGATCTTCACCATGCCGACGACCGCCCCGGTGTCGGCGCTGAGCAGCGGGCCGGCCAGCACCCCTTCGCGGTGCAGCACCCGCTCGTCGTCGGCCCGGGCGACGCAGACGAAGCGCTGGCGGCCGACCACCGCCTGGAACAGCGGGGCGGCGCTGTCGAACCAGCGGGCGTAGCCTTCGTCACCGCCCCACCCCTCGTTGGTCACCGACTCCAGCACGCCGTTGTTGAGAACGAAGAGCGAGAACTTCTCCGGCTGCATCACGGTGCGCACCAGGTCGGCGACGCCCAGCATGATCTCCCCCTCGTCGAGGGTGTCGATCGCGCGGGCCGCCTGGTAGAGCGTGACCACCGTACGGAGCTGGCCGGCCACCCTGGTTTCCAGGCTCTCCTTCACCGTCTTGAGCTGGCGGTAGGAGGCGGTGATCGCCTCCGAGTCGCGGCGGGCGTCGGCAAGCTCGGCGCGCAGCGCGTCCCGCTCGCGGACCTGGCGCATGCGCAGCTCGCCCAGCAGCACCGCCGCCACCAGCCACAGGATGGGGTCCCGGCTGAGCAGAAAGAGGTGGTCGTAGACGTCCTGGGTGATGAGCTGCTCCGGCAGGTTGCCCAGGCGCAGCGCCACCGTCGCCACGACCGCCGCCAGCACGCCCTCGCCGGTGCCGTACTGGGCCGCCAGCAACAGAACCGGGATCCAGAACGGGTGCGGCTGCACGCCCTCGAACCGGGCGCCCGCCCCGACCAGCCCGTCGACCGCCAACGCCACCGCGAAGAACAGCACCAGCTCGGCCAGCGCGGTGACGCGCACGC
Source organism: Azospirillum sp. NS33 (assembly GCF_059703765.1). Lineage (NCBI taxonomy): Bacteria > Pseudomonadati > Pseudomonadota > Alphaproteobacteria > Rhodospirillales > Azospirillaceae > Azospirillum > Azospirillum sp. NS33. Next base: position 121,531 of record NZ_BAAKJB010000020.1, on the reverse strand, counting down.
CCAGCAGCCGGCGCGGCCCCGGCGGCGCCGCGCCGGTCGGCGCGGCGCCCGGACGGCCGGTGTCGGGAGCGCCGGTGTCGGGAGCGGTCACCATGGGATCAGCCGCCGCCGGCGCGCAGGCCGGCCAGCATGCGGACCACGGCCCGCTGCGCCACCTCGTTGACGCTCTCCCGGGTGAAGTAGCCGCCGCCGACCTCCGACAGGCTGGACGCCCAGACCACCGCCCCGTCGCCGGCGCGCACCAGCCGGGCGTTGAGGCCGACCACCGCGTCCTCGCGCAGGCCGTTCTGGTAGCCGTATTCGGACACGCTGCCGACCAGCACGGCGTCCACGCCCAGGGTGCCCGCCACCTCCCGGGCGTAGGTGGTGTCGGTCAGCCGCTCCAGATCGGTGTTGCCGGCGGCGAGGCGATGGCGCACCTCGCTGCTCTCGCGGACGGCGTAGCGGCCCAGCCGGTAGAGCTCGGTGGTCACCAGTTCGCCGAGGATGACCCCGGCGTTGCGGTGCGCCGTCAGGTTCTCGAAGGGCAGGACGGCGACGCTGGCGCCGGGCGTCAGCAGCGCCTCCGGATTGACGAAGCTGCGGCCGGCGTCGATGCCGCACGCCGCGAGCACCCCCGCGGCGGCCGCCGCCGCGACCGCCCCCAACACCCGACGGCGCGCCCCGTCGACCCCGTGCGTCCCCTGCATTCCGTCCTCCCTCCCGTTCGGCGCGGTCAATAGCGCCACAGAACATAGGCGCCCACCGCCACCGCCGTGTCGCGGGTGCCGCGCGCCGGGCTCACCGAGCGGCTGGCGCGCACACCGACCTCCACCGCGTCCAGCGGATCCCACACCAGCTCCGCCGCGGCGAAGGGGGCGCCGGCGTTGTAGCGGTCGTAGGCGTAGCCGACCTGCACGCTGTAGCGCACGAAATCGGTCAGCGACTCCTCGACGACGAGTTGCAGCGCGTGCACCTCGCGGGTGACCAGGGGCAGCGGCGACACGAGGTTGCCCAGCGCATCCGCGCGTTCCACCGCGCGGCCGACGTACTCGCCATCGATGGTGTAGGCCAGGGACAGCCGCGGCGCACGCTGCGTGATCACGTGGCGCAGCGCCGCCTCCACGCTCGCCGTGCGCACGAGGTCGGCGTCGCCGGGCAGGCCATAGACGTTGCCCGCGACGGCGACCGCGGCCGACCAGCGCGTGCCGAAGGTGCGTTCGTGGACGAGCGCCAGGCGATGGCGCCGGCCGGCGTCGCGGACCCCTTCCACGAGCCCCCAGTACGGCTCGTTCCACCGCATCTCCGCCGTGGTCGCCGCCCCGTCCTCGCCGCGCCAGGTGTGGGCGAATCCGGCGCCCACGGTGCGGTCCGCCAGGAACAGCGCGGCCCGCGAGCGCTGCAGGGACGGCCAGTCGCGGACCAGCGCCAGCTCCGCACGGGTGGCGTCGAAGGAGCGGGGCGGCGGCGGCGCCCCGTCGGCCCCGCGTTCCACCGCCCGGCGCTCCAGGGCGTAGGCCAGGGCGGTGTCGTGGCCCAGCTCACCCCGCCCGGCGAGCCGCAGGGACCGGTGTTCGTCGCCGTTGCTGACGGAGACCGCCTCGGCGTCGAGGCGGGCCTGGTCGGCGTGCTCGCGCAGCAGGCCGGCCCGGGCCTGGACCAGGCCGCGCGCGCCGGGCGTCAGCTCCAGGGCGCGGCCGTAGAGCCGCAGCGCCTGGCGCCAGCGGCCGAGGCGCGCCTCGGCGTCCGCCAGCAGGGCCACCGACGCGACGTCGCCGGGATCGGCGGACACGAGGTAGCTGAGCAGCCGGCGCGCCGGCAGGAGGTGTCCGGCCTCCAGCAGCGTCACCGCGCGGTAGTGGTCGAGCCGCCGTTCCGCGGCGGCCGCGGCCGCGGCCGCGGCGCGCCGCTGGTCCGCCGTCGCCGGGGCCGGGGCGAAGGCGATGCGGACGCCGTCGGCCATCGGTTCGACCGCGGCGTCGACACGCTCGGCCAGCACCAGCAGCAGTGAATCATAGCCGTAGAGGACGTTGTCGACCCAGCCCGCGAGACGGCCGGGAATGGCGTCCAAGGCCGGTGCCCCGAGCGGGCGGTCGAAGCGCAGGGTGAGGTCACGCCCATCCCGGTCCGCCACCGTGGCGACCGGCCCCGGCCAGGTCAGCACCAGGGCCGCCGCCCGGTCGGTCCGCTCGGCGTCCACCCGCACCGCCGGGGGCGTCTGGGCCGGGGCCGGAACGGCGACGGCCAGCAACAGCGGCACCAGGACGAGCAGGCACGCCACCCACCACCGCCCGCCGCCTCGGAGGGTGGCCGGCGGGTCGGCGGCGGCTCCCCCCTCGCTACGGTCGGCGCAGAACATCCCGGGCCTCGTCCAGGCGGCCGTTCTCGATCAGCATGGCGGCGAAGTCGGCCCGCAACCCCCGATCGCCGGGCCGCATTCGATTCAGCTTTTCGTAAAGTGCCACAGAATCGTCGACGCGGCCCAGACGATTCAACAGGTTGGCCTCGGTCCGCCGCATCGCGTCCGTGGTGGCGCCGGCCCGCCGGAGCTGCGCCAACGCCGTGCGGTAGACCCCGGACGCCTCCTCCGGGCGGCGCCCCGCGGTGAGCGCCTCGCCGAGGACATAGTTGGCTTCGTAGTCGCCCCCGCCACCCGACACGTACCGGGACAGATGGCGTTCGGCGTCGCCCGGCCGGCCGTCGTCGTAGGCGATCATGCCAAGCTGGCGCAACGCGTCCGGATCGGTGCGCCGGACCTCCAGCAGCGCCGCCCAGGCCGCGGCGGCGGCGGCCATCTGGCGCTGCCCCTCGGCCAGCCGGGCGTAGCGTCGCAACCGGTCCGGATCCCGTTCGCCGGCCACCGCCGTGCGCACCGCCGCGGCCAGGGCGGGGCCGTCGCGTTGCGCGGCCAGCGCCTCGATCAGCGCGGCCTTGGCCGTCGCCGGCGCCGCCGCCCCGCCACCGCCACCGCCGAGCCCGGCGATGACCCGGCGGGCCCCGCCGAGCCCGGCCAGCCGCGCGTACCACCCCGCCGCCTCCGCCGGGGTGCGGGCGCCCCGGGCCCGCCGCTCCAGCCACCCCAGCGCCTCCTCGGGAGGCCGCGGGCCCCACAGGAAGAGAAGCTGCCGCAGGTCGGCGCCGTCCGGCCCCTCGGCCGCGGCGAGCGACCGGAACACCCGCTCCGCCGCCGCCTTGTCGCCGAGGTCGAGCAGGGCGAACGCGGTCTCGCGCCGGACCGCCGGCGGCAGCCCATCGGCGGCGACCCGCGCCGCGAGGTGGCGGCGCAGCTCGTCGCGCCGCCCCAGCCGGCCCAGCGCGTCGCGGTAGAGCCCGTCCCACGGTCCGGCCACGGCGGCCTCGGCGAAGTGGCGCAGCACCGGCAGCGCCCGCCGTGGCCCGGCCGCGTCGATCAGGGCGTAGGCCATCGCCTCGGCCACCGCCGGCGCCAGGTCGGGACGGACCAGGACCCGCTCCAGCCACGCCGCGACGGCCGCCGCGCCGCCGCCGCGCCGCGCCGCTTCGGCGGCCAACGGCCACCAGCGCGCGGGGTCGGCGTCGGCGAGTCCCGCCAGGGGCTCCACCGCGCGGGCCGGGGCGAGGTCCATCAGCAGGTACGCCCGCCGCTCGCGCGCCGCGTCGTCGAGGCCCGGGCGGAGCAGCTCCGTCGCCAGAAGCGAGGCGGCGGCGTCGACCTCGCCGGATAGCGCGGCGGCCTCGGCGTAGGCGGACAGCCACTCCGCCGCGCCGGTGGCCGCCCGGGCGTGCAGCACCGGCAACGCCGCCCGGTGGGCCTTGCGGTCGAGCAGCCGATAGGCGATGCGCTCCTGCTGCGCGGCGTCCAGGGTGCCCGCCGCCAGGCGCTCCGACAGGAACCGGGCGAGGCCGTCGCTCTCCCCGGCAGCCTCCAAGGCCGCCGCGTACAGCGCGACGGCGTCGGGCCCTGCGCTGTCCAGGACGTCCCGCAGGATCGCCACCGCCTCGCCGCCGCGGCCGGCGGCCAGCAGCGCGCCCCCAAGGGCCAGGCGGTTGGCCGGCTCGGGCGCCAGCGCCGCCAGCCGCTGCGCCGCCGCCAGCGCCAGGGTCAGCCCCGCGTCCCCGCGCTCGCCGGCGGCGGCGGCCAGGTCGCGCAGCAGTGCGGCGTCGGCGACCGGATGCCGGTCCAGCCAGGCCGCCCCGGCGGCGGGATCGCCGGCGCGGGCCGCCAGCCGCACCCAGGCCCGGTCGGCGGCCGGCGACGGGCGCGCGGCACGGCGCTCCGCCAGCCAGCCGAGGCCGGCGGCGGTCCGGTCGAACGCGATGTAGAGCTCGCCCAGGGCGTCCAGGGCGTCGTCGGGCAGATCGGCCGAGGCGATGCCGGCGAACGCCGCGGCCGCGCCGTCGCGCTGGCCGGCACGGGCCAGAAGCAGCACCGCGGACAGCGCGTCGGCCGGCGTGGACGCCGGGTCGTCCAGCAGCGCCCGGGCCCAGCGCGCCGCCAGCGCCGTGTCACCCCGCGACACGGCGATCTCGCCGGCCAGCAGCGGTTGCGCCGCCAAGGCGTCGTCGCCGAGTTCGGCGGTCAGGCGGTCGAGCAACGGGCGGTCGCCACTGCGGAACGCGGCACCGGCGACGCCGACCAGCGCCCAGTCCGCCAGCAGCCGGAGGTCGCGCCCGGCCACGGCGTCGCGGGCCAGCCCCGGGGCCTGGGCGTTGAGCGCAGCGGCGACGAAGCGGCCGAGCCAGGCATCCCCCACGGCGCCGCGCGCCCACCACGCCACCAGCCGCGCCCGTGCCTCGCCCGGCCGGCCGAGCGCCGATTCCAGCTCGCACAGGGTGAGCTCCAGGGCCGGCTCGCCGACGGCGCGGGGCGCGAATGGCAGCAGGAGACGGTAGGCCAGGTCGGGATGACCGCTGTCGCTCAAGGTGGTGACCAGGTTCAGGATGGCCCCCGCCGGCGGCGCACCGGCCAGCCAGCGCCCGGCCCGCTCGAACGCCTCCTCGGTGCGGTCGAGGTCGACCAGGAGGTGCATCAGCAGCACCCGGGAGTCGGCGTCGAAGGCCTCGGCCGCCGGCCCGCCGTCACCGCGCGCCGCGGCGCGGTCGTCGGCCGTGAGCAGCACCGTGGCGGCCTCCGCCAAGCGCCCGCGGGCCGCCAGCAGGCGCCCCAGCTCCACCGCCGCCTCGACCTCGTCGGAACGGATCGCCACCAGGCGGCGCAACGCTTCGGCCTGACCGTCGTGGTCGGCGTAATAGCCGTGCAGCGCGGCAAGCTCGCGGAACACCGCCTCCGACGGCGCCAGGCGCGCGATCTCCTCCACCGCGTCGAGGTGGTCCCCCATGCGCTCGGCGAAACGGTAGAGCGACGCCAGCAGCTCCCAGCCTTCCACCTGGCGCGGCTCGGCGGCGACGAACGCCTCCATCACCGCGATCGCGGCGTCGATGTCGCCCTCCTCCCGGTGCAGCCGGGTCAGCGGCATCACCGTGGCGGCGCTGCGGTCGCCGGCGGCGTAGCGGGCCTCGTACGCGGCGCGCGCGGCCACATAGTCGTGGTCACGGAACCGCATCAGCGCCAGTTCGCCGCCGCGCGGCAGCAGCAGCAGGCTGACGGCGATGGCCGCCGCCAGCACCACGGCGACGATGAGGAGATGGCCCCGCATGCCCGCCGCGGCCCCCTCAGACGCCGGCCCGGGTGACGCGCAGCGACACCGGCGCGATGGCCGGGGTGTCGACCGTGACGGCGAGCCGGCGGTCCTCCCCGACCGCCACCCGCGCCTGCCACAGCGCCGCCCCGTCCCGCCGCGCGACCACGTCGTAGGCCCCGGGCTCCGGCATCCGCCACACCATCGCGCCGGCGCCGTAGCCGTGCGCGTCGACGGTGAAGCCGGTGCCATCCACCGCCAGCCGCCCGAACGCCCACCGCCCCTCCACCAGGTACGGGCGCGCGGCGACGGCCGCGACGTCGGGGCGATCGCCGGGCGCCAGGGCGACCACCGGCTCCGCGACCGCCGGGTCCAGCGCCACGTACAGGCTGCCCTGGTGATGGCGCTGGCCGATCACCCCGCCGGACCGCGCGAAGTCGACGGTGAGGAACGTGGCGTGGTCGAACCGCAGGGTCGCCAGGGCGCCGCGGTCGAGGACCCGCCAGCGCCGCTCGCCGTCGGCCACCAGACGGGTGCTGTAGAACCCCTCGGCGATCGCGGCGTAGGTGGATGCGGTGACCGGCGCCAGCTCCGCCCGGCGGGCGTGCTGCAGGTTCTTGCGCAGGGCGTTCAGCGCCGCCGTCTTCTGGCCGGAGTACATGTGGTAGTAGATGTTGAAGGGCTTCACCCGGATCGGCGTCTCGGTGTTCTCCACCGTGTGGACCAGGTTCTGGAAGCCGAAGAAGCGGTTGGTCCACAGGTCGGTGTAGGTGTTCTCGTTGGAGGCCGCGGCGTAGATCTGCCGCTCCGCCCCGACCGGCAGGCCGATCGGCGAGACGGAGGTGTAGGACGGATACTCCGGGTCCATGCGGGTGTCGCCGCCGTTGATGTTGCGGGCGCCGGCCTGCCGGGTCGCCGCCAGCGCCGCCTCGAAGGGGCTGGTGTCGCCCGACCACTGGACCAGGAGCGCCGCCTTGCCCGGCGGGGCGAGGGTCGCCACATAGGCCAGCGACCCGGCGATCTCACGCTCCAGGTCGAAGGGTTCGTCCAGATAGGCGCGGGGCCGGGCGTAGTGCCCGAGGTCCAGCCCCTCCGCGGCGCCGGCCCCGGCGCCCTCGCCGCCGCCCTCGCCCACGACCTCCGGCTCGCCGCCGCCCCACAGGCGCGCCATCATGCCGCCCCGCCCCGGCGCGGCGGCGCGGAAGGCGTCCTCGGATTCCGGCGTGTAGTCCCGGTAGAAGGACCACATGAACGGATGGGTCCAGGTGTGGCTGGCCGGTTCCACCTGGGGCAGGGCGAACAACCGCGCGGCCGCCGCGCGCGACGCCGGCCCGCCGCGCCAGGCGGGGTCCAGGTCGGCGCCGATGGGGGCGATGGTCACCGGCAGGTCGGGGAAGGGGGCCACCGCCTCCCGCAGCACCACCTCGGCCGACAGGGCGCCGGACTCGGCGTAGGGCGCCACCTCGGTGACGTTGCGCCAGCCGTCGCCGTCGACGTGGCTGAAGTAGAGGCGCCGCCCGGACAGGGTCGTCACGTCGGGCTTCGGCACCGCGTCGGTGGCGAAGACGGCGCGGAAGAAGGCGAACGGGTCGATGACCCAGGAGGTGCGGTTGAAGGAGGCGTCGTAGTGCCGGGCGTACCCTTCGCCGGCCAGGCCGCCGGCCGGCCCGGTGACCACCAGATGGCTGTCGCTGGCGGGATCGCCGCCGCGCCGCAGGACGAGGTGCGAGGCGACGCGGTCGTCCACCTTGCGCAGCAGCGCGTATCCCGGCAGCACGCCGGTCAGCGGGCGTTCGAAGCCGACCATGGCGGGGTCCGCGACCACAACCGCGGCCTGGTAGGTGAGGCTGGTGTAGCCGTCGCCGTCGGCAAGGCCGAAGCGGCGCAGGAAGCGGTCGGCCAGGCGCCCGGGGCTCGGGGTGCCGTCGCGGGAGGCCGCGACCCCCGGCTGCCCCAGCACGGCCATCCGCAGGCCGCGGTCGAGCGCCCGCTCCACCCAGGCGACGTAGGGCGCGGGGTCGTCGAAGGGCTGGCCGGCGAACCAGGTGATCACGCCGCGCAGGCCGGGCCAGCGCGCCAGGTCCGGCAGCCCGCCCGAGACGTCGTGGTAGACGACCGTGAGCCCGAGGTGGTTGAGCGGCATCTCCGCCATGGTGTGGATGCGGCTGAGGCGGATGCGGTTCTCCTCGCGGCCGTCGTAGAGGGCCAGGACGGTCCGTGCCACCTCCGCCGGGCCGGCGGCGGACGCCCCGCACGGTGCCGCCGTGCCGCCGATGGCCAGGATCGCCAGGACCGCCAGCGCCCGTGCGCAGCGGCGCGCGCGATGGAAGGCGGGGGCGCGGGCGGGGGCGCGGCCGGCCGGGCTCACGGGCGCGGCTCCGGAACGATGCGGTCGAGCTCCACCACGGAGACATAGGGGGAGAAGCCGTAGCCCCGCTCGACCTCGTAGATGCGGCGCACGCCGGCGGTGTCCGCGGGGTCCCAATAGTCCAACGACATGACCTCCAGGCGCGGGTTGCGGCGCATCGCGTCCCGCAGCGTCTCCACCTGGAAGCGGTGGTCCTCGGCGGGCTGGAGCGTGGCCGTGCCCGCCGCGAAATCCCACGTGGTGTAGACGGATTCGCCCAGCGCGTAGTCCAGCGCCTCCGCGGTCCCCGGCAGGATCTCGTAGGCCCGGTTCAGCATGATGGCGATGCGCGGGTGGTGCCGGCGGATGGTCCGCACCAGCCGCGCCGCCGCCTCGGTCATGCCGGCGTAGCGCGCGGGGTCGGTGCGCTCCAGGTGCGGCGGGTTGTCGAGGGTGTCGAGGAAGATCCCGTCGAAGCCCCGGTGCAGAAGGGCCGGCACCAGCTCCTCGACCACCATCGCCACCCAGCGCGGGTCGCGCACGTCGACGTAGAAGCTGCCGGGCCAGTTCGGATTCTCGTCCGACAGGATGCCCCACGACCGCACCGTGCCGTACCACGGGCGGTGGCTTTCGACCTCGCCCAGGCTGATGTAGCCGAGCAGGGTCTTGCCGCGGTCCCTGAGGGGCCGCAGCGGCGGATGATGCTCGCTGTCCAGCACCACCAGGTCGTAGGGCGCGAAGGCGGCCGGCGGCGCGGTGTCCGCGTAATAGACGACCCACGGCGTCCCCCCGGCGCCGCCGCGGGCGGTGGCCGGCAGCGCCGCCGCGACCCCCAGCCCGAGCGCGGCCAGGGCGCGGCGCAGGCGACGCCCGGTCAGCCCAGCCACGTCAGCGTCTCCCGCAGGCCGTCGGCAAGCGCGGTGGCGCAGGTCACGCCCAGCGCCGCGGTCAGAGTTGCCGGGTCGCCCACGGACACCCGGATGTCGCCGGGCCGTGCCGGACCGTGATGGAGGTCGAGCGGGCGCCCCGACAGCTCCGCCAGCACCCCGGCAAGCCGCGAGACGGTGGTCGGCCGACCGGTGCACACGTTGTGGACCGGGGCGCCGCGCCGCGGCGTCGCCATGGCGGCGGCGAGACAGCGCACGACATCCCCCACGTACACGAAGTCGCGGACCTGCCCGCCATCGCCGTGGACGACCACCGGCCGGCCGCGCAGGATGCGCTCGGCGAAGATCGAGATCACCCCGGAATAGGGCGACGCCGGGTCCTGACGCGGCCCGTAGACATTGAAGAATCGCAGGCCGGTGGTGGGCACGCCATGGACGCCGTCGGCGACGCGGGCGTGCAGCTCGCACCCCAGCTTGTCCGCACCATAGGCGGACAGCGGCACGGTCGGCGCCCCCTCGCGCAGCGGCACCTCCGCGGGATCGCCGTAGACGGCCGCGGAGGACGCGTACACCACCGGAACCGGCCCGTCGCTGCGGGCGTCCCGGGCCGCCTCGAACACGCCGATGCTGGCCGACAGGTTGGTGCGGTGGGTGGCCAGCCAATCCTCCCGTGACCGCTCGACCGAGGCGATGGCGGCGAGATGGAAGCAGCCGTCGACGCCGGCCATCGCCGTGCGGACCACCGCACCGTCGGCGACGTCGCCGACCACCAGGGTCGCCGCGGCGGGCAGGTTCTCACGCCGGCCGGTCGACAAGTCGTCGAGCACCGTCACCGCGTGGCCGCCGGCGAGCAGCCGGGCCACGAGGTGGGAACCGATGAACCCGCAACCGCCGGTGACGAGGTAACGCGCCATGGGCGTGCGCCTCCTTGGGGCGGATCGGAGGGTGGGCGGCCGGGTGGGCAGCCGGGTGGGCGGAACCGGGCGGGCGTTATATGGGGACCGGCGCCGCGGCGTCGAGGAAGGCCCGGACCTCCCCTGAAAACTCTTTCGGGCGTATCGGTTTGGCCAGGTGGCCGTCGAACCCGGCCGCGGCGAGACGGCGCCGGTCGGCCGGCGACGCGAGGTTGGTCACCGCGACCACCGGGGTCGCGGCGAGATCGGCGGCGCCGCGGATCTGCCCGATCAGCTCAATGCCGGTGAGGTTCGGCATCAGGATGTCCATCACCACCAGGTCCGGCCGGACGTCGCGCATGAGGCCGAGCACGGACCGCGGGTCCTCCGCCTCGACCACCGCGAAGCCGCCATCCTCCAGGCAGCGGACGAACAGCTTGCGCATCAGCGCGTTGTCTTCGACCACCAGGATCGTTCCCGTTCGACCGATCGTGTCCATGTCCGCGTCGTCCATCTGCAACGTGCGCCCGTCCGGCCCGCGGCGGCGGCGATCCCGTGCCGGTCAGCCGAGCCGGCGGGGAGCGATGACATATAGGAAGATGTGCATTTTCGTCAAATCGTCCTTAAGTGGGAGATCGGCGGCGGCGTGTGCGGCGGCGTGCGGCGGCCTGCATCACCGCCGTTCGGCGACGGAGCCGTCGTCGCGGGCGACCCACCAAGTCTCGAAGGCCAGGGCATAGGGGGGCGCCACGTCGGGCCGGTGCAGGCGGCGCCAATAGGCGACGCGGTAGGCGGTGCTGTGCCAATGGGGCACCACGTGGTGGCCCCACAGCAGGACGCGGTCCAGGGCGGCGACCGCGGTTTCCAGGTCGCGGCGGGTCGTCGCCCGGACCACCGCGTCGATCAGGCGGTCGACCGCCGGGCTGCGGATGCCGGCGAGATTCTGGCTGCCCGGGGAGTCCGCAGCCTCGGAGCCCCAGAGGCCGCGCTGCTCGTTGCCGGGTGACAGCGATTGCGGCCAGACATGGACCACCATGTCGAAATCGAAGTCGCGGATGCGGTTCTGGTACTGGGTCGCGTCCACCGTGCGCACGCGGGCGCGAACGCCGAGGCGGCGCAGATTGGCGACGAAGGGCAGCGTGACGCGTTCGAAGGTCGGCGACTCCAGCAGGATCTCGAACGTCAGCGCCCGCCCGGTGCCGGCGTTGACCCGGACGCCGTCGCGCACCGTCCAGCCCGCCGCCTCCAGCAGGCGCTGCGCCGTCAGCAGGGCGCGGCGGCGGCCGTCGGGCCCGTCGGTGGAGGGCGGCTCGTAGGGACGCAGGAACACCTCCTCCGGCAGCTGGCCGCGCAGCGGCTCCAGCAGCGCGCGTTGCGCCGCGTCGGGCACCCCGGCCGATTGCAGGTCGGAGTTGTCGAAGTAGCTGTCGGTCCGCGTGTAGGCGCCATAGAGCAACGTCTCGTTGGTCCAGGCGAAGTCGAAGGCGTGGGTGATGGCGTTGCGCACCATCGGGTCCTGGAACACCGCACGCCGGGTGTTGAAGACGTAGCCCTGCATGCCGGCGACGTTCTGGTGGGGGATCTCCTCCCGGACGATCCGGCCGGCGGCGACCTCCGGCAGGTCGTAGCCGGTGGCCCAGGTCTTGGCGGCGGTCTCGGCGCGGAAATCGACGAGGCCGGAGCGGAACGCCTGCAACGCCACCGCCGCATCCCGGTAGTACTCATAGGTGATCGAGCCGAAATTGTGCCGGCCCGCCATCACCGGCAGGTCGCGCGCCCAGTAGTCCTCGACCCGCTCGTAGACCACGGTGCGGCCGGGCTCGACGCGGGCGACGCGGTAGGGGCCGCTGGTCAGCGGCGGCTCGAGGGTCGAGGCGGCGAACGCCCTCCCGTGCCAGTGGTGACGGGGAAGCACCGGCAACTGGCCGAGGATCAGCGGCAGCTCCCGGTTGGCGCCGGGGCGGAACAGGAAGCGGACGGCCCGCTCGCCCTCCACCTCGACCGTCCGGACCCCCCCGTAATAGCCGCGGAAGAAGGGGTGGCTGGCGACCAGAGTCTCGAAGCTGAAGGCGACGTCGGCGGCGGTCACCGGGCGGCCGTCATGCCACCGCGCCTGCGGGCGAAGCACGAAGCGCGCCCAGCTCCGGTCGTCGGCGACCTCCACCGTCTCGGCGAGCAGGCCGTACTGGGAGAACGGCTCGTCGTCCGAGCCGACCATCAGCGTGTCGTAGGTCGCGCCGAGCCCGGCCGCAGGCACCCCCTTCAAGGTGTAGGGGTTCAGGGTGTCGAAACTGCCCACCGCCGACAGGCGGACCGCGCCGCCCTTGGGGGCGTCGGGGTTGACGTAGTCGAAATGCGCGAAGCCCGGCCCGTACTTCGGGTCGCCGTAGAGCGCCAGGGCGTGGCGGGGCGGGCCGGCGTGGGCGGCGTCGGCGGCAGCGAGCACGCCGGCGGCGGCACCGGCGGCGGCGAGGACGATCGCGGCGAGGATGCGCGGCATCGGGACGGCCTCCGTCTTCGGACTGTCGGGATCTCCGGTCCGAAGAACAACAGGCGCGCCGCCCGGGGGTCGCGGGGCCGCCCCGGCCATCCCCTGCCCGGTTGGCCGGCGGGGCAGCCGCGTTCAGGGGCGGCCGGGCCGTTCAGCCAGGTGGATCAGCCGGGCCGTTCAGCCGGGCTCGTCGGGGTCCGCCGGCTCCACCGTGCGGCAGCGGCGCTTGAGCAGGTCGACCGCCTGCGGAAGCTGCTCGTCCGACATGTCGAAGCTGGCCTGGTCCAGCATGCGGCCGGACGCGTCGGACACCAGCACCTCCAGCCCGTCCTCCACGTAGCGCACGCGGGCGTCCAGCACGCCGTCCGTCGTCTCGTCCGAGGCGACGTCCAGGAACTGGCTGAGCTCGTCGAGCAGGGCGTCGTCGTCCCACGCCCCTTCGGCGACGAACTCCAGCAGGTCGGTCAGCCCGCCCACCGGCCGGCAGCGGCGGATGCGGGAATCGGCAGCGGCGACCGCCGAGGAGATTTCGGCGACGGCGGTCAGGATGCGCTCCTGCCCCTCCGGCGACAGCTCCTCGTCCCAGTCCTCGTCGGTGCGCAGGAAGGCGTCGTCGTGCGGCTCGTCCAGCAGGCCCAGCACCGCCAGCATGCCGCCCTCGTCGCTGCCGTCGGCCAGCAGCTCCTGCTCGGCGGCGAAGCGGCCGACCCCGTCGAACGCCGCCACCACCCGCTTCAGCAGGGCGCGGCGGTCCACCGCCTCCATGTAGGACAGCTCCTCCGGCGACAGCCACACCGGCACCACGCGCAGCCGCTCCTCGCCCTCGAACAGCTCGGCGTCGTCCACCGCCGTGGCGATGGCCTCGGCCGGCGGCGGCACCGTCAGCTCGCCGTCGACCTCGGCCACGAACCAGTACAGGCTGCTGGTGACACGCCGCCCGTTCTCGTCGACGCGGTCGACGATCTCGGCCAGCGTCTCGACGTCGTCCAGGAAGGACAGCCGCTCGTCCTCGCGCAGCTTGGCCGCGGCGGCGTCCACCACCGCCTGGCGCCCGGCGTCGAGGATCTCGTCGAGAAGCTGGTCGAACCGCTCGTCGTCGCCACGCCACAACCGGATCAGCCGGTCGGCCGGCGTGCCCGTGAAGGGCTCGCGCGGCGCCACGCCGCCCGCCCCGCCGCCGTTATCCCGTTGCCCCACGACGCTCTCCTCCATCCCGTCCGCGAGCCGGCATCATAGGCAGACCGGGGGTCCGCGTCGACAGCGACGACGGGGGAGTCAGCCGCGGCGGAAGAGGAATTCGCGCCCGACCTTGACCCGCGGTTCGCCATCGTACTCGATGATGTCGGCGGTGGCGTAGGTCTCGTTCCAGTGCTCCGGCAGGAAGCTGCCGGTGCCGACCACGTCGACCGGGGCGCTGGCCTCCGCCATCAGCCGGCACTTGGCCGGCCCGAAGCCGCTGGAGGCGACGATCTTGACCGCCGGAAAGCCCGCCTCGTCCAGCTTCTCGCGCATGTGGTGGGCCGCCGCCGCCGAGACGCCGGTGCCGATGAGGTAGCGGAGCTGGGTCTCGTCGCGGTAGCCGCGAATGGCGTGGGGGGCGTGACGCTCGAGCACCGCGTAGGACGCCGGGGGGTCCAGCCCCTCCACGAAGCGGCCGCCCGGGGTGTCCAGCCGCACCCCCAGCTTGCCGGCCGCCGCCAGCTCGGGAAAGCGGCGGCACACCGCCAGGCTGTCGGTGACCTCGCGCCCGAAATAGTCCACCAGGACGGTCAGCGGCAGGTCGGGAAAGGTCTCGTGGAACATCTCGGCGGCGCGCACGGTGGAGCCGGCGTAGCCGATCAGGGCATGGGGCATGGTGCCCATGCCGCGGCTCTGGCCGAAATACCGCGCGGTGGCGTCGGTGGCGTTGCCGACGAAGCCGCGCGCCCCGACCTTGCGGCGCGCCCGCTCCGACCCGACCGAGGCGGCGTAGGCCATGGCCTCGGCCATCTCGGTGCCGGCGCAATGGCGGGCGTCCATGGCCAGGAACGCCGCCTTCGGCAGGTCGGCGCACATGGTGAAGGCGTTGTAGGCGGCCACGCAGGCCGGCCCCAGCTTCATCAGGAACAGCGTCTCCAGGTCCACCAGGTGATAGAGGGAGCCGGTGAGGTACATGATCGGCTCACCCGCGCCGATCCACTTGCCCTCCTCGTAGTTCAGCTCGATCCCGACCTCGGTGCCGCGCTGCGCGCAGACCGCCTTCAGCCAGTCGATGGCGAGCCGCGGGGCGCAGACCACGGGGCGGCGCATGAAGACGGCGTAGACGACCCGCTTGTCGCCGAACTTGCCGACCGCCTCCTTGGTGCGCTTGAAGTAGGTGTCCGTCCAGTCGCCGACCGTGGCGGCGTCCGGATAGGGGAAAGTCGTCGCGCTGTTGCCGTCCATTGCCTCGTTCCCGGCGTCTCGTTCCCGGCGTCTGGTGCCGTGCCCGCCCGGCCGCCCGGGGGCCGGCCACGGCACGGAGCGTCCAGCTTTATACGGGCGGGCGGCGCGAGGGAAGAGGCTTTGGCGGGGACGCCGGGGCGACCGCCGGCGGCGGCGGACCTCCGGCCCCGTCCCCTCTCCCCGCCGGGGAGAGGGGCTTCACAGGCGGCGGTGGGGCCGGCGGGCGGAGCCCTGCGTCACTGGGCCGCGCGGGCGGCGGCGCGGCGCTCGGCGTCGCGCTGGTCGCGGGCGCGCTTCAACTCCTCGGCCAGCAGGAAGGCCAGTTCCAGGGCCTGGCTGGCGTTGAGGCGGGGGTCGCAGGCGGTGTGGTAGCGCAGCGCCAGCTTGTGGTCGGTGATCGCCTGGGCGCCGCCGGTGCACTCGGTGACGTCCTGGCCGGTCAGCTCGAAATGGACGCCGCCGGCGTGGGTGCCCTCGGCCTGGTGCACGGCGAAGAAGTCGCGCGCCTCGCCCAGCACCCGCTCGAACGGCCGCGTCTTGTAGCCGTTGGAGGCCTTGATGGTGTTGCCGTGCATGGGGTCGCACGACCACACGACCGTGCGCCCCTCCGCCCGCACCCGGCGCAGCAGCGGCGGGAACATCTGCGCCACCTTGTCCGCCCCCATGCGCACGATCAGGGTCAGCCGTCCCGGTTCGTTGACCGGGTTGAGGATGTCGATGAGGCGGATCAACTCGTCGGGGTCGCTGGTCGGCCCGCATTTCAGGCCGATCGGGTTGCGCACCCCGCGCAGGAACTCCACGTGGGCGCCGTCGAGCTGGCGGGTGCGGTCGCCGATCCACAGCATGTGGGCCGAGACGTCGTACCATTCGCCCGAGGTGCTGTCGATGCGGGTCAGCGCCTGCTCGAACGGCAGCAGCAGCGCCTCGTGGCTGGTGAAGAAGTCGGTCTCGCGGATCTGCGGGGTGGTCTGCGCCGTGATGCCGCAGGCCGCCATGAACGCCAGCGATTCGTCGAGGCGCTGCGCCAGGTCGCGCATGCGCTCGCCGGCGGGCGACCGCTCGACGAAGCCCAGGGTCCACTGGTGCACCTTGTGCAGGTCGGCGTAGCCGCCCTGGGCGAAGGCGCGCAGCAGGTTCAACGTGGCCGCCGCCTGGGTGTAGGCCTGCATCATCCGCTCGGGATCGGGGATGCGCATGTCCGGGGTCGGCTCGAAGCCGTTGATGATGTCGCCGCGGTAGCTCGGCAGCTCGACACCGTCCACCGTCTCGTAGTCGGCCGAGCGCGGCTTGGCGAACTGGCCGGCCATGCGCCCCACCTTGACCACCGGAATGGCCGCGCCGAAGGTCAGCACGATGGCCATCTGCAGCAGCACGCGGAAGGTGTCGCGGATGTTGTTGGGGTGGAACTCGGCGAAGCTCTCGGCGCAGTCGCCGCCCTGCAGCAGAAACGCGTTGCCCGCCGCCGCGTCGGCCAGATGCTGCTTGAGCCGCCGCGCCTCGCCGGCAAACACCAGGGGCGGGTAGGAGGCCAGGCGTTGCACGACGGACTCGACCTTCGCCGCGTCCGGATAGACCGGCAACTGCTTCGCCGTCTTCGTCTTCCAGCTCTCCGGGGTCCAACGCTCGGCCATGACGCTCACTCTTTCCTTCCGGGTCAACCTCCATTGGGCCAGGGCCGGCCCAAGGGATCATTGGGCCAGGGCCGGCCCACGGGATCAACCCTATACGTCGGCACCCGGAAATTTTCCACTGCTTCGGAGTCGCCGGGAGGGCCGCCGCCTACTTGGCGCGGCGCAGCAGGAACACGTAGTCGCCCTTTTCCTCCTTGAGCCCGACCAGCTCGTGGCCGGTGGCGCGGCAGAAGGACGGGAAATCGTCGAGCGAACCGGGATCGGTGCTCGTCACCTCCAGAAGGCCCCCGACCGGCAGTCCCTGGATCGCCTTCTTGGTCCTCATCAGCGGCTGCGGGCAGCTCAGCCCGCGCACGTCGAGGGTTCGGGTCACGGTGGTGTCAATGCTCATGTCCGCGCATTCTCCTGGAGGGAAACGGCCGCTCAGCCGCGGGTGAGGACGGCGCGCAGGGCGCCGCCGAAGGAGCCTTCTTCCAAGTACTTCATGCCCAGCACCCCGCCCGCGAGGATCGCCAGAAGGGCGAGCACCGAGCCGACCGCCAGGGTGGAGATCCCGGTCAGCCCCTGGCCTATGGTGCAGCCCAGCGCCAGCACGCCGCCCACCCCCATCAGCACCGCCCCGCCGAGATGGCCCAGCATGTCCTCGGCGCCGACGAAGGCCTCGACCCGGAAGGTGCCGGTGGCCACCGCCATCAGGAAGGACCCGGCGATCACGCCGCCCACGGTGGCGATGCCGAAGTCGATGGTCGAGCCGGTGAAGGTCATGAGGTATTGCAGGCTCTCGCCGATCGGGGCGATGAAGGAGAAGGAGGCCAGCGGCGTCGGCTCGAAGTCGTCGTGGCCGACCACGCCGGTGATGCACCATCCCGCCGGAACGATCAAGCCGATGATGAGGCCGGCGGCGACGTCCTTGCCCGAGCGGCGGAACGCCGCGTCCTTGAGACACCACCACAGGACCGCCCCGGCGGCCAGCGCCGTCACCGCCAGGCGCAGGGCCGCCGCCGGCAGGCCGGTGGTGGCGGCGAGGATCTCGTCGACGCCCTGCGCCATGCCGAGGTCCAGGTTGGTGGCCGCCTCCATCTCCACCCGGGCCAGGGCGATCAGGCCGCGCAGGGTCATGTAGGCGGTGACGCCCAGCACCATGAACACGACCACTGACTTCAGGCTGCCGCCACCGATGCGCACCAGGGTCTTGTTGCCGCACCCGCCGGCCAGGGTCATGCCGAAGCCGAACATCGCCCCGCCGAGGATGGCACCCATCCAGCCGAGGGAGGCGGTGCGGTAGATGGAGCCGTTGAGGTCGATCACCCCGGCCGCCCACAGGCCCTGGCTCACCGCGAGCGCCACGGCGATGGCCAGCAGCCAGGACCGGAAGCGGCGGTAGTCCGCCATCACGACGATGTCGGAGATGGCGCCCATGGTGCAGAAATGGGTCTTCTGGGCGGTGGCTCCGAACACGATGCCGGCCAGGAACGCCAGCCCCGCCACTGCGGTGCGGACCGAAACCTCTTCCATGCGACGCCCCCTGTTGAACGGCGGCCCGCTCAATGGCGGGCCGGCAACCCCTGTGTGTGCGCGAGTATTCCCGACACCGTCGCTTCGGGCAATGCCCGCAGCGGCGGCATCGCCTCGCCGGGATGGCCGTTCAGGATGCCGTGCAGCGCCCGCCAGGGATCGCCGGCGGCGATCCGGCCGAGCGGCGGCATGGTGCGGATGGCGCGTCCCTCCCGGCCATGGCAGGGCGCGCAGATGGTCTGGAAATGATCCGCATGGGCGGCCGCGTCGCCCCGCGCCCGCCGCGTGGCCCGGTCGATCACGGCGTCCATGTCGACCTGGCCGTGGACGACGAAGTTGGCGAGGTCGGCGCGGTCGCGGGGGCTGAGGAGCGCGCCGTAGCGGTGGGTCGCGTCGTCCAGCACCGCGGCCACCGCCGCCGGATCGCCGCCGGCCCGGTCGCGCACCCCGGCGATCCCGGTGTGGTGGGCGTCGTCGCCATAGGCGCCGTCCCGTCCCCGGTAGTCCCAGCCGTGGCATTCCTTGCAGCGCCAGGTGGTGCGGGGCAGCACGCCGGGCGGCAGCGGCCCGGGATAGGCGGGATGCACCGTGGCCGGCGGGTCCTGCCGGTTCTCCTTGTACCAGGTGTCGTAGAGGCGGCCGCCGCGCGCGATCGAGGCTTCGAGGGCGCGCGGCGGCAGCGTCTGCAGATGGGCCAGCGTGTCGCCGAGGGCGCCGAGGCCGAGGACGCGCAACGCCGGCATGTCGCCACCGGGGTGGCCGTTCAGAAGGGTGTGCAGGGCCTGCCACGGGTTGCCGCGGGCGGCGTCGCCCAGCGCGGGGGCGCGCGCGATGGCCTGCCCGGCGATGCCGTGGCAGTTGGCGCAGATGGTCTGGAACAGGACGTTGCCCGGGCCGGGCGCGCCGGCGGCGCGGCCCGTCGCCGGGTCCACCGTCCGGTCCATCGCCACCTGCCCGCGGGTGACGAAGGCGGCAAGGTCCATGACGTCGTCGTGGTCCAGGACCGCGTCGTGGCCATGGCGGTCATCGGCGAGGACCGCCAGGACGGCCGCGGGGTCGCCGCCGCGCAGGGCCTGCAGGCCGGCGGCCGCCCCGGGCCCGCCGCCCCGCCCCCGCTCGCCGTCGCGGCCACGGTAGTCCCAGCCATGGCAGGCGACGCAGCGGCCCGGCGTCCGCCCCTCCCCGGCCCCGGACCCGGACCCGGACCCGGATTCGGGCACCGTGGCTCCGATCTCCTTGGCCCAGTCGTCGTAGAGGCGACCGCCGCGGACGACGGAGCCGAGGTCGCCCTCTCCCACACCGGCCCCGTTTCCGTCGGCGGCGGCCGGGGCGGTTCCCGGCCACCCCAGCAGCGCCGCCAGAACCCCGATCGCCAACACCCCCGCGGGCCGTGCCGCGCGCACCCGCCGCCCGATTGCCGGTCGTCCCGCCATCAGTCGCCCTCGTAATCCGCTGGCAGTTCGTGGACGATGCCCTTGTGGCAGGCCACGCAGTGCTTGCCCTCCTGCATCGCCGCCGGATGCTTGGCGCGGGCGCGCCGGCCCTGCTCCTCCAGATCCATCGCCCGGAAATCGTGGCAGGTGCGGCAGGGCTGCGAGCCGGACGCCTCCATCGTCGCCCACACCCGCTGCGCCATGGCGAGGCGGCGGGCCTCGAACTTCTCCCGGGTGTCGATGGTTCCCATCAGGGAATGGTAGACGTCCTTGACCGCCACCACCTTGGCGACCAGCTTGGGGCCGAACGCCTCGGGTACGTGGCAGTCGGCGCACTGCGCCCGCACCCCGGTCCGGTTGTTGAAGTGGATGGTCCGGGTGTACTCGGCGTACGGGCCGCTCTCCATCTCGTGGCACGAGATGCAGAACTCCGTCCGGTTGGTGAGGTCGGCAAAGGCGTGGAACCCGCCGACCAGCAGGGCGGTGAAGACCGCCCCGCCGGCGGCGAGGAGCAGGGCGCCGGCGACGCGGCGGGACACCCACGGGAAGGCACGGGCGGACACGGCCGGCGCTCCTCAGCCCCAGCTGTCGGCGACGATGTTGCGATGCCAGGAATGGGCGTAGGCGCGTTCCCGCTTGCGGTCGGCGTCGCTGGCATCCAGCGGCGACAGGCCGCCGGCGCCCTCGACCGCGGCGATCGCGTTCGTCGCCTTGTCGTAGGTGTAGACGGCAGCCACGGAAAAGCCGTGGTCCGGGCCGGCGATCGAGTAGCAGGTGTTGACGTAGGACGGCTCCGGTGCCTCCTCGCCGCGCAGCAGGGCGGCCACCGCCGCCGCCGTCACCTTGCCCTGGGAGTTCGCGGAATAGCCCGATTTCGGCATCGCGGTGGCGTCGCACGCGTCGCCCAGAACGTGAATGCCGGGCACCTTGGCGGATTCGAAGGTCCGCTTGTCGACCGGTGTCCAGTCGCCCTCGGTCAGCCCGGCGTCGGCGGCGATCCGGCCCGCCCGCTGGGCCGGGATGATGTTGAGCACCGCCGCCGCGACGCGGTCGAAGTCGGTCTCCACCGCCAGCCCCGCCACGTCCACCGCCCCGACGGCGCCGCCCTTGGCCGCCGGCACCCACTCGATCATGCTGTCGGCGCCGCCGAAGCCGTAGAACTTGGCCCAGGCCTGCTCGAACAGCTTCTGCTTGGAGAAGGCGTCCTTGGCGTCGAGGATGATCACCTTGGAGCGGGGCTTGTGCCGCGTGAAGTACTGGGCGACCAGGCTCGCCCGCTCGTACGGACCCGGCGGGCAGCGGAACGGGTTGGGCGGCGCCACCAGGACGAAGGTGCCGCCGTCGGGCATCGCCTCCAGCTGGCGGCGCAGCAGCGCCGTCTGCGGCCCCGCCTTCCAGGCATGGGGGGCGGTTTCGGCGGCGGCGGCGCTGTAGCCGTCGATGCTGTCGTAGACGAGCTCGATGCCCGGCGCGACGATGCAGCGGTCGTAGGCGAAGCGGTCGCCGCCCCGGGTGACCACGGTGCGCGCGGCGCCGTCGATCCCCGTCACCAGGTCGTGGACCACGGTGATGCCCGCCGCGGCAAGGCCGCCATAGCCGACCCGCAGGCTCTCCAGGCTCCGCTCTCCGCCCAGCACCTCGTTGCTCATGAAGCAGGTGTGGTAGTCGCGGTTGGCCTCGATCAGCGTCACCGCGACGGTGGGGTCGAGGCGGCGCAGATGGCGCGCCGCGGTGGCCCCGGCCGGGCCGCCGCCGACCACCACCACCCTGGCCCCGGCGGCGCGGGCGACCTGGGGGGCGGCAACGCCGGCGGCGGCGGCGGTGCCGGCGCCGGCCAGCGCCATGGCGACGAACGAACGACGGTCGATCCTGGTCATGGTGCGTTCCTCCCGGTTCATTGCAGGCCGGCGTAGTAGTGCAGGATCGCATCGAACCCCGCGTCCCCGTGCGCCTCCTTCAGCTCCGCGTATTTGCGGGCCTGCCGCTTCTCCATCTCGCGTGAGCCGTCGAGGAAGTCCTCCATGGCGAACTCCATGTAGGCCAGCTTCTGGCCGGCCAGCACGCCCACGCCGTCACCCACCCGCCCCTCCTCCTCGTGGCAGGATTCGCAGAAGGTGCGGGCCAGCCGCTTGCCCTCCGCGGCCTTGGCCGGGTCGACGGGCTGGGCGACGCGGACGAAGGGCCGGTCCTGGAACCACGCCGCCATGGCCGCGACCTGCCCGTCCGTGTAGCCCTTGGCAATGCGCTGCATCACCGTGGACGGCCGCTTGCCGGTCCGGAAATCCTCCATGGAGAGCACGAAGTACTCGACCGACAGGCCGGCGATGGTCGGGGTGGCCGGGCCGAGGCTGGAGCCGTCCGGCCCGTGGCAGCCGGCGCAGGTACCGGCCAGGGCCGCGGCGTCCGGGCCGCCGGCGGCCAGGGCCGCGGTGGGCGCCAGCCCGGCGGCGGCCCCGAAGGCGACCGCCCCCCCGACCGCCGTGGAGGCGAGTAGACGACGCAGGCGTGACAGCATCATGTGCGTTCTCCCCTGTGATCCGTTCCTGCCCGGTGCCGTTTCGTGCGCAGCCCGCCGGCGCCACCGCCCGGGGCGACGTCACCATGGCCCCAGACGGGGGGGCCCCAGACGGGACCCCGGGCGCGGCCCGCCGGCCCGTGCCACGGCCATCGGCAATGGTTATGTTTCCATATTGCTAATGTAGCAAATCATCATTCACACGTGTAACTGGAAAATGTCCCGCACCTCGGCGCCGCGGGCGAAGGCGGGGGGCGGCGCCGGCCGCCGGGTCCGGGGAACGGCCGCCAATTCACGCGCGAACCCGGGCGTTTGCCCGGTCCGCGGCGGCCGGCGGCGGGACGCTGCGGCGTGGTGTCGCAGGGGCCGGCGCGCCATCGGCCGGGGCGGGCGCGGCCGTTGCGGGTTGGCCGCGGCCCGATGGCGTGCCTATAACGTCCGCACCGGCGCCGCGCCGCCGCCACAGAGGGGAGTGCCGCGTGAAAGCGTCGTCGTGGGTCCAGGCCGCCGCCGTCTATCTCGACCGCCGCGTGCTGACCATCCTGTTCCTGGGCTTTTCCGAGGGGCTGCCTCTGGCGCTCACCGGCGCGACCCTGTCGGTGTGGCTGCGCGAGGGCGGGATCAGCAAGACCGCCATCGGCCTGTTCGCCCTGGTCTCCCTGCCCTACGCGCTGAAGTTCGTGTGGGCGCCAATGATCGACCGGCTGCGCCTGCCGGTGATCACCCGGGTGTTCGGCCGGCGCCGCGGCTGGGCGCTGGTCACCCAGGTGGCGCTGATGGCGGCGCTGGTCGGGCTGGGCAGCACCGACCCGCTGGCCGACCTGTGGTGGACCGCGGTCTGCGCCGTGGTGGTCGCCTTCTGCTCGGCCAGCCAGGACATCGTCATCGACGCCTACCGGGTGGAGTTGCTGGAGGAGGAGGAGCAGGCGGCCGGAGCGGCCATGCTGGTGCTGGGCTACCGCTTCGGCATGCTGGCCTCGGGCGCCGGCGCGCTCTACGTCGCCTCGTTCTTCGGCTGGCACGCCGCCTATTACACCATGGCCGGTCTGGTGGCGGTGGGCATGGTCACCGTGCTGCTGACGCGGGAGCCCGCGGCCGCCGGCTCGGCCGACGCCGCGGCGCGCGAGCGCCACGTCGCCGCCTGGCTGGAGGCGCGTCCCCACCTGCACGGCTGGCGCGCCGAGACGCTGGCGTGGCTCTACGGTGCGGTGGTGGCGCCCTTCGCCCAGTTCATGACCCGGCGCGCCTGGGTGGCGATCCTCGCCTTCATCGCCTGCTACAAGCTGGGCGACGTGCTGGCCGGCATCATGGCCGCGCCGTTCTACGTGGACCTGGGCTTCGAGAAGACGGAGATCGCCAACGTCACCAAGCTGTTCGGCCTGTGGGCGACGATCGTCGGCGGCTTGGCCGGAGGCGTGCTGGTGAGCCGCATCGGGGTGCTGCGCGGGCTGCTGGTGGGCGGGCTGGCGCAGATGGTGTCCAACCTCGGTTTCGTCGCGCTGGCCTGGGCCGGCCACGACCTGTCCATGCTGGCGGTCACCGTGGCGGCCGAGAACGTCTGCGGCGGCATCGCCACCGCCGCCTTCGTCGCCTATCTCTCCAGCCTGTGCCACGCCTCCTACACGGCCACCCAGTACGCGCTGCTGTCGAGCTTCTACAAGCTGGGCGGCGACCTGCTCGGTGCCTCGTCCGGCTGGCTCGCCGATCAGATGAGCTGGAGTGCGTTCTTCCTGCTGTCGATGGCGGGGGCGCTGCCGGGCCTGCTGATCCTGCTGTGGCTGATCGGCGTCAGCGGCAAGCGGCGGGACGACGCCGCGGCGGGTGCGGAGCCGGCGGTCGCCGGCTCCGCCCCGTGAGGACGGCGGGTCAGGTCGCGCCGACCGGCTTCGTCTTGCCCGCTCCCGGCCCGGCACCGATGTCGGCGCCGGTGGTCGGGTCCACGTCGAGGCGCGACTTGGTGCGCTCCGCCACCTTGTCGACCGAGGCGATCTCCGCCGCGGCCAGGCGCACCGAGGCGTTGCCGTCGCCGCCGTCGACCGCCTGCTGGTCCGGCCGGGCGTCGACGTAGTCCCACTGGTCGCCCTGGTTCCACGGCCCGCGCATGTCGCCGGGGCCCTGGCTCATGTTGTAGTACGTGTTCGCGAACCGCTCGTCCCCCGGCATCTTGCCCGGCGGGAAGTTGTTCTCGATGGAGTAGAGTGCCTTCTCGAAACTCTTCTGGTGGGCGATCTCGCGGGTCATGAGAAAGCCCAGTGCCTCCTTGACGCCGGCGTCGTCGGTCACGTTCATCAGGCGCTCGTAGATGATCTTGGCCCGCGACTCCGCGGCGATGTTGGAGCGCAGGTCGCAGGTCGGGTCGCCGATGGAATCGACGTACCCCGCGGTCCACAGCTGCCCGCCGGAGTTGGTCAGCGCCGGACCGCCGCCGTAGAGCAGCGACAGCGTGTGGCTGGAGCCGCCCTGGGTGATGTTGGCCAGCAGGTCGGCGGTCTCCTCCGCCCCCTCGGCCAGCTTGCCCTTCACACCCTTGGTCAGCATGGCGACGATGCTGCCGATCACCTCGAGATGGCTCAGCTCCTCGGTGGCGATGTCGATCAGCATGTCCTTGCGGCCGGGATCCTCGTCCGCCAGCCCCTGGGTGAAGTAGCGCATCGCCGCCGCCAGCTCGCCCTGCGGACCGCCGAACTGCTCCAGCATCAGGCTGGCCAGCATGGGATTCGGTTCCGACACCCGCACGGTGTACATCAGGCGCTTGTTGTGCATGAACATGGAGGAGGACTCCTGCCAGGTTGTGGAACGGGGCCAGGCGCGTCACCGCCGCCACGGCCGGCATCGCCGGCGTACGGTGACTCACCTCCCGCGCCCCCAACAGTCCGCCGCCTGGAAGCGTTACAAGCGCCCGCTCCCACCGCCGCCCACCTGCCCGGGATGCAGTGACCGGCCGACCGGCGGCATACGCCCTATGGTGACGGATCGGCCAGCTTGTCACGCATCAGCACGAACTCCTCCGCCGTCGAGGGGTGAAGGGCGATGGTGCGGTCGAAATCGCGCTTGGTGGCGCCGCTGTTCAGGGCGATGGCGAGCCCCTGCACCATCTCCGGCGCGTCCATGCCCATCATGTGGCAGCCCAGCACCCGCTGGCTCTCGCCATCGACCACCAGTTTCATCAGGACGCGCTCCTCGCGTCCCGACAGGGTGTGCTTCATCGGCCGGAACCCGGTGCGGTAGATGTCCACCTTGCCGTAGCGGGCCCGCGCGTCGGCCTCGGTGAGGCCGACGGTGCCGAGCGGCGGCAGCGTGAACACCCCGGTGGGGATGTTGTCGTAGCTCACCGACATCGGGTTGTTGTTGTAGAGGGTTTCCGCCAGCGCGCGCCCCTCGGCGATGGCCACCGGCGTCAGCGCCATACGGTCGGTGACGTCGCCGATGGCGTAGATGGACTCCACGCTGCTGCGCGACCATTCGTCGACCTGGATCGCGCCGCCCCCGGTCAGCTCCACCCCCACCTCCTCCAGCCCCAGCTCGCGGGTGTTGGGGCGGCGGCCGGTCGCCGCCATCACCAGACCGGCCGAATGCTCGCGGCCGAGATGGTCGGTCACGGTGAATCCGCCCGGCCCCTCGGTCACCGTGTGCGGCTTGGTGCGGGCGAGGATCTGGATGCCGCGCCGGCGCAACTCCTGCGCCAGCGCGACGCGGATGTCGTCGTCGAAGCCGTTGAGCAGCTCCTCGCCGCGGATCATCAGGGTGACCTCGACGCCCAGGCCGCGGAAGATGCTGGCGAACTCGACGGCGATGTAGCCGCCGCCGATGATCAGGATGGAGTGCGGCAGGTGGCCGAGGTGCAGCGCCTCGTTGGAGGTGATGGCGTGGTCGATGCCGGGGATGGACGGCAGCGCCGGCCAGCCGCCGGTGGCGACCAGGATGCGCCGGGCGGTGTAGCGCGCCCCGGCGACCTCGACGGTGTGCGGGTCGACCACCCGGCCGTGGCCGGTGACCAGGGTGACGCCCGCGGTCTCCAGCATGCCGAGGTAGATGCCGTTGAGGCGGTCGATCTCGCGGTCCTTGTTGGCGATCAGCCGCGCCCAGTCGAAGCCGGGGACATGGGAGTCCCAGCCATAGGCGCAGGCGTCCTCGAACCCGTCGCGGAACTGGCTGGCGTAGACCAGGAGCTTCTTGGGCACGCAGCCGCGGATCACACAGGTCCCGCCGACGCGGCTGCCCTCGCAGATGCCGACCTTGGCCCCGAAGGCGGCGGCACGCCGGCTGGCGGCCACCCCGCCGGACCCCGCGCCGATGGTGAACAGGTCGAAATCGAACTCCGCCACGACAGTCTCCTTCCCGTCTTCATCCTTCGGGCGGGAGTGTTCCCCATTCCCTGCGGCCTGTCGAGAGCGTGGGAGGACGGCGGTCGGCGATGCGGGGTCAGCGGACCAGGAAGTGCTGCAGCATGACCGAGCGCACGCGCAGCGGCTTCAACTCCCGGTTGGCGGCGATGCTGACCTGCTGCTTGACCAGGCTGGTGCCGGCCGCCCCGGCGAGTTCGCCCGGCTGCATCTCGGTCATGCGCCCGTTGACGGCGGCGGCGACCCGCGACACCGACTGGGCGACGGCCTCGGGATCCGTCCCGGGGGCGAACTCCAGGGTGACCTGCAGGTTGACCGTGTGCAGGCGGCGCTCGCCGGCCAGCGTGAACTCCATCGCCGGCAGCGGCGCCAGCGGTCCCATGGAGGAGGTCAGCGCCGTCCCGGGGCGGACGGCGTGCGCCTGCGCCACCCCGAACAGCATGGCCCCGCCGGCCCCCAGCAGCAGCAGCATGCCGAGAAGGGCCACGAGAACGACCGCCGGCACGCTGGGAAAGCGCTCGGGCACCGGCATCGTCACCGCGGCGCCGGGATTCGTCCATCGCGTGGAGGCGGTCTGTGCCATGTCGTCCTCGTCTTCTATACGACGACAGTAGACGGTGACCGATGCGGCGTCAAATGTCGGTATTTTAGTCGGTTGATCGCCAATAACGCGGCATTCCGGAGTGCGTTTTCTTCAGATGCCCGCCGCAATTGCTGCGAATTTGTCGGATATTTTTGGACATTTTTCGGGACGTTGGGAGGGGGCGCCGGCGCAACGATCGGCTGCATGGCCCGGCGCGGCGTGGCCCGGGGCGGCGCCGCCCCGGACGGCCGGGGCCGGGGCGGCGTTCCGTCACGCTAGACGTTGAGCAGCAGGTTCTCGCGCTCCCACGAGCTGATCACCCGATGATACGCTTCGTACTCCGCCTCCTTCACGCTGGTGAAGGCGGCGATGAACTTGTCGCCGAGCACCTCGCGCAACGGCTTGCAGGCGTTGAACTTGCCAAGCGCGTCGCCCTGGTGGCGCGGCAGGGTGAAGGCGAGTCGGTAGGCCGACCCCTTGACCGGCTCGGTCGGCTCCAGCCCCTGGGACATGCCCAGCCAGCCGCAGGCCAGCGACGCGGCGATCGCCAGGTACGGGTTGGCGTCGGCGCCGGCGACCCGGTTCTCCACCCGACGGCCGTCGGGCTGGGACACCGGCACCCGCAGCCCCGTGGTGCGGTTGTCGCGGCCCCAGTGGACGTTGATCGGCGCATCGGAGTTGGGGACCAGACGGCGGTAGGAGTTCACGTTGGGCGCCAGCAGCGGCATGACGTAGGGAAGGAACTTCTGCAGCCCGGCGAGGTGCGACATGAACAGCGGGCTGTCGGACCCGTCGGGCTCGGCGAACAGGTTGCGGCCGGTGGCCGCGTCCACCACGGACTGGTGGATGTGCATGGCGCTGCCCGGCTCGTTCTGCATGGGCTTGGCCATGAAGGTCGCATAGACCTGGTGGCGGATCGCCGCCTCGCGGGCCGTGCGCTTGAACAGGAAGGCCTGGTCGGCGAGCTCCAGCGGGTCGCCATGGTTGAAGTTGATCTCGATCTGCGCCGCCCCCGCCTCGTGGGTCAGGGTGTCGATGTCGATGTCCTGCACCTCGCAGAAGTCGTAGATCTCCTCGAAGATGGGATCGAACTCGTTCACCGCGTCGATGCCGAACGCCTGGCGCCCGCTCTCGACCCGGCCGTTGCGGCCGACCGGCGGCACCAGGGGATAGTCCGGGTCCTTGTTGACCTGGACCAGGAAGAACTCCAGCTCCGGGGCCACCACGGGCTTCCAGCCGCGCTCCTCGTAGAGCGTCAGCACCCGCTTGAGGACGTGGCGCGGCGAGAAATCGACGGGGTCGCCGTTGGCGTAGACGCAGTCGGTGATGACCTGCCCCGTCGGCTCCTTGTACCAGGGCACGAAACGGATCGTCCGCTCATCCGGGATCATGTAGATGTCGGAGTTCTCGTCCGACGTGATGTTGTCTTCTTCCGGGTATTCGCCGGTCACCGTCTGCACGAAAATCGCCTCCGGCAACCGCAGTCCGCGATCGCGCAGGATGCGCAGGAACTTCTCCGCCGGCACGATCTTGCCGCGAGCGATGCCCGACATGTCGGGCACGAGGCATTCGACTTCGGTAATGCGGTTCTTCTTGATGAAGTCATCCATGAAAGCCATGAACGAAACGGCCCGCGCGGGAACGCCGGGCGGCCTCCCTTTTGTTGAGGACGCCCCACTATGGTGCCATCGGGGGGCGGCGCGCCAGTGCCACGGTGGGCGCCGCCGGCAAACACCGCCGAAGACCCTACCGGCAGCAGGGCCGTCATGCGGTGGCCGGGCGGCCTCGGCGGTTGACGGCACCCGCGCCGCGGCCTATCCGAGACGCATGATCGCCGCCTCCTTCCCGCCGTCCTGGTACGCCGACACCGCCAACCCCCATCCGGCCCACCCCGCGCTGGCCGGCGAGGAGCGCTGCGACGTCTGCGTGGTCGGCGGCGGCTACACCGGGCTGATGGCGGCGCTGGAGCTGCGCGAGCGCGGCTACGACGTGGTGCTGGTGGAGGCGGAGCGGGTCGGCTGGGGCGCCTCGGGGCGCAACGGCGGCCAGATCATCACCGGCTACAACAAGGCGATGGCCGACGTCGAGCGCTGGGTCGGCCGCGACGACGCGCGCCGGCTGTGGGACCTCAACGAGGACTCCAAGGCGCTGCTGGCCGACCGGGTGGCGCGCCACGCCATCCGCTGCGGCCTCACCTGGGGCTACGTGCTGACCGCGCCCAAGCATCGGCACATGGGCGACCTGGCCGCCATGCAGCAGGAGCTGCGGGAGCGCTACGGCTACGACCGCACGACCCTGCTGGACGGCGCCGGCCTCGCCCGCTACGTCTCCAGTCCGGTCTATGTCGGCGGCCTGCACGACGCCGGCAGCGGCCACCTCCACCCCTTGAACTACGCCCTCGGCCTGGCCGATGCCGCCACCGCCGCGGGGGTGCGGATCTTCGAAGGCTCGCGCGTCACGGCGCTCGACACCGGGCCGGCGCCCTCGGTGCGCACGGCACGCGGGCTGGTGCGGGCCGCCCACCTGGTCCTGGCCGGCAACGCCTATCTGAACGGGCTGGTGCCGCAGCTGTCGGGCACCATCATGCCGGTGGCCACCTACCTCCTCGCCACCGAGCCGCTGGGCGAGGCGATGGCGACCGCCCTGCTGCCGGCGGACGTGGCCGCGTCGGACATGAACTTCGTGCTCAACTACTTCCGCCGGTCGCCCGACCACCGGCTGCTGTTCGGCGGCGGCGTCAGCTACTCCGGGCTCGACCGGCCGGGGCTGACCCAGGCGTTGCGGCGCAAGATGGTGCGGGTGTTCCCGTCGCTGCGGGAGGCGCGCGTCGCCCACATGTGGGGCGGTCACGTCGCCATCACCGTCAACCGCATGCCGCACCTGGGGCGCCTGTCGCCGACCACCTATTTCGCCCACGGCTATTCCGGCCACGGCGTGGCCCTGGCGGGCATCGCCGGCAGGACCATCGCCGAGGCGGTGGCCGGCACGGCCGAGCGCTTCGACGTCTTCGCCCGCATCCCCCACCGCCGCTTCCCCGGCGGCCCGATGCTGCGCACCCCCGCCCTGGTCCTGGCCATGACCTGGTTCCGTCTGCGCGATCTCCTGTAGGGCGCGCGGGCCCCGGCCGGTGGCCGGCGTGAGCACGGTTGCAGCGGAACGGGGTTCCCTGTAGGGATAACGCTCACCCTTCCGCCGGTCGGACCATGAGCGACGACGCGAACCTCGAGGCTACCGCCGACACGCCCACCGATGGCGCGCCCGCCCTCATGCGGGACACCCATTTCGATTTCCAGCACAAGGTCTTCTCGCTGCCCGCCGCGTTCTTCGCGGTGGAACCGACCTCCAAGGAGCCGGTGCTGAACATCCTGCTGGGCGAGCTCAAGGCGTCCCTGCCCTTCCACACCCTGGCGGAATCGTTTCAGATCGCGGAGGGAAGCCACGATTACCGGCTGCTGGAGACGGTCGCCGAGGGCCTGCGCTACGTGAAGCAGATCCGCCCGGGCGAGAAGATCCCGGGCGAACTGCTCGACGGCACCGCCTCCTGGTCGGTCGACGAGAAGCACCGGCTGATCGCCCGCGGCCGCCTGACCATGCAGCTCGTGTCCTGGATCACCGGCAGCGAGATGATCGTCGTCGACATCGACGAGCTGGAACAGATCGTCGAGGACCCGCAGACCAAGACCCGCCTGAAAGCCGCGTTCCGCGCCATCGCCGAAAAGCTCAACGTCACCGACAACCCGGAACAGTACATCAACGACCGGGTCGACGACCTGACGCAGGAGCTGTCGTACATCGAGGCGCTGCGCGACCGCTTCAAGCACATCCGGGCGATCAGCGAGAACCTGCAGCGGATGGCGCAGATCTACCGCAGCGACCGCACCCTGGCGTCGGAGATCGCCCGCATGCAGGGGCTGCTGCGCCGCCCCATGAAGGAGTTCGACGCCATCTTCGAGCAGGCCGACGCCCAGACCGGCGAGGTCGTCGGCGCGCTGAAGTCGTTCGGTTCGACCGTGACCTTCATCCGCAAGACCCGCGACGACCTGCGCGAACGGCTGATCGAGTGGGAGGAGCTGCTGCAGGCCTGGGACGGCGTGCCCATCGAGCGCTCCCAGACCCTGGAGCAGCTGCAGAAGCTGACCTACCGCTTCCTCGCCAACCGCTACATGGAAAGCAAGGTCTGGCAGCGCCGCTAGGCGGTCCCGCTCAGCGCACCGGCGGCAGGCAGGCGCCGAGGATGCGGTAGCACAGCTCCGGGTCGCGCTGGCGGTCGTAGCGCAGCTCGGCCACCCGGCCGTCGCGCACCACGACGGTCGCCTCGCAGCCGAAGGTGCGCGACCACACCTCCACCTCCGGGCGAAGCGCGCGGATGCCGTGGCGCGCCAGCAGGCGGTCGGGCTCCCAGTCCACCTCGCGCTCGACGATGGTCTGGCTGCGCCGGTAGGACAGCACCTCCGTGCCGTCCGCCTGGGCGCTGGCATCGGGCACGCCGGCGCAGGCCAGCAGCTCGGCCTTGGGCAGGCCGACCAGGGTGCGCGGCGCGGCCAGCGCCGCCTCGTTCTGCGGGTTCGCGCACGCCGCCAGCGCCAAGCATCCCACCAGCACCGCCGCCAGCCGCACCGTCCATCGCCTCGCCGCCCGCGCCATTCGCGCCCTCCCCTCGGCCACGCCCGCGTTTTCACCCAACAGGCGGCCGGCCGAACCGTCGCGGCCGCCCCCTCCGCCCGTCAGGGCAGCGGCCAGTGTGCCATAGGCAGGCCGGCGACCGGCGAGCGGAATCGGGCGATGCGGCTGCCGCGCAGGCTGCCGAGATACACCGTGCGCAGGTCGGCGCCGCCGAAGGTGACGCTGGCGCACCACGGCGCGATGGTGCCGCCGCAGGCCAGCATCAGGTCCGGCGTCGCGGTGTCGCGGGCGAACGCGTCCATCAGGGCCCGTCCGGCGGCGCTGCCGTGGTCGTCGTCCAGCAGGATGCGCAGGTCGCCGTCGGGGGTGATGGCGAACACCCGGTCGGTCATCACGTGGGTGCCCCAGAGATTGCCGTGGGCGTCGAAGGCGATGCCATCGATGAAGGCGCCGTGGTCGGCCGGGCCGAACACCTCCCGCCCGCTCAGGCTGCCGTCCTCGGCGACGCGCAGGCGCGTCACCCGGCGCCCGCAGGTCTCCGCGACGTAGAGCCACTCCTCCCGCGCGTCGAGGCGGATCTCGTTGGTGAAGGCGAAGCCGTCGGCGACGATGCGCAGGCGGCCCTGGTCGTACAGCGCGACGAAGCCGTCGGCCACGTTCGGGCTCATGGCCCGCATCCAGTTGGTGATGCGGGTCGACACGGTCAGCCACAGCCGGTCGCGGCGGTCGCGCAGCACGAAGTTGACCTTGCCGATGGGCGCCCCGTCGATGCGGTCGACCAGCACCCGGGTGGCGCCGTCGCGGGTCATCACCTCCAGCCGGTCGGTGCCGAAGTTGGAGATGACGATGTCGCCGTTGGCGGCGAACGCCAGCCCGTTGGGCAGAGTGCCGCTGACGAAGCGGGTCTCCTCGTCGGTGGCCTCGGCGAAGGCGGACCGGGCGCGCTGGGTGACCAGCCGCTGGGAGCCGTCGGGACGGATGTGCACGACCCCGCCGCGGGCGTCGGCGGCCCACAAGGACCCGTCGGGCTCGGCCAGGATGCACTCCGGGCGCTGCAGGTCGTGGCCCACATGGTCGATCCCGGCGGGATCGACCACGAAGCCGTCGATGGGGTTGCCGGCCATGGCGCGCTCCTCCTCCTGCGGCCTCAGAACCCGACCCGGTCGCCGCCCTTCAGCGCCAGCATGGCGCGGGCCTCGGCCGGGGTGGCGATCTCGTGGCCCAGCTCCTCCAGGATGCGGCGGACCTTGGCCACCTGCTCGGCGTTGGAGGCGGCCAGCGTGCCGCGGCCGATGTAGAGGCTGTCCTCCAGGCCGACGCGCACGCTGCCGCCCATCAGGGCCGCCTGGGTGGCGAAGGGCATCTGGTGGCGCCCCGCCGCCAGCACCGACCAGCGGTAGGCGTCGCCGAACAGGCGGTCGGCGGTGCGCTTCATGAACAGCAGGTTGTCCAGGTCGGCGCCGATGCCGCCGAGGATGCCGAAGATCATCTGCACGAAGAAGGGCGGCTTCAGCAGGCCGCGGTCGACGAAGTGGGCGACGTTGTAGAGGTGGCCGACGTCGTAGCACTCGTGCTCGAAGCGGGTGCCGTGCTCCTCGCCCAATGTCTTAAGGATTCGTTCGATATCACGGAACGTATTGCGAAAAATGAAGTCGTCCGTGTTGCGCAGATAGGATTCCTCCCAGTCGAACTTCCATTCCGTGTAGCGGTCGGCCAGGGGGAAGATGCCGAAGTTCATCGAGCCCATGTTGAGCGAGCACATCTCCGGCTTGGCCTGGAGCGGGGCGGCAAGGCGCTGCTCCACCGTCATGTTGAGGCCGCCGCCGGTGGTGATGTTGATGACCGCGTCGGTGTTCTGCTTGATCCGCGGCAGGAACTGCATGAACACGGCGGGATCGGGCGTCGGGCGGCCGTCCTGCGGGTCGCGGGCGTGCAGGTGGAGGATCGACGCGCCGGCCTCGGCCGCGGCGATGGCCTGGGCGGCGATGTCGTCGGGGCGGTACGGCAGGGCGTCCGACATGGTCGGCGTGTGGATGCCGCCGGTCACCGCGCAGGTGATGATGACCTTCGGCGCCGGCGTCTTCTTCGGCTTGGCGGTGGGCTCGGACATGGGGTTCCTCCGGCGCGGGGTTTCAGTCTTCGAAGATCGCCACGGCCCGGGTGAACCCGGCCGAGGCGTTGCGGATCTTGTAGGGGAAGCAGGCGATCATGAACCCGGTCGGCGGCAGCGCCTCCAGGTTGCCCAGCTTCTCGATGTGGCAGTAGGCGCGGTCCATGCCGGCGCGGTGCCCCTCCCAGATGATCGAGGCGTCGTGGCTCGCGGCGTAGCGCCGGGCGGTGTGGACGAACGGGGCGTCCCAGCTCCAGGCGTCGGTGCCGGTGACACGCACCCCGCGCTCGGTCAGGTACAAGGTGGCCTCGCGGCCGATGCCGCAGCCCGAGGCCACGTAGTCGGGCTGGCCGTAGCGGGCGCCGGCGGCGGTGTTGACGACGACGATGTCGTAGGGGCGCAGGGTGTGGCCGATGCGCTCCAGCTCCGCCGCGACCTCCTGGGCCGTCACCACGTGGCCGTCCGGCAGGTGGCGGAAGTCCAGCTTCACCCCCGGGCCGAAGCACCACTCCAGCGGCACCTCGTCGATGGTGATCGCCCGCTTGCCGCCGTCCATGGTGGAATGGAAATGGTAGGGCGCGTCGAGATGGGTGCCGTTGTGGGTGGTGATGGTCAACCGCTCGATCGCCCAGCCCTCGCCGCCCGGCAGGTCGTCGGTGGTGGCGCCGGGAAAGAACGACACCATGTCGGCGGCGGTGGCGCGGTGGTCGAGGTACTCGATGGCCGGCAGGTGTCCCGGCGGGTCGGAGGCGATTCCCGCCTCCAGCGGGACCGACAGATCGACGATGCGGCGCGGCATGGGGCTCTCCTGTGGATGGTCAGCGCCCGAGGAGCGCGGTGGTGAGGCCGGGAAAGACCAGGATCAGCCCGAGCACGCCGAGCATGATGGCGACGAAGGGGAAGGCGCCGGCGAAGACGTCGCCCAGCGTCAGCTCGGGGTCGGGCGCCGTGCCCTTGATGACGTAGACCGACATGCCGAAGGGCGGCGTCAGCAGCCCGACCTCCACCGCCAGGATGGTGACGATGCCGAACCAGATCGGGTCGATGCCCAGCGCCTTCATGATCGGCAGGAAGAGCGGGATGACGATCAGCAGGATGGAGGAGCTGTCGAGGATCGTCCCCATCGCCAGGATCAGCGCCACGTAGCCCAGCACCACCCCCCAGTAGCCGACGTCGGCGGTGGCCACGGCGGCGCTGAGGTATTCCGGCAGGCCGCTCAGCGACAGCATGCGGGCGTACATGCTGGCGGCGATGATGAGGAAGCAGATCGCCGCGGTGACCTGCCCGGTGTCGGTCAGCACCCGCCAGATCCGCTGCGGTCCCAGGGCGCGGCGGGCGAGGCCGATGACGATCGCGCCCAGCGCGCCCACACCGCCCGCCTCGGTGGGCGTGAACAC
This sequence comes from Azospirillum sp. NS33, assembly GCF_059703765.1. Classification (NCBI taxonomy): domain Bacteria; kingdom Pseudomonadati; phylum Pseudomonadota; class Alphaproteobacteria; order Rhodospirillales; family Azospirillaceae; genus Azospirillum; species Azospirillum sp. NS33. The sequence goes on along the minus strand of NZ_BAAKJB010000020.1, from coordinate 86,742 downwards.
CCCGCCGTAGATGCCGCCCAGCACCAGGGCGATCAGCGCCACGATGGGCAGCCCCTTGACGGCCATCGCGCCCGCCGACAGGGGGGCCGAATCCTCGGCGATGGCGGCACCGGCGTAGCCGGGGAACCGGCGTGCCAGAATATAGACACCGGCGCCGAAGGCCACCGCCAGGACGAGGCCGGGCAGCACGCCGGCCAGGAACAGGTCGCCCACGGACTGCTCGGTCAGCACCCCGTAGAGGATCAGCAGCAGGCTGGGCGGGATCAGCATGCCCAGCACCGAGCTGCCGGCGACGATGCCGTAGGCGAAGCGCCGGGAGTAGCCGTGGCGCAGCATCTCCGGCACGGCGACCCGGGTGAACACGGCCGCCGAGGCGATGGAGATCCCGGTGATCGCGGCGAACACGGCGTTGGCCCCGACCGTGGCGATGCCGAGGCCGCCGCGGATGCGCCCGAACAGGCTGTTGGCCACGTCGAAGGCGTCGCGCCCGACGTCGGCCTGGGAGACGACGAAGCCCATCAGGACGAACAGCGGCACCACGCCGAAGATGTAGGAGTCGATGGATTCCGCCGCGGCCAGCCCCAGCATACGCCCGGCCAGCGCCCCGTTGCCGGTCATCGCCAGAACGCCGAGGAAGGAGCACAGGGCGAGCGCCACCGCCACGTGGACACCGCCATAGATCAGCGTCACCAGGGCGAACAGGGCGACCGCGCCGATCAGCAGGTCGGTCATGGCCGCCTCCCCGCCGCCGCACGCGCGGCGCGGAGGGCGCGGGCCAGGAACTGCAGCCCCAGCGCCGCCGTCCCCACCAGCATGATCAGACGCACCGGCCAGATCGGCGCGGTGAAGTCGCCGATGGCCCCGACGAACACGTTGCGCGTCCACGCCCGCTCGAACAGCGGCAGCAGGCCAGTGAACAGCACCACGCACAGGGCGACGCCGAGCAGGGCGTAGAGCCCTTCCAGCGCCGCCCGGCCGCGCGGCGGCAGGCGGCCCAGCAAGGCCTCGGCCCGGGTCAGCCCGCCGGTGCGCAGAGCGTGGCCCACCTGCAGGAAGACGATGGCGACGATCGACAGGCTGACGAGTTCCGGCACGCCGGAGATCGGGCTGTCGAACAGGGCCCTCCCCAGCACGTCAGCGTTGATCGCCAGCATGACGGCGACGATCAGCAGCGTGCCGGCGGCGTTGAGCGCGGCCGTGCCGGCGTCCAGCAACCGCTGCGCGCGGCCGTCGCCGCCGGGCAGCCCGTCGTCGCGGCCGCCGGCTCCGGGGCCGGCGGCGTCAGCGGGTTCACCGGTCATCGTGCGGCTCCGCTCCTCCCCGCCGGGGTCACTGGCCCGCCCAGTCGCGCAGCGGTTCGGCCCCGGCGGCGCGCACCGTCTCCATGTAGGCCTTCAGCACCGCCTTGGCCGGCATGCCCTGCCCCTCCAGGGTGGACACCCACTGGGTGGTCGGGTCCTCCATGGCGGCGGCGTAGGCCGGGCGCAGGGCGGCGGAGTCCGGGTTCAGCGTGGCGCCGGCCGCGGTCATGCTCTCCAGGGCGGCGGCGGCGGCCTTGCGCAGGTCCTCGGTGTAGGACGCCTCGAAAGCGGCGGCCCCCGCCTCCAGCGCCGCCTTCACCGCGTCGGGCTGATCGTCGTACCACTCCTTGTTGGCGGCGATGCCGCCGGCGTACTGGGCGCCGTACCCGACCTGGGTGATGTGCGGCGCCACCTCGTGGATCTTGGCCGGCAGGGCCGCCGTGGCGAAGGTGAGCACCCCGTCGTACAGCCCGGTCTGCAACGAATTGTAGTATTCGGTGAGGTTGCCGGCGACGCCGACCGCGCCGGTCCCCTTCATCCAGTTGATGGACGGACCGGGCGTGCCGATCTTGCGGCCCTTGAGGTCGTCGAGGCTCTTCACCGGGAACGTGGTGAACAGCAGGTAGTCGTCCAGGGCGAAGCCGCCGCCGAGGTAGACCACGTCGTTCTGTTCCCACGCCGCCATCATGCCGGGCACCGCGCGCTGCACCGTCTGCACGGCGCCGGTGACGACACCGGGGTCGGTGCTGACGAAGGGGGTGTAGTAGGTGATGTTCTGGAGCGGCAGCTTCGACGGCTCGAAGATCGACGGCACCAGGGCGACCTGGGCGATCCCTTCCTGGATCGCCTCCAGTTCCTCGCCGACCTTGGCGAGCGACCCGCCGTAGAGCTGCTTCCACGACACGGTGTGGCCGGACGCCGCCAGGGCCTTCTCCACGGCCGGGACGAAGCTCTCCTGCAGGTGCTTGACCCAGCGGAACACGGGCGGGTGCCCGTTCACCAGGGTGATCTCGACGGTGTCCGCCCGGGCCGCCGGAGCGGAGACGAGCGGGACGGCGGCGGCCAAGGCGGCGAGGACGGCAACCGGCAGCATGCGCATGGAACGTTTCCTCCTGGCAGTTCAACGGGTTGGGCGGCGGGGCGCCGCCGGGTCAGCGGGGGTCGGGAGCGCAGCGGTGAACGGCCAGCGACCGGACGCCGCCGGCGATGAACGGGACGATCCGGGCCATCACCGTGTCCACGTCGGCGTCGTCGCACGCACCGTCGGACAGGCGGCCGGCGCGGCCGGTGGCCGCCATCATGGTCATGCCCACACCGATGGCGAACATGTAGGCCCACACGGCGTCGTCGGGCCGCAGCGCCGGCTCGACCTGGCGCAGGGCGTCGATGAAGCGGCGGGCGATGGCGTCGTAATGCTCGCCGATGAGCGCGCGGGAGCGCTCGTCGTCGGCGTTCGCGGTGGCGGCGAGGATGCGCGAGAACAGGTTGCCCGGCTGGCCCTCGTGACCGAATTCCATGGTCGGGCGGAACAGGGCCTCCACCAGGTCCTCCAGCGTCGGCGCCGCGGCCCGCGCCGGAGCGAACAGGGCGTCCAGCCGTGCCGCGCGCGCCGCGTTGATGGCGCCGGAGCGTCGCGCGAACATCGCCTCGAACAGCTTTTCCTTCGTGCCGAAATGGTAGTGCAGCAGGGCCTGGGCGACCCCGGCCTCGGCCGCGATCTTGCGCATCGAGCAGCCGTCGAAGCCGTGCAGGGCGAACACCCGCTCCGCGGCGTCGAGGATGGCGTGGCTTGCGTTGCGCTCCGACACCGACGCCCTCCCCCGAATGCTGGCATGTCCCGAGGCGGCCGTCCGTGCCGGCCATCCATTGCTGGACCAGCTAACCACTGACTGGGCGATCAGTCAAGATCCGTCCGTGCACACCTTGCCGCTGGCAATTGCCGCCTACGGGTTGTATCCATGACCGATCAGCGGCCTCCCGCGGCGCCATGACCAACGACCCACCGATCACCGGCATCCGTCCCATCCTGGCCATTGTCCAGCCCAACGGCGAACGGCTGCTGGTCGCCCGCCTTACGAACCTGGGAGGATCCAGCCAGTCCAACCGCTTCGTGCTGCGCCGGGTCGACCTGCGGCCGCCCTGGCCGCAACCGGACAAAGGGTATTTCGGGTACGCCGAGGTGGCCCGTGCGCTCGACGCCAACGGCTGGCGCGGCTGCACGGTCGAGGCCATGAACACCGCGGACGTCGACGAGATGCGGGCGCGCGCGCTGGCCAAGCGCAAGCTGCACCAGCACTGCATCTCCGCCGCCATCGACCGCGCCGCCCAGGACGCCGCCCGGGACGCCGCCCAAGCGTCGCGGCGCGGCGGCGGCTGACCCGGCTTTCCTTGGCCGGGCGGCCCCCCTATATCCCGTGGGTTGCCGCATCGGGAGGAATGGATGATCCGCAGCGCCGCCCTTGACACCGCCGACGGTCCCGACACCGGGTCCCTGCCCGCCTGGGACCTGCGCGACCTGTACCCGGCGATGGACGCGCCGGAGCTGACGGCCGACCTGGCGCGCATGGACGAGGACGCCAAGGCGTTCCATGCCGCCCACGCCGGCAAGGTGGCGGCCCTGGACGGGCCGGGGCTGGGCCGGGCCGTCGCCGAGTACGAGCGCATCGACGAGACCCTGTCGCGGGTGATGTCCTACGCCGGCCTGGTCTACAACGGCAACATGGTCGACCCGGCCATCGCCAAGTTCTACCAGTCGATGCAGGAGCGGGTGAACGCGATCTCCACCCACCTCGTCTTCTTCGCGCTGGAGTTCAACCGGATCGAGGACGCGGCGCTGGAGCGCGCGCTGGCGCAGTCGCCGGAGCTGGCGCGCTACACCCCGTGGATCCGCGACGTCCGCCTCTACCGCGACCACCAGCTCTCCGACGAGATGGAACGCATGCTGCACGAGAAGCATGTGGTGGGCCGCGCCGCCTGGAACCGGCTGTTCGACGAGACCCTGGCCGACCTGCGTTTCCCCATCGGCGGCAAGGAGCTGACCTGCGCGGAAGCCCTGAACAAGCTGTCCGACCGCGACGGCGCGGTGCGCAAGGAGGCGGGGCAGACCATCGGCACGGTGCTCGGCGCCAACGCCCGCCTGTTCGCCCTGATCACCAACACCCTGGCCAAGGACAAGGAGATCGACGACACGTGGCGCCAGTACGCGCGCCCGGTGTCGGCCCGCAACCTCTCCAACCGGGTCGAGGACGCGGTGGTTGACGCCCTGCACGGCGCCGTGCGCGAGGCCTACCCCGACCTCTCCCACCGCTACTACCGATTGAAGGCGACGTGGTTCGGGCAGGAGCGCCTGGACTACTGGGACCGCAACGCGCCGCTGCCCGACGACAGCGACCGCAGCATTCCCTGGTCGGAAGCGCGCGATCTGGTGCTGGGCGCCTACGACCGCTTCGCCCCGGAGCTCGGCGCCATCGGCAAGCGCTTCTTCGACAACGCCTGGATCGACGCCGCGGTGCGGCCGGGCAAGGCGCCGGGCGCCTTCGCCCACCCCACCGTTCCCAGCGTCCACCCCTATCTGCTGCTGAACTACCAGGGCAAGACCCGCGACGTCATGACCCTGGCCCATGAGCTGGGGCACGGCGTGCACCAGGTGCTGGCCGGCAGCCAGGGGCATTTCCTGTCCGACACCCCGCTGACCCTGGCCGAGACCGCCTCGGTGTTCGGCGAGATGCTGACCTTCCGTGCCCTGCTCGACGGCGAGCGGGACCCGGCGCGGCGCCGCATCATGCTGGCCACCAAGGTCGAGGACATGCTCAACACCGTGGTCCGCCAGATCGCCTTCTACGATTTCGAGACGCGCGTCCATGCCGAGCGCCGCGAGGGCGAGCTGACGGCCGAGCGGATCGGCGAGATCTGGCTGGCGGTGCAGGAGGAGAGCCTGGGGCCGGTGCTGCGCTTCGACGAGGGCTACCGCAACTACTGGGCCTACATCCCCCACTTCATCCACTCGCCCTTCTACGTCTACGCCTACGCGTTCGGCGACTGCCTAGTGAACTCCCTCTACGCCGTCTACCAGGATGCCGAGAAGGGCTTCGCCGAGAAGTACCTGGCCATGCTCTCGGCCGGCGGCACGCTGCGCCACAAGGAGCTGCTGGCCCCCTTCGGCCTCGACGCGTCCGACCCGGCGTTCTGGCAGAAGGGGCTGGGGGTGATCCGCGGCTTCGTGGACGAGCTGGAAGCGACGGGCTGACCGCCGGCCGACCGCAGTGAGCGGTGCGCCGGAAACGGCGCACCCGGAAGCCTCCGGCATCATTGCAATCGGCGACGGGCCGCGCCGCAATTTGCCACGCAGCGCGGCCCTCCGGTCCGCGGCTCTGTGCCCCGCCGGCGCGCCACCGGCGCGTCTGCTGGAGCGCAGCCCCCTGCGGGCGCTGGAACGGTCCTTGCTTAGGCGGCCGCACCCATCGCCCCGGAGGCCACCCGTGTCCCTCGCCAACCTGCCCGTCCTCGCCAAGATCCTGATCCTCGTCGGCCTGCTGGCGCTGGTCACCCTCGGCACCAACTTCTTCGCGCTGGGCCGCATGGCCCATGTGGAGGAGCGCAACGTGGCGCTGATCGAGCACGACGTGGAGGCGATCATCGACGCCGGACGGGTGGGGCGCCTGCTGATGGGGATCGGCCGGCGCGCCTACCAGATGGTCGCCCAGAGCGACATGGCGCGCCGGCGCGACGCCGCCGACGGTGTCGCCCGCAACGCCACGGAGATCCGCGCGCAGCTGGCGGCGGTCAAGGCCGCCGCGCCGCGCTGGGCCGCCGAGGTCGAGGCCGCCGCGCAGGGATTCGAGACGCTGATGGCCGACTACGCGCGGCTCGAGCCGCTCGCCCTCGCCGGCCGCACCGGCGAGGCCCTGGCGCTGCTCAACGCCACCGTCGACCCGGACCTGGAGCGTCTGCGCGACGCCGTCGACGCCCTGGTGGACCGGATGAACACCGCGGTGGACACCGCCGCCGCCGACGCCAGCGCGGTGTACGTGGACGCCTGGTGGACCACGGTGCTGCTCGCCGCCGCCGGCATCACCGGGGCGACCGCGCTGTCCGTCGCCATCGCCGTATCCGGGATCGCCCGGCCGATCGGCCGGATCACCGGCGCCATGCGGTCCGTGGCGGCCGGCGCCCTCGACGGCGCGGTGCCGGGCCTCGGGCGCAAGGACGAGGTCGGCGCGCTGGCCGAGACGTTGGCGGTGTTCAAGCAGGCGGCGATGGAGAACCGGCGCCTGCAGGCCGAGGTGGCGGAGACCGAGCGCCAGGCGGCGCTCGACCGCCGTGCCAGCCTGCACCGTCTCGCCGATGCCTTCGAGTCCAGCGTCAGCACGGGGGTGTCCCTGGTGGCCTCGGCCGCGACCCAGCTGCAATCCAGCGCCCGTGGCCTCTCCACGATGGCCGACCAGAGCCGGTCCCAGTCGGCGGTGGTCGCCGCCGCCACCGACGAGACGGCGATGAACGTCCAGACCGTCGCCGCCTCGGCCGAGGAGATGGCCTGCTCCATCGCCGAGATCAGCCGCCGCGTCGGCCAGTCCGCCGAGATCGCCCGCCTCGCCAGCGGCCGCGCCGACGCCACCAACGCATCGATCCAGACGCTGGCGGAAGAGGCCAGGGCGATCGGCACCGTGGTCCAGCTCATCACCGACGTCGCCAGCCAGACCAACCTGTTGGCGCTGAACGCGACGATCGAGGCGGCGCGGGCCGGCGAGGCCGGCAGGGGCTTCGCCATCGTCGCCCAGGAGGTCAAGACCCTGGCCAACCAGACGGCCAGGGCCACCGAGGAGATCACGGCGCGCATCGCGTCCGTTCAGGCGGCCACCGACGGTGCGGTGGCCGCCACCCTGGAGATCGCCCGGGTGGTCGGCGAGATCAACGAGATCTCGACCACCATCGCCGCCGCGGTCGAGGAGCAGGACACCGCCACCCGCGAGATCGCCCGCAACGTGCAGCAGGCCGCGGTCGGCACCGAGCACATCGCCACCTCCATCGGCACGGTCCGCCTCGTCGCCGGCGAAACCGGCAGCTCGGCGTCCCAGGTGCTCGGCGCGTCGGGCGAGCTGTCGCGCGAGGCCGAGCGGCTGCGCGTCGAGGTCGCCCGCTTCGTCGCCGAGGTGCGGGCGAGCTGACCGCCCCACCCCACCCCCACGTTCCGCCGGCAGCCTTGCCTGGCACCGGCGGTCCGTGCCTTCATCGCGGAGACACACCACGATGGAAGAGCACGCCATGGAAGCGCCGCTGCGGGTCCTGTCCTTCGCCGGCTCCCTGCGCCGGGAGTCCTACAACCGCACCCTACTGCGCATCGCCGCGGAGGTGGCGCCGGAGGGCGTCACGGTCGACACCGTCGACCTCGCCCCGATCCCCCTCTACGACGCCGACCTCGACGCCGCCGGGCGGCCCGAGCCGGTGGAGGCCTTCCGCCAGGCGATCCGCGCCGCCGACGCCATCCTCATCGCAACGCCGGAGTACAATTACTCGATCCCCGGCGTGCTGAAGAACGCCATCGACTGGGCCTCGCGCCCCCCGGCCCAGCCCTTTGCCGGCAAGCCCCTGGCCATCATGGGCGCCGGCAGCGCGCTGGGCACGGCGCGCGCCCAGTACCACCTGCGCCAGGTCTGCGTGTTCCTGGACATGCACCCCCTGAACAAGCCGGAGGTGATGGTGCGCTACGCCGAATCCTTCCATCCCGACGGCACCCTCAAGGACGAGGCGGTGCGCGCCAAGGTGGCGGCGCTCCTCACCGCGCTCGCCGACTGGACGCGGCGCATCGCGCCCCCCGGCTGAGCGCACGGGGCGTGTCCGTCCCGTGCACTGGCCGCGCCGCCCCGGCACCCCATCTTTGATGCCATGTCGAACCGGGAAACCAACTCCTTGGGCGGGCGGCTCGCGCGGTACGCGCGGGTCGGCTCGGCCGTTGGCGGCTTCGCCGCCCGGGTGGCCGGCGAGCGGGTTCTCGGAATCCCCGCCGAACGCCAGCGCCACGCCGCCGAGCTGCGGGCCGCCCTGGGCGGTCTCAAGGGGCCGCTCATGAAGGTGGCGCAGATCCTCGCCACCATCCCCGACGCCCTGCCCCAGGAGTACGTGGCCGAGCTGTCCCAGCTCCAGGCCGACGCCCCGGCCATGGGGTGGCCGTTCGTGCGCCGCCGCATGGCGGCCGAGCTGGGGGCGGACTGGCAGACCCGGTTCGCCCGCTTCGAGCACACCGCCGCCGCCGCCGCGTCCCTGGGGCAGGTGCACCGGGCCGACGCCCTGGACGGCCGGCGGCTGGCCTGCAAGCTCCAGTATCCCGACATGGCGTCGGCGGTGGAGGCGGACCTGCGCCAGCTCAGCCTGATCTTCGCGCTGTTCGAGCGCTACGACAGCGCCGTCTCGACCCGCCAGATCCACGCCGAGATCGGGGCCCGCCTGCGCGAGGAGCTCGACTACGAGCTGGAAGGGCGCCACGCCGCCCTCTACCGGGCCATGCTGGCCGACACCCCGGGCGTCCACGTGCCCGAGGTGGTGCCGGCGCTGTCGACCCGGCGCCTGCTCACCATGGAATGGCTGGACGGCCGCCGCATCCTGGAGTTCGTGGCCGCGCACCCGGAGGCGCGGGAGGACCTCGCCATGAACATGTTCCGGGCGTGGTACGTGCCCCTCTACGGCTACGGCGTGATCCACGGCGATCCGCACCTCGGCAACTACACGGTTCGCCCCGACCGCTCGGTCAACCTCCTGGATTTCGGCTGCGTCCGCGTCTTCAAGCCGAGCTTCGTCAAGGGCGTGATCGACCTCTACCACGCCCTGCGCAGCGACGACGAGGCGGCGGCGGTGGAGGCGTACCGCACCTGGGGCTTCGCCAACCCGTCGAAGGCGCTGGTCGCCGTCCTGAACATCTGGGCGCGCTTCGTCTACGCCCCCATCATGGACGACCGCACCCGCCGCATCGAGGAGACCAACGCCGGCCATTACGGCCGGGAGACGGCCGAACGGGTCCACGCCGAACTGCGCAAGGTCGGCGGCGTTGAGATCCCGCGGGAGTTCGTGTTCATGGACCGCGCCGCGATCGGTCTCGGCTCGGTCTTCCTGCACCTGAACGCCGAGGTGAACTGGTTCCGCCTGTTCCAGGACCTCGTCGGCGATTTCGACGTCACGGTCCTGGAGCAGCGCCAGCGCGCCGCCCTGGAGGCGCACGGGGTGCCTCTGCCGATCTGACGCCGCGGGGCCGTCCGTCGTTCGTGCCCAAAAGGCGTTCCCTGGCCATTGTTGCACACCTATCCTGCGTTGCACGGGCGCGGACGGGCGCCCACCCATGCCGCGTCGCGCCCCCCACCATGGCGGCGTCCGGAAACAGGAGGCGACCATGGACGATCAGAACGGGCCGATGGCAGCCGGAGCCGGCGGCCCGCTGCAGGCCATCCTCTACGCCTGCGACATCGTCGGTTTCCCCGCCCCGGACGCCGCGGCGCTCCACGCGCTCCGCCAGCCGGACGGCACCGTGGGCGGTCTGTGCGTCGAGTACGACCTGGCTGGTCCGGTCACGCTCCGGATCGTCTTCGACGAGGACCGCCGGGAGTATGCGGTCCGCGGCGGGATGGGCCGCGTTCCCGACCCCCGCCTCGCGGCCGTCGCCCCCATGGCCCTCAAGGCCAACGCCCTGCTGGCCGAGGATGGGCTGTGCCTGGCCATCGATCCCGTGACCGACGAGTTGGTGGTCACGCAGACCTTGCCGGCCGACGGTCTCGACGTGGTCGAGGCCGCGTCGCGGCTCGCCCGCGTCGCCGGCATCGCCATGGCCTGGAAGGAGCACATCGACGGCGGAACGGAGGCGCCGGCCGCCGCGGCGACGCCTGTGACAGCCGCAGGCGCGGCGCCGCCCATGTGGGGGTGAACGGACGGCGCCCGAGCGGCCGACGGCCATCGTGTGACACGCAAGGACGGAGGGATGGATGGTGGAACGGATTGGCGGGGGTGTCGTCGTCGGCACCCCGCGACTGGAGACAATCAAATCGGACGACGTCGCCAACGTTCTGAATCAGATCAAGAACGATCCTGGCTACAAAAAGAACCACGACAACTACGAGTTCCGCGTGATCTCATCCGGCAACCAGCGGCACCTGGTCCTGAAGGAGCAGAACTGGGTCGGGCAGGTGAAGGAATTCCTTGGCATCGGAAGCGCCCGGCGGCGCGAGGAGCGCGACGCCGCCCTCGCCGTCCTGTCCAACGCGCTGGGCGACGCGAAGGCCGACACGATGCTGGGCATCACCGGCCAGAAGCCGAATGAAGCCACGCGGAGCCGGGCCGCCCTGGCCTTCGTGACCGACGCCCTGAAGCCGCCGCCGGCCGACGCCAAGCTGGAAAAGCTCAGCGATTTCGATAATTACGCTTACGCCAACCACAAGGGCGTCGCGTTGTCCAGCGGCGTCTGCCAGGGCGCCTCGATCACCTGGCTCAACACGCTCCACGCCGAGGGCATGGCGGCCGCCAAGACGCTGGAAAGCCCCGCCCGCATCCAGGGAATCCTGGACCTCCAGGTGGAGGTCGAGACCGGCACCGTCGACACGAATTTCATGGCGATGACCGGGCACCTGAACGCATCGACCTACGACGCGTTCTCCGCGGAGAACTTCGTGGTCAGCGGCAATCGCAGCGAACTGGTGGGGGACCCCGGGCAGAAAGTGGCGGTCAACACACAAGTCACCAAGGCGGCGTCGAAGGACCAGTTCGCTGGCTGGGTCAACACGCATCTGACAAAGCCCGGCGACTTTGCCTTTATCAACATGCAGAACTCCAATGGGACTGGCGCCCATGCCTCGGCGCTCTATCGGGGAAGCGACGACACGATCTACTTTTTCAATCCCGACGAGGGCATGTATTCCTGCGGCACCAATTCGGTCGACCAGTTGCGGGATATCCTCTACGCGCAGGTGGGCGGGCGCGACTGCGCGCTGATCCCCGGCGAAATGACCCCGCAGCAGCCGGCCCAGCCATAGGGGCCGGCCGGCAAGCCACGACGCCGAGCGCGCCCCTATGCGGGTGCGCTACGCCGAGCGCAGCTTGTGTCCGGGTGCGCTACGCCGAGCGCGCCCCTATGCGGGTGCGCTACGCCGAGCGCAGCTTGTGTCCGGGTGCGCTACGCCGAGCGCACCTTGTTGAGGAAGCCCGAGACCTCGCCGCGCAGCATCTCGGCCTGGCGCGACAGCTCCTTGGACGCGCCCAGCACGGCGTCGGCGGCGGTTCCGGTCTTGCCGGCCGCCGTCGTCACCTCGGAGATGTTGCGCTTGACCTCCTGGGTGCCCGCCGCCGCCTGGTTGACGTTGGCGGCGATCTCCCGGGTGGCCGAGCCCTGCTGCTCCATCGCCTCGGCAATGCCGGTGACGGTGCTGCTGATGGTGTCGACGGCGTCGGAGATGGTGCGGATCGCCCCCACCGCCCCGCCGGTGGCCGACTGCATCTGCGCCACCTGGCTGGAGATCTCCTCGGTCGCCCGCGCGGTCTGGCCGGCAAGGTTCTTCACCTCGGTGGCCACCACCGCGAAACCCTTTCCCGCCTCGCCGGCCCGGGCCGCCTCGATGGTGGCGTTGAGCGCCAGCAGGTTGGTCTGCTCGGCGATCTCGCCGATCAGGTCGACCACCTGGCCGATGCGCTGGGCGGCGTCGGCCAACCCCTCGACGATGGCGTTGGTGTGGCGCGCCTTCTCCGCGGCGTCCTGGGCCACCGTCGAGCTGGCGGTGAGCTGGCGGGAGATCTCGGCGATCGAGGCCGACAGCTCCTCCGCCGCCGCGGCCACGGTCTGGACGTTGGAGCTCGCCTGCTCCGACGCGGTGGCGACCGCCTGGGACTTGGCGTTGGTCAGTGCGGCGTCCGACGACATCGCCTGGGCGTCGCGCCCCAGCGAATCGGCCGAGGCCGCCAGGGTCTGGACGACGCCGCTGACCGCCGCCTCGAAGCCGTTGGCGAACTCGTCCATGGTCCGCCGGCGGTCCTCGTCGATCTGCCGGCGCATCTCCTCGCGCTCCGTCTCCATGCGCCGCATCTCCAGGGCGTTGGCCTTGAAGACGCCGAGGCTGTTGGCCATGTGGCGCAGCTCGTCGCGGCGGTCGGAGCCGGGGATGTCGGTGGCGAGGTCGCCTTCCGCCAGGCGGTCCATCGCCCGGGTCATGGCGTGCAGCGGCACGGTGATGGCGCGGTCGATGAACCAGGCGAGCACCGCGCCCAGCGCCAGCGCGACCGCCGCGCCGACCGCCACGACCAGCCCGGCGTTGGCGCGCCCGGCCTCGCGCTCGTCGCGCTGCATCGCGGCCAGGCGCGCCACCTGGTCGCTCACCGTGCCGGCGGCCTGCGCCATCGCCACCGAGGCGCTGCGCTGCCCCTCCACGGCGCCGACCAGCGCGCCGAAGCTCTGCTCGAAGGCGCCCAGGGCCGCCTGGGCGGCGGCGATCAGCGCCTTGCCCTCCTCGTCCAGCAGCAGGTCGCCGGCCTGGCGGGCGAGGCCGGCGATCGCGGCGGCGGCCTCGCCCACCATCGCCCGCGCCGCCTCGCCGCCCTTGAGACGGTAGTCCCGCTCACCCAGCATCGCGGCCTGGGCGGCGACGTTCATGCGCATGGCCAGGCCGCGCAGCAGCACCGCCTCGTCCACTTCGGCCTGGGCGAAGTCCGCCGCGCCCTGGAGCGCCATCGCCACGGCGATCTGGTTCTCCTGCATCTCGTGGGCCAGCGCCTGCACCTGCTCGGCCTGCTTGTCCAGGATCAGCATGCGGGCCTGGAACGTCTCCGCGTCATCGCCGGCGGCGTAGCGGGCCTGTTCGGCGAAGGTGTCGCGGTAGGCGGCGACGGCGGCCACGATGTTCTCCGCCAGCTCCTCGTCGTTGGTCCCCATGACCTCCTCGTGCAGGGCCCCGGCGTTGGCCTGCAGCTCGGCCAGCGCGGCGTCCGCCGCCTCGACGATGGCCGCCTCGCGGGTGCGGACGAACTCGCCCTGCAGGCGGCGCGCCTCGAGAAGGTGCTCGATCAGGCGGTCGGCGCGGTCGGCGGTGTCGCGGCTGTGCCGCGCCGCCAGCGCCGCGTCGTTCAGGCTGATCATGTTGTTGTCGTAGCGTTCGGCCTGCTGGTGGCCGATCTTCTCCGCCACGTCGCGCAGGGCGCGGGCGCTCTGCGCCATGGAGCCGGTGCGGGCCCGCGCCTCCGCGTCCTGGGCGGCGAAGTTGGCGAAGGCCTCCTGGTACACGCCGATCCCCGCGAGGATGTCGTCGACCAGGGCGCCGCCGGCGCCGGTGCGCAGGGTGCCGCGCGTCGCCACCGCCTCGCCGCGCAGCGACTCCAGCATGGCGCCGACGTTGGCGGCGGCCTGGGCGTCGCGCTCCGCGACGAAGCGCGCCTCCTCCAGCCGGACGTTCTTGAGACGGGCGTCGAGCTCGGCCGTGTGGGCGGCGACGTCCACCCGTTCGGCGTAGGTGCGGAGGCTGTTCCAGCCGACGAAGGCCACCGCAACCGTGAGCAGCAGCACAGCCGCGAAGCCGAGCGCAATGCGCCTGCCAATCGTCATCGGGGTTTCCCTTTTATGCGGCCGGAAGCCTGGAGGGAGTCCCCTCCGAGCGTAGGCTCTTGTGTTTCTTTTTTGTACACGGCACAGAGTCGCACGACATGATCCGGATCAAGTGTGCGGCGGATTGGCGCGCGCTCAGAAGCGGTCCGGCATCCACGGCCTGGGTCCGGCGAAGACGCGGGCCGCCGCGGCCAGCGACGCCGCGTCGCCGTCGACCAGGCCGAGCCCCTGCAGCGCCGCCGGGCCGAGATGCCCGGTGAACAGAGGAGCCAGCGCCGCCACCGGCAGCCGCAGCCCGCCGGCGCCGCGCGCCCGCCGCTCCACCGTGGCGCGCCCGTCGGCCACGCGCAGGCGGAACGCGCCGTCGTTCTCCGCCACCACCGGGTCGGCGACGTCGAGCACGAGGTCGGCGTCGACGCCCGCGGGGTAGCCACGCCGAGAAAGGGCCGCCTCGACATCGACCACGCGCAGCAGCCACTCCTCCCACCCGTCCACGGCCACCCGGGCTTCGAACGCGGTGTGCACCAGCGGGTCCTCGGGGCCGCCGGACCACACCACGTCGCGCACGCGGGAGCGGTACCCGGCCAGGAACGCCGCCGCCTGGCGCACCGCGGCGGGGCCGGGCAGGCAGTGGTCGGCGACGGTCAGCCGGCCGTCCTGGGGCGGCACCACCGCGAGGTAGCCGTCGTCGCCGACCAGGAACACGTCGGCGCGCTCGCCGTCGCCGAAGGGATGGAGCGCGGCGGTCCAGGTCGCCTCGGTGCGCTCCGGCACGCCGTTGGTGCGCGCCGCCATGGGCCGGCGCAGGCCGGCGAGGAGATCGGCGTCGAGCGGGTCCAGCCGCCGCGGCAGGGCCACCTCGGGGCGGCCCTGGGCCAGCGCCTCGGGGGCGGCGCGGTAGCGGAACCACGACCCGGCCCTGGCGAAGCCGAGCTTGGCGTAGACCGGCTGGGTCGCGGCGTAGAGGACGGCCAGCGCGCTGCCGCCCGCCCGCGCCTCGGTCAGCACGGCGCGCATCAGCCTTGTGCCGAGGCCCCGGCCGCGCGCGACGGGGTCGACGCTGACGAAGGCCACCGCGCGCGCCGGCACCGGCCGGCCGCCGAACCACTGGTCCCAGCTCCACACCGCCGCCGCGCCGGCCGGCCGGCCGGCGTCCCGCAGCAGCCGGAGGCAGTCCGCCCCGTAGAGGTCGCGGCTGCGCTCCAGGTCCGAGCGCGACAGGCCGAACGCCTGGCGCGCCAGATAGGCCAGAGCGTCGGCGTCGGCGTCGCGGTAGGGTCCGTAGCCGGGGTCGGCCGGCCCGCCGGTCACAGCGCCCGGGCCTGATCGCGCAGGACGAACTTCTGGATCTTGCCCGTCGAGGTCTTGGGCAGCGGCGCGAACACCACCGTGCGCGGGCATTTGAAGTGGGCGAGATGGCCGCGGCACCAGGCGATGATCTCCTCCTCGGTCGCCGCCATGCCGTCGCGCAGGGTGACGAAGGCGCAGGGCGTCTCGCCCCACTTCTCGTCGGGGCGGGCGACGACCGCCGCCTCGACCACCGCCGGGTGGCGGTAGAGCACCCCCTCGACCTCGATGGTCGAGATGTTCTCGCCACCGGAGATGATGATGTCCTTGGAGCGGTCCTTCAGCTCGACATAGCCGTCGGGGTGGAGCACGCCGAGGTCGCCGGTGTGGAACCAGCCGCCGGCGAACGCCTCGGCGGTGGCGCGGGGGTTCTTCAGGTAGCCCTTCATGACGGTGTTGCCGCGCATGAAGACCTCGCCCATGGTCTGCCCGTCGGCCGGCACGACCTCCAGCGTGGCGGGGTCCATCACCGTCAGCCCTTCGAGGGTGGCGTAGCTGACCCCCTGGCGGGCCTTGAGGCGGGCCCGCTCCTCCAGCGGCTGGGCGTCCCACTCCTCGTGCCAGGCGCAGATGGTGACCGGGCCGTAGACCTCGGTCAGGCCGTAGACGTGGGCGATGTCGAAGCCCATCCGCTCCATCTTCTCGATGACGGCGGCGGGCGGGGCGGCGCCGGCGGTCATCATCCTGATGCCGTTCGGCACGGGCCGGCGCTGGTCGTCGGGGGCGTTGCAGATCAGGCCCATGACGATCGGCGCGCCGCACAGATGGGTGACCCCGTGGTCGGCCATGGCGTCGTAGATCGGCTTGGCGGCGATCTGGCGCAGGCAGACGTTGGTGCCGGCCATCGCCGCGATGGTCCACGGGAAGCACCAGCCGTTGCAGTGGAACATGGGCAGCGTCCACAGATAGACCGGATGGTGCGGCATCGCCCAGGTCGCCACGTTGCCCAGCGCGTTCAGATAGGCGCCGCGGTGGTGGTAGACGACGCCCTTGGGGTTGCCGGTGGTGCCCGAGGTGTAGTTGAGGGCGATCGCCCGCCATTCGTCGTCCGGCATCGCCCAGGCGAAGCCGGCATCGCCCTCGGCCAGGAGCTGCTCGTAGGTCAGCGCGCCGATGAGCGCGCCGCCCTTGCCCTGGGGGTCGTCGATGTCGACCACCAGCGGCCGCCGCTCCGGGGCCAGCATGTGCAGGGCCTTGGCGATGACCCCGGAGAACTCCCGGTCGGTCAGCAGCGCCTTGGCCTCGCCGTGCTCCAGGATGAAGGCCAGCGCCTCGGCGTCGAGGCGGATGTTGAGGGCGTTCAGGACCGCCCCGGCCATCGGCACGCCGAAATGGGCCTCGAACGCCTCGGGGATGTTGGGGGCCATGACGGCGACCGTGTCGCCGGTCCCGATGCCGCGGCTCGCCAGCGCCGACGCCAGGCGCACGCAGCGCTCGTAGGTCTCCGCCCAGGTGCGGCGCACCGGGCCGTGCACGACGGCGGTGCGGCCGGGGAACA
The DNA here is from genome assembly GCF_059703765.1 of Azospirillum sp. NS33. Classification (NCBI taxonomy): domain Bacteria; kingdom Pseudomonadati; phylum Pseudomonadota; class Alphaproteobacteria; order Rhodospirillales; family Azospirillaceae; genus Azospirillum; species Azospirillum sp. NS33. The sequence continues at coordinate 70,037 of NZ_BAAKJB010000020.1, read as the reverse complement.
CGGCGGCGGTGCGGCGGAGAAACGACAGGGGGGTCAGCGGTACGTGGTTGGCCGCGTTGCGGTCCAGACCGCTCTCGTAGGGCCCGCCCTCGATGGGCCCGCCCTCGATGGGATTGTGCGCGGTGGTGGTCATGCGTTCCCCCCAATGCCCGTCGGCGGCGGCGCGGGCCGCCTGTCGACCGCCAGTCTTGCCAGAGAAGCCGGCCCAGGGGAAGGGCGACGCCGGTGCGGATGGCGGTGGGGGGCGGGCGGTGGTGAGGGGGGGACGGGCGCCCGGGGGTGGGGGCGAAGGGCGCCCGTCCGTTCCACAACGCCGCCGCAGGGTGTCGCGGCGTTGGGTTCCGATCTGGAATGCATTCAATGTGCAACGACGGCGCGGCGCGGTCCAATCGTTTCTGCCGACGGCGGCGATCGGCGCGGCCGATCGGCGCGGCCGATCGCCGCGGCCGATCGACGGGCGGCGGGTCAGCGCCGCTCCACCGCGCCGTGGCCGGCCCACTCCCGCAGATCGGCGGCCAGCCGGTCGATCGCGGCGCCCCACGCGCCGGCCGCCGGTTGGGTGTACAGCCGCACCCCCGGGTACCACGGGCTGTCGGTGCGCCCCGCCAGCCAGCGCCAGCAGGCGTCGAAGCGCGACAGCACCCACACCGGCGTGCCCAGGCCGCCGGCCAGATGCACCACCGAGGTGTCGACGGCGACGACCAGGTCGAGTTGCGCGATCAGGCCGGCGGTGTCGGCGAAATCCGTCACCGCGTCCATCCAGTCGGTCAGCTCCAGCCCCGGCGGCGGGGTCCGGGCCTGCGCGGCCGGCGCGCCCTTCTGCAGGCTGTAGAAGGCGACCCCCTCGGTCCCGGCGAGCGGGGCCAGCGCGGCCAGCGTCAGGCTGCGGCGGCGATCGACCGCGTGGGCGGCGGCGACCTGCGGGCGCGGATCGCCGGCCCAGGCCAGCCCCACCGTCCGGCGCCGCTCGCCCGCCAGCCGGGCACGCCACGGCGCCTCCCATTCCGGGCGCCGCGGCAGGTAGGGGGCCGGGGGAATGGTCTCCAGCGTCGTCCCGAAGGCAAGCGGAAGGCTCATGAGCGGGCAATGGAGATCGAAGCCGCCGAACGCCTCGTCGGTGCCGTGAACCGCGGCCACCCCGGGCAGCGCCCCCAGCAGGCGCTTCAGCGCCGGCTGCACCGCAAGGATCACCCGCGCGCCGCGCCGCGCCAGCAGCGGCGCGTAGCGCACGAACTGCAGGGTGTCGCCATGGCCCTGCTCGGCATGCAGCAGGATGGTCCGGCCGACGGGGTCCTCGCCGCGCCATTGCGGCACCCGCACCGGCGGCGCGGGCACGTCCGCCATGTCCCACCGCGCCTCGTAGAGCGGCCAGCCACGGCGGTAGTCGCCGGCGCGCAGCCGCGACAGCGACAGGTTGAAGCGCGCCACCGGGTCGCCCGGGCGCAGCACCAGCACCCGGTCGAAGACCGCGGCGGAGGCCGCCAGCCGGCCGTCGCACTGCAGGGCCACGCCCAGCGTGTTCCACGCCTCGGCGAAGTCGGGGCGCAGCGCCAGCGCCCGGCGCGCCCCGGCCGTGGCGGCGGCGAAGGCCCCCATCAGCCGCTGCGCCTCGGCGGCGCCATGGCGGGCCTCGGCGTGGGCGGAGTCCACCCGCAGCGCGTGGCGATGGGCGGTCAGCGCCGCCTCGGGCCGGCCCATGGCCGCAAAGGCGACCCCCAGGTTGCGCCACGCGTCGGTGTGGCCCGGCTCCAGCGCCACCGCCCGGTGGTAGCACGCGACCGCCTGCTCCGGCCGCTGGTCGTCCTGGGCCGCCGCACCCCGGTTGTTGTGGGCGCCGGGGTCGAGCGGCGCCACCGCCGCCGCACGGCGCAGCAGGCGCGCCGCCGTCTCGCGCCGCCCCTCCGCCCGCTCCAGCGCCGCCAGCGCGGCCAGGGACTCGGCGTGGTCGGGCTGGGCGGACAGGGCGCAGCGGTGGGTGGCGCGGGCCGCCGCGGCACGGCCGGCACCGCGCTGGGCCAGGGCCAGGGCGTGCCGCGGTGCGGCCGCCGCCGGATCGAGCCGCACGGCGGCGCGGGCCGGCGCCACCGCCGCCTCCTGGCCGCGCAGCGCGGCCGCCAGGTTGCGCAGCGCCTCGCCGTAGGCCGGGTGCAACGCCGCCGCGCGGCGGTAGTGGCCGGCGGCCGCCCCGCCCCGCCCGGCCATGCGGCAGGCCTCGCCCAGGGTGTTGTGGTAGATCGCCTCGCCCGGGGACAGCCGCAGCGCCGCCCGCACCAGCGGCGCCGCCCCCTCCCCAGCGCCCTCCGCCAGGCGGGCGGCACCCAGCAGGTGGAGCGCGTCGCCGTGGGCCGGAACCATCGCCAGCGTGCGCCGGTACAGCGCGGCGGCGGCGCCGGTCCGGCCGGCGCGATGGTGGGCCAGGCCGGCCGCCAGCAGCGCCTTCTCCGCCCCGGGGGCCGGCCGGGCGGCCGCACCGCCGGCGGCCCGGGGGGTCGCGGCCGCCGCGGCCAGCGCCGCCAGGTCGCGCGCGACGGCCGCGAACACCGGGTCCCAGTCGCCCGGCGCGGGCTGGCGGAAAAGGCGGAGCGTCGGGTACCAGGGACTGTCCCGCCGGTCGGTCAGCCAGCGCCAGCAGGCGTCGTGGCGCGACAGCACCCACACCGGGACGGCCAGCGCCCCGGCGAGATGCGCCACCGAGGTGTCCACCGCGATCACGAGGTCGAGCCGGGCGACCAGCCCCGCGGTGTCGGCGAAGTCCGTGACCGCGTCCATCCAGTCCAGCAGGTCCATGCCGGCCGGCGGCGCCGTCGCCTGGGCCGCGGCGGCGCCCTTCTGCAGGCTGACGAAGCGCACCCCCGGCACCCGGGCGAGCGGGGCGAAGCGATCGAGGGCGACGCTGCGCCGCCGGTCGGTCAGGTGGGCCCGCACGACGTCCGGGCGGGGATCGCCCGCCCACACCAGCCCGACCGTGAGCCGCCCGTCGCGGGGCCAGCGCCCGGCCCAGCGCGCCGACGCGTCGGCCGGCGCCGCCAGGTAGGGCACGGCGGCCGGGATGGTGTCGAGGGTGGTGCCGAACAGGCGCGGCAGGCTCATCATCGGGCACTGCAGGTCGTGGGGCGGCACGGGGTCGCCGTGGCCGAGCACCGTGATGGCGCCGGCCCGGGCCTCCGGCATCGTCGCCACCAGCCGGGCCAGCGCCGGCTGCACCAGCACCACGACATGGGCGCCCCGGCGCGCCAGCAGCGGGACGTAGCGGATGAACTGCAGGGTGTCGCCGTGGCCCTGCTCGGCGTGCACCAGGATGGTGCGCCCGGCCGGATCCTCGCCGGCCCAGGCCGGCCGCGCCAGCGTCGGCGCCGTCAGCTGGGCGGTGCGCCACCGCCACTCGTACTCCTGCCACCCCTCGGCCAGGCGGCCGGACTTCAACAGCACCAGCGACAGGTTGAAATGGGCGTCCGCGTCCGCCTCCCGGGTGGCGATGGCGGCGCGGAAGGCGGCCTCCGCCTCGTCCAGCCGGCCCAGGTCGAGCGCGACGATGCCCACGTTGTTGTGGGCGACGCCGTGACCCGGGTCGAGGCGCAGGGCCCGCCGGCCCAGCCCCTCGGCGGTGGCGTAGGCCGCGCCGTCGGCCGCCCTCAGGCGGGCGATGTAGGCGAGGTTGGCGTAGGCGTCGGCGGCGTCGGGCCGGGCCGCGACGGAGCGCCGGAGGCTCGCCGCCGCGGTGTCCAGGCGGCCGCCCTCCATGAGGGCGTAGGCCCGGTTGTTGTGGGCGTCGGGGTATGCGGGCCGCAGCGCCAGGGCGCGCACGTACAGGGTCTCCGCCGCGCCGTGGCGGCCCAGGGCCAGACAGGCGCCGCCGAGGTTGTTCAGGGCTTCGGCGACATCGGGACGCAGGGCCAGCGCCGTGCGGTAGGCGGCGGCGGCACGGGTGTGCGCACGCTCGGCCATCCAGGCGTCGCCGGCCGACCGCTCCGCCGCGGCGCGAAGCGCCGCCACCGCGGCGTCGCCGGGGGCGAGGCCGTGGGCCGCGGCGGCGGCGTCCCGGGCCGCCACCGCGTCCCCCCGATGGCGGTGCAGGCGCGCCAACGCGAGCAGCATGTCCGCCCCGCCCTGGCCGAGCGCCGCGGCGCGGCGCAGCGCCGCGCACGCCGCCACCGCGGCGCCGGCGGCGTCCAGCACGAGGCCCAGGTTGCGGTACGCCTCCCCGTAGGCCGGATTCTCGACCACGGCACGGCGGTAGGAATCGGCGGCGGCGCGCCCATCGCCGAGCACCCGCCACGCCTCGCCCAGGCTGTTGCGGAAGGCCGCCCGCTCGCCGCCGCCCCGCAGGGCGCGGCGGATGCCGGGCAGGGCCGCGGCGGCCCGACCGCGCTGCAGCTCGACGAGGCCCAGCAGGTGCAACGCGTCGGCCAGGCAGGGCGCCGCCGCCAGCGCCCCCCGGTAGAGCCGCGCCGCCACCTCGAGCCGCCCCGCCCGGTGGTCGTCCAGCGCCTGCCGGACGAGGTCCTCGGGGTGCGGACGCGGGGGGCGGGCGTCGACGGGGATGGAAGCGTGCATCGGCTGCTTATGCCATGGCCGCGACCGCCCTGTCTTCTCCGGCCGCGCCGTTTCCACCCCTCTTTCGAAACACGGGGGGCGGGGGCACCGGGTCACGCCGCCCGGTCCGGCGGGCGGCGATCACGCGGCCGGTGGCGGTCACTCCGCGGCGTCGCGGACGTCGGTGTTCCCCTGCTCGCGCGCCGGCGTCGCGCGCCGCCAGGGACGGTGGCGGTCCCACCACCGGGCCAGCCGGGCCCGCGCCCGCACCCGCCAGGCGTGCAGGTTCGCCTTCGCCATCAGGGCGCAGGGCGTCACCACCAGGGTGAGCACGGTGGCGAAGGCCAGGCCGAAGACGATGGCGGTGGACAGCCCGACCCACCACTGGGTGGCCGGGGCGCCGAAGGTGACGTCCCGGGTCAGCAGGTCGATGTTCATGCCGAAGGCCAGCGGCAGCAGCCCGAGCACCGTGTTGAAGGCGGTCAGCATGACCGGCCGCGCCCGCTCCGCGCCGGTGCGCAGGATCGCCTCGAAGGGGCTGGCCTCGGTCAGCTTGTATTGGTCGTAGGTGTCGATCAGCACGATGTTGTTCTGCACCACCGTCCCGGCCAGCGCGATCACGCCGACGCCGGTCATGACGATGCCGAAGGGCTGCCCGGTGACGATCAGCCCGATGGTCACCCCGATGGTCGAGAGGATCACCGAGGTCAGGATCAGGAAGGCCGAATAGAAGCTGTTGAACTGGGTGACCAGGATGATCGCCATGATGAACAGGGCCGCCACGAAGGCACGGCTGAGGAAGGCGGCGCTCTCCTTCTGCTCCTTGTCCTCGCCCTCGAAGCTCGAGCCGACGCCGGCCGGCAGCGGGTGGGCGGCGAGCCAGGCGCGCAGCGCGCTCACCGCGTCGTCGGCCAGCACCCCGGGGGCGACGTCGGCCTTCACCGTCATCACCCGCTCGCCGTCCACCCGGTCGATCTGCCCGACCTTGGGGCGCGCCACCCGGTCGACGAAGTTGCCGACCGGCACGGCGCCGCCGCCGGCGTCGATGCGGATGCCGTCGATCTGGTCGACGGTGCGCAGGGCGCGGGGGTAGCGCACGACGATGTCGATCTCGTCGTCGGCGTCGTCGGGCCGGTACTCGCCGATCTTCAGGCCGTTGGTGACCAGGCGCACGGCGTCGCCCACCGCGGTGACGTCGAGGCCGAAGCGGGCGGCCTGGGCGCGGTCCACCTCGACCTGCCACTCGATGCCGGGCAGCGGCCGGGTGTCCTCCACGTCGACCATGCCGCCGACCGCGTCGAGACCGGTGCGCACATGGCGCACCGCCGCGGGAAGCCGCTCCGCATCGCGGGCGTCGAGGCGGACCTGCACGGCCTTGCCGGTCGGCGGCCCCTCGTCCTGCTTGCGCGGTTCGACGACGATCCCGGCGAGGTCGGCGGTGCGGGCCCGGATGTCCTCCAGCACCACGGACGCCGCCCGGCGCTCCTGCCAGTCCCTGAACTCCAGGGTGATCTGGCCGATCACGTCCTCGGGCACGTCGCGCCCGACCGGCGGCTTGCCGGTGCGGGTGTAGACGCTCTTGAAGTCGTCGAGCGCCAGGATGCGCTGCTCCACCTCGCGCACCAGCACGTCCTGCTCGTGGATCGACAGGTTGCCGCGGGCGTGGACCAGCACGGTGGCGTTGGTCGGCTCCACCTCGGGGAAGAACTCGACGCCGTTGCCGTGCAGGGCGTAGTAGCCCTGGATCGCCACCAGAAGCAGGGTCGAGCCGATGAGGACCTTGGCGGGGTGGCGCAACGCCACCCGCAGCAGGCCGACGTACCAGCCCGTCGGCGGGTGCCGCGGGCCCGCCGCGTCGGCATCGTCGTCCGCCCCATCGCCGCCGCCGGGCTCCGGGCGGACGGCCGGCGCGACGTTGGGCTTGCCCACCAGGGCGCCCAGCGCCGGGATGAAGATCAGCGCCATCAGCAGCGCCGCCAGCAGGGTGGCGAACTGGCTGATGGGCAGGAACTTCATGAACTCGCCGACCACCCCCGGCCAGAACAGCAGCGGCGCGAAGGCGGCGAGCTGGGTGGCCGTCGAGGCGATGATCGGCCACGCCATGCGCCGCGCCGCCACCGCGTAGGCCTGGCGCTTGGCCATGCCGTCGGCCATCTTGCGGTCGGCGTATTCGGCGACGACGATGGCGCCGTCGACCACGTTGCCGGCGGCGAGGATCAGGCCGAACAGGACGACGATGTTGATGGTGTGGCCCATCCCCGCCAGCACCAGCATGGCGGTGAGGAAGGAGCCGGGCACCGCGACGATGATGAGGGCGGAGGTGCGCATCCCCAGGGTGGCGACGACGATGATCATCACCAGCAGCACCGTCACCGCCAGGTTGTTCTCCAGGTCGCCCAGCATGGTGCGGATGTCCTGGGAGCGGTCCTGGGAGTAGGTGATCTCCAGCGCCGCGGGGAAGAAGGCGCGCTCCGCCGCCACCGTGGCGCGGACCTGCTCGATCGTCTCGATGATGTTCTCGCCCGTGCGCTTGGTGATCTCCAGGGCGATGGCCGGCTTGCCGTCGACGCGGGCGAAGCTGTCGGGGTCCTTGAAGGTGCGGCGGACCTCGGCCACGTCGCGGAAGCGGACGACGGCGTCGCCGTTCACCTTCACCGGCATGTCCCAGATGTCTTCGACCGTCTCGAACAGGCCCGGCACCTTGACCGCGAAGCGGCCGGCGCCGGTGTCCAGGTTGCCGGCGGCGACCAGCCGGTTGGAGCGGTTGAAAAGCTGGGCCACGGCCGCCGGGTCGATGCCGTAGCTCTCCACCCGCATGGGGTCGATCACCACCTCGACCAGCTCCTCGCGGTCGCCGGCGATCTCGGCCTTCAGGACGGCGGGGATGGCCTCGACGCGGTCCTTCAACTCCCGGGCGGCCGCCAGCAGCGTGCGCTCCGGCAGGTCGCCGGACAGAATCACCACCAGGACCGGAAAGAGCGAGAAGTTGACCTCGTTGACCGTCGGTTCCTCGGTTTCCGCCGGCAGGTCCGCCTTGGCGCGGTCGACCCGCTCGCGCACGTCGTCCAGCGCCAGATCGGCGTCGAACCCGGCGTCGAACTCCATGATCACGTTGCCGCCGCCCTGGTAGGCGGTGGCGCGCATCTCCTTCAGCCCCTCGATGGTGCGCAGCTCCTGCTCCATGGGGCGCAGCAGCAGGCGCTCGGCATCCTCGGGCGAGATGCCCTCGTAGGCCATCGAGACGTAGATGATCGGGATGTTGACGTCGGGCGCCGCCTCCTTGGGGATCTCCTGGTAGGCGACCCACCCCGCCGCCAGCAGCAGCACCAGCGTCGCCAGGACGGTGCGGGTGTGGCTCAGGGCCGCCCCGATCACGGTGTTCATGCCGGGCCCCTCACGACGCGCCGCCGGGTGTCGCGTCGACCGGGGCCACGCGGTTGCCCGCGGCGACGTACTCGTGGCCCACGGTGATCAGGCGCAGCGCGTCGGGCAGCCCGGTCAGCCACACCCCCTCCGGGGTGGTCGCGGCGATCTCGACGGGCAGGAAACGGACGCGGTCGTCGGCGTCGACGACCTTGACGCCGACGCTGCCGTCGTCGGCCAGCGAGAGGGCGGAGGGCGACACGAAATGGCCCGGGCGCTCGCCGGTCGGCAGGCGAAGCTGGGCGGTCAGCCCGGAGACGACGGCGTGGCCGGGGTTGTCCAGCTCGAGCTCGACGCGAAAGGTGCGGGTCGCCGGATCGGCGGTCGCCGCCACATAGGTGAGGCGCCCGGGCACCGCGGCGACCCCGTCGAAACCGCCGACGATGCGGGCGGTGCCGGCCTGGCCGACGCGCAGCGCGCCCACCTGCAGCTCCGAGGCGAAGCCGACCACCCGCATGGGGTCGAGGTCGACCACCGTCGCCACCGGGTTGCCGATGTCGAGGAAATCGCCGACCTCGACCGGGCGGGCGTCGAGCACGCCGTCGAACGGGGCGGCGATGGTGGTGTGGGCGAGGTCGATCTCGGCCCGGCGCACCGCCGCCCGGGCCGCCTCCAGCGCGGCCGCGGCCTGGGCCAGCTGGATGTCGGTGTTGTGGCCGCGGGTGTTCAGGCTCTCCGCCGCCTTGTGCTCGATCCGGCGCTGGGCGAGCAGCGCCCGCGCCTGGTCCACCTGGACCGCCCGGTCGTCCTCGGCGAGGCGCACCAGCACCTCGCCCGCCGTCACCCGCGAGCCGCGCGCCACCGGAACCGCCTCGACACGGCCGCGCGCCTCGGCCCGCAGGCCGACGCTGCGCGACGCCTCGGTGCGGCCCTGCAGAACCACCTCGGCCGTCATCGGCCGGGCCGTCAGGCGCACCACGCGCACCGGCTGCGCCGGGGCCGGCGTCGCGTCCGGCGAGGCCGGCGCCGCGGCGGAGGGTGCGGCCTCCGGCCGGGGCGGCGGGTCGCCGCCGACCTGGCCGGACAGCACCCAGAGCACGGCCCCGACGGTGACGACGCCGGCGATGACAACGGACCGATTCATGACACTTCTCCACCGCCGCCGGACGCGGCTATTCGGCGACGCGCCGCTCGTGCTCGCCGGACGCCCGCACCAGCGCCTCCCGGTTGGCCTCGAGGTAGTCGGCGGCGGCGCGGTAGACGGCAAGGCCGTAGCCCAGGGCGAAGGCGTGCCCCGCCTCCTTGGGACGGTCGGCGCAGCCTTCCATGCGGGCGATCGCCGCGCGCAGCCAGGCAAGGCGCTCGCCGATCACCCGGTCGATGTGGTCCGGCGGCAGGGATTGCCCGAAGAAGGCGATGAACAGGAAGTCCGAGCGCACCTTGTCCGGCCCCGGTGGCGCCAGAAGGGTCGCGTACAGGGCGTCCCGGCCCGCCGCGGTGAGCCGGTAGACGACGCGGTCGCGGGCGTCGGCCGCCCCGTCCACCCCCTCCGGCGCGCCGGCGGCGATCGTCCCCTCGTCCACCAGGCGCTTCAGCGCCGGGTAGATGGAGGCGAACGCCGCCTCCTGGAAATGACCGAACGGCCCCCGCTCGAACCGCTTGCGGATCTCGTACCCGGTCGCCGGCCCGAGGGACAGCGCCCCCAGGCACAACGTCTTCACATCCATCGCGGCACCGCCCGCTCCACCGTGGCGGACACCGTACTGTAGCGGTCCGATATATGCCAGTCCGTAATATCGGGGGATGGCGCGATCCGGTGCGGCGCAACGCCGCTCCGGCCCGACCCGCCCCCCTCGAACGTCGGATGGGGCCCGGCCGAAGGTGAGGCGCCCCCACCGAAGCGCTTAGTGACAGACGGGTGCGATCTGGTACGGTCTGCCATCGAAACGCGTGCAACGAATTCCCTCTTTTGGATGAGCGAACGCACCGGGCTCCGCGACATCTGGCTGCTTCCCCTGGCCTCGCTGCTGGCGCCGCTGCTGCTGCTGGCGGTTGTGGCGTGGCGCGACCACGACCGCGCGTTCGCGCAGGCCGAACGCCATGTCGAACGCACCAGCGCCGTCCTCTACGAACACACCCTGCGCCTGTTCGAGACCTTCCGCTTCGTGGTGGACGAGGTGGCCGACCGCATCGCCGAGCGGTCCTGGGAGGAGATCGCCGCGTCGGCGGAGATCCACGGGTATCTGAGGCGGCTGGACGACGGCTTCACCCAGGTCGGCGGGGTCGTCCTGGTGCGCCCCGACGGCCGTCCGGCGAACAGCAGCGAGGGGTTCCCGCCGGCGACCGCGTCGCTGGCCGACCGCGACTACTTCCAGGCGCTGCAGGGCGGCGCGGACCGTTTCGTCAGCGCCGCCTACCCCGGCCGCAAAACCGGCAACCCCATCTTCAACGTGGCGCTGCGGCGGTCCGGCCCGGACGGCGGGTTCGACGGGGTGATCCTGGCGTCGGTGGACATCCGCGACGTCGCGGAGTTCTTCCGGCGGGTCAACGCCGATCCCCGCGACCTGGTGTCCCTGGTGCGCGACGACGGGGTGATCCTCGCCCGCGACCGCGGCGGCCCGCTGATGCGGCTGTCCCCGGACAGCGGCTTCATGCAGGCCATCGCCGCCGCGCCGGACAGCGGCGTCTACCGCGCGGCCGCGCAGAGCGACGGCAGCGAGCGGCTCTTCGCCTACCGCAAGCTGCCGGGCTCCCCCGTCTACGTGGTCTATGGCCGGGCGACCGCGGTGGTCCTGGAGGAGTGGCGCAACCAGGTGGCGTTCACCGCCTTCGTCGCCGTGCCGCTGGCGCTGGCGCTGGCGATCACGGCGTGGCTGGTCGTCCGCAAGGCGCGCGCCGAGCGCGCGGCGGTCGCCCTGTTGCGCCAGGAATCGGAACGCCGCCGTCACGCCGAGGAGCTGGTGCGGAAGGTCCAGAGGCTGGAGATGCTGGGCCAGATCTCCGGCGGGATCGCCCACGACTTCAACAACCTGCTGATGGTCATCACCAGCAACCTCTACCTTGCCCAGGCGCGCACCCGGGGCGCCGGCTCCCAGGGGCCGGGGCCGTTCATCGACACCGCCATGCAGGCGGCTTACCGCGGCGGCCAGCTCACCCAGCAACTCCTCACCTTCGCGCGCCAGCAGACGCTGAAACCGGAGGTCCTCGCGCCGGCGCCGACCCTGGCGGGCATGATCGACGGCATGCTCAAGCGGTCGCTGCGGGGCGACATCGCCATCGAGGCCGACCTGCCGGACGACACCGGACCGGTGGAGGTGGACCGCACCCAGTTCGAGCTGGCGATCCTCAACCTGGCGGTCAACGCGCGCGACGCCATGCCCGACGGCGGCACCCTGCGCATCGCCGCGGCCAACGTGACGCTCGGCGACGGCGCCCCCGGCGGCATCCAGCCCCCGCCGCAGCTGACGGGGCCGTTCGTGGCGCTGACGGTGGCCGACACCGGCAGCGGCATCGACCCGGCGGTGCGCGACCGCGTCTTCGACCCGTTCTTCACCACCAAGGACATCGGCAAGGGCACCGGGCTGGGCCTCAGCCAGGTCTTCGGCTTCGCCACCCAGTCCGGGGGAACGGTGACCCTGGAGAGCACGGTCGGCGTCGGCACGACCATCACGCTCTGCCTGCCGCGCAGCGCGGCCGCCCCCGGCGACGGCGCCACCCCGCGGGCGGAGCGCCCGCCCGACGGCCGCGGGCGGCGCGTCCTGCTGGTCGAGGACAGCCCGGAGATCGGCCGCTCCACAACCATCCTGCTGGAGGGCTTCGGCTACGCGGTGACCCTGGTGGACAACGCGCGCGCCGCGCTGGAGTCGTTGGCGAAGGGACGGCGCTTCGACTTCCTGCTGTCCGACATCGTCATGCCGGGCGACCTCAACGGGCTCGACCTCGCCCGCACGGTGCGGCAGCGCTACCCCGACGTGCCGCTGATGCTGACCACCGGCTACTCCAGCGCCGCCAGCACCGCGGTGGAGGAGGGTTTCCTTCTGCTGCACAAGCCCTACCGGCCGGAGGCGCTGGCCGACGCGGTCGACAGCCTGCTGGGTGCGCGAAACCGCGGCGCCGCGTGATCCACCCCGGCGGCGCGGGCGTACCGGTCCGACACGCCACGCCGGGAGGGAGCCCATGGACGACGACCGCGACCCCACGCCGCAGGGCCTCGCCTGGATCACCGGGGCGAGCAGCGGCATCGGCCGGGCGCTGGCCTTTCGTCTGGCGCGCGACGGCTGGACGGTCGTCGCCTCGGCGCGCTCGGCCGGCGCCCTCGACGCCCTGGCCGCGGCGTGCCCGGCGATCCGGCCGCTGCCGCTCGACGTCACCGACGCCGCCGCCGTGGGCGACGCGGTGGCGGCCATCGAGGACCGCTGGGGACCGGTCGGGCTCGCCGTCCTCAACGCCGGCACCCACGCCCCGATGGGACTCGGCGACTTCTCCGCCGCCACCGCCCGCCGGGTGATGGAGGTCAACTACATGGGTGTCGTCCACGCTCTGGACGCCCTGCTGCCGCGCCTGCGGGCGCGCCGCGCCGGGCGGGTCGCGGTGGTCGCCTCGGTGGCCGGCTACCGCGGCCTGCCGACGGCGGCGGCCTATGGGCCGAGCAAGGCGGCGCTGATCAACCTGTGCGAATCCCTGGCCCCCGACTGCACCGCCGCCGGCATCCGCCTCCAGGTGATCAACCCCGGCTTCGTCGACACCCCGCTGACCGAACGGAACCCGTTCCCCATGCCGGCCATGGTGTCCGCCGAGACGGCGGCCGACGCGATCGCCCGCGGCCTCGCCGGCCGCCGCTTCGAGATCACCTTCCCCCGCCGCTTCACCCGCGCCTTGAACCTGGCGCGCTGCCTGCCGTACGGCGCCTATTTCGCCCTCGTGCGGAAGGTCACCGGGGCATGAGCGGGGACGCACGGCGCGACGGCCTCGACGCCTGGGCGGCGTTCCTGGAAACCCTGGACGCCGCCGCCCTCGACCGCCTCGACGCCCTCACCACGCCCGGGGTGCGCTTCAAGGACCCGTTCAACGACGTGCACGGCCGCGCCGCCCTGCGCGCGGTCCTGGCGCACACGCTGGACACCTGCCGGGATCTGAGCTTCGCCGTCTCCCACCGCGCGGTGATCGACGGGCTGGGCGTCCTGCGCTGGCGATTCGCGGCGACCGTCGGGGTGGTCGGGCGGCTCGACGTGCCGGGCATGAGCGAGGTCCGGCTGGAGGAGGACGGGCGGGTGTCCGCCCACATCGACCACTGGGACGCCGGGGAGCATGTCTACCAGCGCCTGCCGGTCCTGGGCGCCCCCCTTCGCCTCATCCGCCGGCGGATCGCCGGTCGCCCAGGGGCTGGAAGAACAGGCTGACGGTGCCGATCCACAGGCCCCAGCGGCGCACATGGGCGCGGTTGATCAGCACCCCGTCGGGCTGCAACAGCATGCGGTCGTCGAACCCCACCCGCCACACCGCGTCGCCCACCGCCATGTCCATGGTGTAGCGCCAGCTCAAGACGTTGCCCGCGGCGCGGCCGCGGGCCACGCCGACCACCCCGTCGGCACGCCCTTCGTAGGTGCCGGTCGCGGTGCGCGCGATGCGCCAGACCCGCCGTTCGGTCGCCCCGTCGGCGTAGAGGAAATCCTCGGTCAGCACCAGCTCGCGGCCGTCCCAGGCGCCGACGATGTCCACGGTGAACTGGCGGCGCACCGCCCCGAAGCGGTCCTCGAACACCCCCCAGGCGCGGGTGCGCCCGGCGAAATACTCCTCGATCCGCAAGTCCGGCCCGCCGCCGGCCGGGGTGGGCGGCGGCGTGGGGGGCGCCGCGGCGGGCGGATGGCCACCCGTCATGGGGCACCCGGGCGGCGCAGGCGCCACAGGCCGACGTCGATGGTCCCGGCGCGGAACCCCGCCTCGCAATAGGCGAGGTAGTAGTCCCACAGGCGGCGGAACCGCGCGTCGAACCCCCGGCCGGCGCCGTCCCGGCCGGCGCTGTCCCGACCGGCGATGTCCCGACCGGCGATGTCCGGCCACGCGGCGTGGAAGCGCCGCCGCCATTCGGCCAGGGTGCGCGCGTAGGACAGGCCGAAGGTCTCCACATGCTCCACCACCAACCCGGCGCCCGCCGCCTGCTCGCGGATCGCCGCCGGGCAGGGCAGCATGCCGCCGGGGAAGACGTGGCGCTGGATGAAGTCGCAGCCGCGGCGGTAGCCGGCGAACCGCGCGTCGGCGATGGTGATGGCCTGGATCACCGCCGCCCCGCCCGGCGCCAGCCGGTCCCGCAGCACGCCGAAATAGCGGGGCCAATGGGCCTCGCCGACCGCCTCGATCATCTCGATGGAGACGATGCGGTCGAACCGGCCCTCGACGTCCCGGTAGTCCTGGAGGCGGAGGTCGGCGGCGCCGCCCAGCCGCGTCCGCGCCCACGCGAGCTGCTCCCGGGAGAGGGTGAGGCCGACCACCGCCGCACCGCGCCGGCGCACCAGGTGCTCGGCCATGCCGCCCCAGCCGCAGCCGATCTCCAGCACCCGCTGCCCGGGCGCCACCTGCAGCAGGTCGGCGGCGCGGCGCAGCTTCGCCTCCTGGGCCTCCTCCAGGGATTCCCCGCCGGTGGCGTAGAGGGCCGAGGAATAGCTCATGCCGGGGTCGAGCCAGAGCCGGTAGAACTCGTTGCCGAGGTCGTAGTGGAAGGCGATGTTGCGCCGGCTGCCGCCGCGCGAGTTGGCCCGGCTGCGGTGGATCACGCGGTTGATCCCACGCGCCACGGCGCTGCCCCAGGTCGCGCCGCCGATGCGCCCCTCGTTGCGCACGATCAGTTCGAGCAGCGCCGGCAGGTCGGAGGCCCGCCACAGCCCGTCGACGTACCCCTCGGCGAAGCCGACGTCGCCGCCCAGCAGCATGCGCCGGGCGGCCGCGCGGTGGTCGAGCACGAGGGCCGAGCGGGGCGCGCCGGCGGGGTCGCCGAACCGGAAGGTGCGCCCGTCGGCGGTGGTCAGGTCCAGCGCCCCCTCGCCGATCCGGGAGGCCAGCCCCAGAAGGGCCTCGGTCCAGGGGCTGCGGACGGGCGTCAGGCGGCGCCACCAGGGCAACGGGCGCGCCCCGGACGCGGCGGTCGCGGTCAGTTCGCTCATCGGGGAAGGTCCTCGCGAAGGGGGGTGGCGACGAGGGTGACGGGGTGCGCCGGGGCCGGCGGCCGCGGCCGGATGCTCAGCCCCTTGCGCCACAGCGCCAACGCCTGCCAATGGATGGCGGCCATCACCTTCGCGGTCATCAGGGGGTGGCGCAGCCAGGCCGCGGCCAGGGCGCGGTCCGACAGCTCGACCCGCCGGCCGGTCAGCGCCGCGTGCAGCACGGACCCGCCGGAATCGGTCTGGTTGATCGCCACGGCGACGCTGGCGCCGGGTGGCCGGATGCGGAAATGGTAGGTGGTCTCCATGTCCATGAAGGGGGAGACGTAGAACGCCTTCGCGCAGGCATGGCGCACCAGGCCGTCGGCGTCGACCGTCGCCGGCACCAGGTAGCCGTGGCGTTCGCCGAAGGTGTTCGAGACCTCGTGGAGGACCGCCACCAGGGCGCCGTCGCGGTCGTGGCAGAACCACACGCTGAGCGGATTGAAGACGTATCCCAGCACGCGCGGGAAGCAGAGCACCCGCACCGCGCCGCCGGTCGGCAGGCCGGCGGCGGCGAGCTGGCCGTCGATCCAGCCGCGCACCGGCCGCCCGTCGCCCGGCCCGTGATCCCGGTCATGGAAGGAGGTCAGGGCGAAGCGGCCATGGGCGAACAGCCGCAGGCGCCGGTCCAGCTCGGCCAGTTCGTCCAGGTCGACCAGCAGGCTGAAGACGCGGTGCGCCAGCCGGTGGCGCACCGGCCTCAGCCGGCGGTGCACCACCGTGCCGAGGTAGAGGCCGGAGGCCAGCGCGGTCATCAGGCGGCCTCCGACGGCGACAGATGGCGGCGCGACGGGGCGAGGTGGATGCGCCCGGACTCGTTCTCGACCACCCAGGGCCGGCGGACCCCGCCCAGCGCCTCGGCGACGGCCAGGCCGGCCTGCAGCCCGTCCTCGTGGAAGCCGGCGCCGAACCAGGCGCCGCAGAACCAGGTGTTGCGCTGGCCCTGCAGCGACCACAGCCGCTGCTGGGCGCGCCGCGCCTCCAGGTCGAACACGGGGTGGTCGTAGAGGAAGCTGCGCAGGATCGTGCCGTCGCGCGGCGGCCGGACCGGGTTGAGGGTCACGAACAGGTCGCGTTCGGGTGGCAGGAACGCCTGCAGCCGGTTCATCCAGTAGGTCACGCACAGGGCGTCGCCCGGCCCCTCCGGCCCGCCGGGCGCGCGGCCGCCGATGTAGTTCCAGCTCGACCACACGGCGCGCCGGCGCGGCATCAGGCCGGCGTCGGTGTGCAGCATGGCCAGGTTGCGCTGGGAGCGGAAGGCGCCGAGCAGGGCGCGCTCGGCGGGGCCGGGATCGTCGAGCAGGGCGAGCGCCTGGTCGGCGTGGGTGGCGATGACCACCTGGTCGTGGCTGTGCACGGCGCCGCGGCGGTCCTGCACCAGCACCCGGCCGCCCTCGCGCCGCACCCGCTCCACCACCGTGTCGAGGCGCACCGCCCCGCCCAGGTCGGCGGTCAGGCGCCGCACGTAGGCACGGCTGCCGCCCTCGACGGTGCGCCAGGCCGGACGGTCCGCCAGCTTGAGCAGCCCGTGGTTCTGGCAGAAGCGGACGAACGCGGCGGCCGGGTGGTCGCGCATGGTGTCGGCCGGGGCCGACCAGATCGCCGCCGCCATGGGCAGCAGGTGGTCCTCGACAAAGGCGTCGGAATAGCCGCCCTGCTCCAGGAACGCCCCCAGGGTCAGGTGGTCGGGCTCCGCCTCGTCGAGCAGGCGCGGGGCGGCGCGGTAGAAGCGCACGATGTCGCGGACCATGCGCAGGAAGCGCGGCCGCACCAGGTTGCGGCGCTGGGCGAACAGCGCCCCGAGCGAACTGCCGGCGTATTCCAGTGCGCCGCCGTCGAGCGAGGCCGCGAAGGACATGTCCGTCGCCCGCGTCGCCACCCCGAGGTGACGGAACAGCGCCGTCAGGTTGGGGTAGTTGGGCTCGTTGTAGACGATGAACCCGGTGTCGACCGCCACGCCGTCGCCGGCGTCGACGGTGTTGGCGTGGCCGCCGGCCCGGTCCTCCTTCTCGTACAGGGTCACTTTGTGGGTGCGCGACAGCAGCCACGCCGCCGACAGGCCGGCGATGCCGGAGCCGATCACCGCCACGTCGAGGGGCCGGGGGGGACGAAGGGGCAGGACGGTCATCGGGGGCGTTCCGGGTTGCAAGGCATCATGCTGGACGTTACGGGCCGCCCCCGGCGGCGGATCACCGCATTTTGTGGTGATCCGCGGCGCACCCCGCCGCGTATCAGGCGGCATGATGGGCACACCCGCACATTCCCTGGAGCCGGACCCGGCTCCGCCACCGTCGGAGCCGCCGATGGCCGCCACGGCGACACCGGCGGCGGCGCTGTCCGCGGCCATCGTCGCGATCGCACGGCACCAGGACCGGGCGGCCTTCGCCCGGCTGTTCGGCCATTTCGCACCACGGGTGAAAGCCTATCTGGTGCGGCTGGGCGTCGGGGCGGCGCAGGCCGAGGACCTCGCCCAGGAGACGCTGCTGACGGTCTGGCGCAAGGCGGCGCTGTACGACCCGGGCCGGGCCGAGGCGGCCACCTGGGTGTTCACGATCGCGCGCAACCTGCGGATCGACGCCCTGCGCCGCGAACGCCACCCCGAGGTGTCGGACGAGGCGCTGGCCGACCACGCCGACGACCGCCCCGACGCCGAAACCCTGGTGGCGACCGGCCGGCGGAACGGTGCGCTGCGGGCGGTGCTGGCGACCCTTCCGGCCGATCAGGCGGAGGCGGTTCACCTGTCCTTCTTCGTCGACCTGCCCCACCCGGCCATCGCCGAGCGTCTCGGCCTGCCGCTCGGAACCGTGAAGTCGCGCCTGCGCCTCGCCATGATCAAGATCCGCAAGGCGCTGGGAGAGGATTGCCCATGATGAGCCCGAAACACCACCCCAGCGATGCGATGCTGTTCGCCTACGGCGCCGGCGGCCTGGACGAGGGTGTGTCGCTGGCCGTCGCCACCCACATCGCGCTGTGCCCCCACTGCCGCGCCGCCGCCGCCGCGGTCGATGCGCTGGGCGGCGCGCTGCTGGACGATCTGCCGCCCGACGCCCTGGCCGACGGCGCCCTGGACCGGGCGCTCGCCTGCCTGGACGCGCCGCCGGCCGCCTCCCTGAGCGCCTCCCCGCCCGCCATCGCCGCGGCGGCGGCGGCGGCGGACGCGCCGGGCTCGCACCGGCGTTTCCCGGAGCCGCTCGCCTCCTATCTCGGCCCCGGGTTCGAGACGCGGTGGCAGCGCATCGCCCCCGGGGTGGCGCGCATTCCCCTGCTGCCGCGCACCGCCCATGGCGGCAACGCCCAGCTGCTGCGCATCGCCCCGGGAACCGCCCTGCCCCACCACGGCCATGGCAGCGTGGAGCTGACCATGGTGCTGGCCGGGTCCTTCGCCGACGAGTTCGGCCGCTACGGGCCCGGCGACATCGGCGAGGCGGATTCCGAAACCCGCCACCAGCCGATCGCCGACGGCCACGAGGAATGCGTCTGCCTGATCGCCACCGACGCACCGCTGCGCTTCACCGGGCTGGTCGGCCGGCTGATGCAGCCGTTCGTCGGCCTCTGATCGCACCGCCGCGGCCGCACGCCGCGGGTGCCGGCTCGGTCCCCCCGCGGGCGGGATGGCCGTCAGCGCGCGGCGGGCGCCCCCTCCAGGACATGGCGGTCGCGCCCGGCGGCGAAGCCGAAGGCGATGGAGAGGAGCCCCACGGCGACGAAGAACGCGCCCGGCACCGCCCAGCCGCCGCTCCAGTCGTGCAGCAGCCCCACCGCGAACGGGCCGGCCGAGGCCAGGGCATAGCCGACGCTCTGGGCCATGCCCGAGAGGTGGGCGGCGACGTGGGCGTCGCCGGCCCGCAGGACGATCAGGGTCAGCGCGATGGCGAAGGTCCCGCCCTGGCCGAGGCCCAGCGGCACCGCCCACACCCACACGCCCTCCAGCGGCGCGAACATGCAGCCGACCATGCCGACCAGCGACAGCCCGACCACCACGGCGATGGCACCGCCCTGGGTGCGGCCGCGGGTCGCCAGGGTCGGCGCCACCAGCGCCGCCCCCACCTGGATCATGATCGAGGCGGAGACGACCAGCCCGGCGGCCACCGGGTCGAGGCCGCGGTCGCGCAGGCACGCGGCGAGCCACGCGAAGATGATGTAGGCCAGCGACGACTGCAGCCCCATGAACAGGGTGACCTGCCACGCCAGCGGGTCGCGCCACAGGCCGCGCACCGGCGCCCGCCGTGCCGCGGCGCCGCCCCGGCGCGGCGGCATCAGGGGCCACCACACCAGGGCCGCGACCACCGCCGGAACGGCCCAGAACGCCAGGGCGGGCGCCCACGACTCCGCGCCGCCGACGGCGCGCGCCAGCGGCAGGGTCGCCCCCGCGGCGGTCGCCGCCCCGGCGCACATCGCCATGGTGTAGACCCCGGTCATCAGGGCGGAGCGGCCGGCGAAGTCGCGCTTGACGATGCCCGGCAGGAGCGCCCCGGCGATGCCGATGCCCGCCCCCGCCACCACCGCGGCGATGAGCTGCACGGGGTAGTCTGGCACCAACCGCAGGACCAGCCCGGCGGCGAGCAGGGCCACCGCGGCCAGCACCGCCCGTTCGCTGCCCAGCCGCCCGGCCAGCCGCGGCGCCAGCAGGCCGCACAGGCCCAGGCACAGCACCGGGGCGGTGGTGAGGACGCTGGCCGCGGTGGCGGAGACGCCGGTGTCGCGCACCAGCTCGGCCAGCACCGGGCCGACGCTGCTGAGCGCCGGGCGCAGGTTCGACGCCACCAGCACCAGGGCGCCCGCCACCAGCAGCGGGTGCGCCGGGGTCTCCGGCACCGGACGGTCCTCGGCGTCGATCAGCAGGTCGTCGGCCAGGGCGGGCACCGGACGCGGCGCGGGGGTGTCGGGCATGGGGGTGTCCTTGGGCATGGCGGCGCCACCCTATCGCGCCGCCACCGCCCAGGGAAGGCAGCGGGCGCACCGGCGCTTTGCATACACCACAACGCCGACCGGCACCCCCGCGGCGGCCGTTCACGCTTGTGCGCCGCCTTGGCCCGCACGTATGGTCGTCGGTTGGCAGGACCATCCGCCGGCGCGACGGCGCCCAATGAATACAAGTTGGGGGACGACCCATGAACCCACGTTCGGAGCGCACCCAGGTCGGCATCGTCGGCGCCGGACCGGCCGGGCTGTTCCTGGCCCATCTGCTGCACCGTCTGGGCATCGCCTCGGTGGTCCTGGAGTCCCGCAGCCGGGAGGCGATCGAGGGGACGATCCGCGCCGGCGTCCTGGAGCAATGGACGGTCGACCTCATGAACCGCATGGGGCTGGGCGCGCGGATGATGCACGAGGGCCATTTCCACACCGGCATCACCCTGCGCTTCGACCGCACCAGCCACCACATCGACATGGAATCGCTGACCGACGGCAAGTGGGTCACCGTCTACGCCCAGCACGAGGTGATCAAGGACCTGGTCGCCGCCCGGATCGGCGACGGCGGGCGGATCGTCTTCGGCGTCGCCGACGTCTCCCTGCACGGGCTGGACGGCGACGCCCCGGCGATCCGCTACCGCGACGCCGACGGTGAGCCGGCCGAACTGCGCTGCGACTTCGTCGCCGGCTGCGACGGCTTCCACGGCCCCTCCCGCCAGGCGATCCCCGCGGCGGTCCGCACCGAGTACCAGCACCTCTACCCCTTCGGCTGGCTGGGCATCCTCACCGCCGCCCCGCCCTCCCATCCCGAACTGGTCTACGCCCGCCACGACCGCGGCTTCGCCCTGCTCAGCACGCGTTCGCCGGAGGTCCAGCGCCTCTACGTCCAGTGCGACCCGCGCGACGCCATCGCCGCCTGGTCGGACGACCGGATCTGGGCGGAGCTGCACACGCGCCTGGAAACCCGCGACGGCTGGACCCTGGCCGAGGGACCGGTCCTCCAGAAGGGCATCATCGCCATGCGCAGCTTCGTCTGCGACCCGATGCAGCACGGCCGCCTGTTCCTGTGCGGCGACGCCGCCCACATCGTGCCGCCCACCGGCGCCAAGGGCCTCAACCTCGCGGTGGCCGACGCGGTGTACCTGTCGCGCGCCCTGGAGTCGCACTACGCCCGCGGCGACGGCGACGGTCTCGCCGCCTACACCGCCACCTGCCTGCGCCGGATCTGGAAGGCCGAGCGCTTCTCCTGGTACATGACCACCATGCTGCACCGCAACGACGCCGAGACCCCGTTCGAACAGCGCATCCATCTGGCGGATCTCGACTATCTCGTCCATTCCCGGGCCGCCTGCACCGCGCTGGCCGAGAACTACGTCGGCCTGCCGCTGGACTGAGCGGCACGGGGGGGGGACCTGGGCTGCTTTCCGCGCAGGGCTGCGCGCCTTGCTGCGCGCGGCGAAGCGACGCACTTTGCCGCCATGCCCCATTCGACCGCCCTGCCGCCGAAGGCGGACGACATCCGGTTCGCGGAGTTCGTCGCGCTGATCGCCCTCCTCATGGCGCTGACCGCGCTGTCCATCGACATCATGCTGGTGGCGCTGCCCGACATCGCCGCGCGCTACGCCGTCGTCTCGGCCAACGACCGCCAGCTGGTGATCACCGTCTACATGCTGGGCTTCGCCGCCGGGCAGCCGTTCCAGGGACCGCTGTCCGACCGCTTCGGACGCAAGCCGGTCCTGGCGGTGGGGCTGGTGGTGTTCGCGATCGGCTCCGTCGGGGCGCTGCTGGCGCCCGATTTCAACACCCTGCTGGCGGCCCGCGCCGTGCAGGGGCTGGGGGCCGCGGCGCCACGGATCGTCGCGGTCGCCATCGTCCGCGACCGCTTCGCCGGGCGCGACATGGCCCGGGTGATGTCCTTCGTGATGATGATCTTCATCGTGGTGCCGGTGGTGGCGCCGGCGCTGGGCGAAGGCATCCTTCGCATCGCCTCCTGGCCCTGGATCTTCGGCGTCCTGTTCCTGGCGGCCGCCGCGGCGCTGGCCTGGTCGGCCGTGCGCCTGCCCGAGACGCGGCCGGCCCACGACCGCATCCCGCTGTCCGGCCCGGCCCTCACCAACGCCTTTCTGCGGGTGGTGCGCACCCGGCGCAGCCTCGGCTACACCATCGCCACGGGATTCCTGTTCGGCAGCCTGCTGGCCTATGTGGGCAGCGCCCAGCAGGTGTTCGTCGACGTCTACGGGCTGGGCGAGCTGTTTCCCTTCGTGTTCGGCGCCATCGCCGCGGCCATGGCGGCGGCGTCGCTGACCAACGCGCGGCTGGTCGGACGGATCGGCATGCGCCGCGTCTCCCACGCCGCCCTGCTCGGCTACGTCGTGGTCTGCGCCGCCATGACCCTGGCCGGCTTCCCCGCGGACCTGCCGCTGCCGCTGTTCTGCGCCTACCTCGCGGCGACCTTCTTCGCCTTCGGCCTGATCGCGCCGAACTTCAACGCGCTGGCCATGGAGCCGCTGGGCCACGTCGCCGGCATGGCCTCGTCCTTCATCGGCTTCTACACCACCGGGGCCGGGGCCGTGCTGGGGTGGGCCATCGGCCACGCCTTCGACGGCACGGTGCGGCCGCTGACCATGGGCATCGCGGCGTGCGGCGCCCTGGCCCTTGCCGCCGTCCTGGTCACCGAGCGCGGCCGGCTGATGGACCGCCGCGACGCCGGGTGAGGCGACGGCGGTCCGGCCGGGACGCGCGTCCCGGCCGGACCGGACGCCCGCTCAATCCGCGGCCAGCGTCGGATAGTCCGTGTAGCCCGTGGCGCCGCCGCCGTAGAAGGTGGCCTGGTCGGGCTCGGCCAGGGGGGCGTTGCGGCGCAGCCGCTCCACCAGGTCCGGGTTCGAGATGAAGGGCCGGCCGAAGGCGACGAGGTCCGCGTGGCCGCTCTCCACCGCCTGGATGGCGAGGTCGCGGGTGTAGCTGTTGTTGGCCATGTAGCAGCCACGGTAGAGCCGGCGCAGCGCCGCGAGGTCGCCGCCGAAGCCGGGGTGCGGTGCGCGGGTCTGGCCCTCGATCATGTGGAGGTAGGCCAGGGCGTAATCGTTGAGCCGCTCGATCACCGGGGAGAAGGTGGCGACGGGGTCGCTCTCCTGGGCGTCGTTGCTCGGGCTCAGCGGCGACAGGCGGATGCCCACCCGGTCGGCCCCGGCCTCGGCGACCACCGCGTCGAGCACCTCGAACAGGAAGCGCGCCCGGTTCTCCCGGCTGCCGCCGTAGGCGTCGGTGCGGGTGTTGGTGCCGTCGCGCAGGAACTGGTCGATGAGATAGCCGTTGGCGGCGTGCACCTCGACCCCGTCGAAGCCGGCCGCCAGGGCGTTGCGGGTGGCGGTGCGGTAGTCCTCGACGATGCCGGGGATCTCCCCGACCGCCAGCGCCCGCGGCTCGGGAATGTCGACGAAGCCGGATTCGGTGAACGCCTTCATCGCCGGGCGCACCGGCGACGGCGCCACCGGAAGCGCCCCGTCCGGCTGCAACGACGGGTGGGAGATCCGGCCGACGTGCCAGAGTTGCAGCACCATGCGGCCGCCGCGGGCCCGCACGGCGTCGGTCACCCCCCGCCAGCCGGCCACCTGGGCGGCGCTGTGGATGCCCGGCGTGTACGCGTAGCCTTTGCCCTGGGGCGAGATCTGCGTCGCCTCGGCGATGATCAGCCCGGCGCCGGCCCGCTGGGCATAGTATTCGGCGTGCATCGCCGTCGGCGCCGCGTCGGTGTTGTTGGCCCGGCTGCGGGTCAACGGTGCCATGACCACACGGTTGGGCAGCGTCATGCCGCCAACAGTCACGGCGTCGAACAATGTCTTGGGTTCGGCCATTGCGACCTCTTGCGATGGGTTGGCGTTGGGTTGGGTGTGCTTCGCACCGGCCCAAAGTATAGGGTGCACCGCCGCGCCGACCACCGTACCATCCGCGCATGACGCCCTCCCGCGCGCGCCGGCTTGACCGCCGCGGCGCGGCCGCCGGGAGGAGACGCAAGGGAAAGGGAGAGAGAGCACGATGGTCAAGTCGCGAGCCGCGGTTGCCTGGGAAGCCAAGCGCCCGCTGGAGATCGAGGAGGTCGAGGTGGCCGCGCCCCGGCAGGGCGAGGTCATGGTCAAGCTGGTCGCGACCGGCGTCTGCCACACCGACGCCTACACCCTGTCCGGCGCCGATTCGGAGGGTGTGTTCCCCTGCATCCTCGGTCACGAGGGCGCCGGCGTGGTGGTCGAGGTCGGGCCGGGCGTCACGTCCGTGGCGGTCGGCGACCACGTCATCCCGCTCTACACGCCGGAATGCGGCACCTGCAAGTTCTGCCGCTCGGGCAAGACCAACCTGTGCCAGGCGATCCGCGCCACCCAGGGCAAGGGGCTGATGCCCGACGGCACCACCCGCTTCACCGCCAAGGGCCAGCCGGTCTTCCACTACATGGGGACCTCGACCTTCTCCGAGTACACGGTGCTGCCGGAGATCGCGGTCGCCAAGATCAACAAGGAGGCGCCGCTGGAGAAGGTCTGCCTGCTCGGCTGCGGCGTCACCACCGGCATGGGCGCGGTGATGAACACGGCCAAGGTCGAGCCAGGTTCGACGGTCGCCATCTTCGGCCTGGGCGGCATCGGCCTGTCGGCGATCATCGGTGCGGTGATGGCCAAGGCCTCGCGCATCATCGGCGTCGACATCAACCCGTCCAAGTTCGACATCGCCCGCAAGCTGGGCGCCACCGACTGCATCGACCCGCGCGACTACGACCGGCCGATCCAGGAGGTGCTGGTGGAGCTGACCGACGGCGGCGTCGACTACTCGTTCGAGTGCATCGGCAACGTCAAGGTCATGCGGGCCGCCCTGGAGTGCTGCCACAAGGGCTGGGGCGAGTCGGTGATCATCGGCGTCGCCGGGGCCGGCGAGGAGATCGCCACCCGCCCCTTCCAGCTCGTCACCGGACGGGTGTGGCGCGGCTCCGCCTTCGGCGGCGTGCGCGGCCGCTCGGAGCTGCCGGAGTACGTGGAACGCTACCTCAAGGGCGAGTTCGAGCTGGACACCTTCATCACCCACACCATGGGGCTGGACCGGATCAACGAGGCCTTCGACCTGATGCACGAGGGCAAGAGCATCCGTTCCGTCATCATGTACGACCAGTGAGCGGGAGGGACCGGTGAGCGAGGAAACCAGCGTCGTCGCGGCCAACAAGAGCTTCGGCGGCTGGCACAAGCGGCTGCGGCACCGCTCCACGGTGCTGGGCTGCGACATGGTGTTCGCGGTGTACCTGCCGCCGCAGGCCGAGGCCGGCCCGGTGCCGGTGCTGTACTGGCTGTCGGGGTTGACCTGCACCGACGAGAACTTCATGCAGAAGGCCGGGGCGCAGAAGCTGGCGGCCGAGCTGGGCATCGCCATCGTCGCTCCCGACACCAGCCCGCGCGGCCCGGACGTCCCCGGCGATCCGGACGGCGCCTGGGACTTCGGGCACGGCGCCGGGTTCTACGTCAACGCCACCGAGGCGCCGTGGTCGACCCACTACCGCATGCACGACTACGTGGTGCGGGAGCTGCCGGGGCTGGTGGAGCGCACCCTGCCGGTGAGCGACCGCCGTGCCGTGGCCGGCCACTCCATGGGCGGCCACGGCGCGCTGGTGTGCGCCTTGCGCAACCCCGGCCGCTACCGCTCGGTGTCGGCCTTCGCGCCGATCGTC
Organism: Azospirillum sp. NS33; assembly: GCF_059703765.1. Lineage (NCBI taxonomy): Bacteria > Pseudomonadati > Pseudomonadota > Alphaproteobacteria > Rhodospirillales > Azospirillaceae > Azospirillum > Azospirillum sp. NS33. The sequence continues at coordinate 44,330 of NZ_BAAKJB010000020.1, read as the reverse complement.
AACCCGTCCCAGGTGCCGTGGGGCGAGAAGGCGCTGGGCCGTTATCTCGGACCGGACCGGGCGGTCTGGGCGAAGTGGGACGCCTGCGCGCTCCTCGCGGACGCCAAGGAGCGGCTGCCCCTTCTGGTCGACCAGGGCGAGGGGGACTCCTTCCTCAACACCCAGCTCCAGCCGGACGCCCTGCGCCGGGCCGCGGAGGCGGCCGGGCACCCGCTGACCCTGCGCCTCCAGCCGGGCTACGACCACAGCTACTACTTCATCGCGTCCTTCATCGACGACCACCTGCGCCACCACGCCACGGCGCTGCGGGGGTGAGCACCGGCCCTCCCCCGGGGTCACCCCCGGGGGAGGGTCCGCCCGACCCGGTCACCGGGAGGGCGCGAAGCGGCGCTCCGGCCTGAGCAGCACGACCAGCCACGCCCCCCCGTCCCTGATGAACTCGGATTCGTACCGGTCCACCGCGATGGGCAGGTCCAGCACCGCCGGCCCGTCGTCGGGCGCCGGCCGGCCCGCGTAGGTCAGCACATCGAACGCGGCGCGCCCGCGCCCGGCGGCCACCTCCAGAAGCAGGAAGTTGCTCACCAGGTGAACGGTGCGGCGGCCGGCCGGCCGGCACCCCATCTCCTCGGATATCTGGGCACGGCCGACATGAGCGTGCCCACCGTGGTACCACACGCCGTGCGCCGAGAACGCCGCGGCCACGCCCGCGGCGTCATCGTGATCCAGGCCGGCAAACAGTCGGATGACCGACTGTTCCATCGCCATCAGGGACAGCAGGTCGTCGCCGCCGGCCGGTAAGGACGTCGCAGAGCCGGTCATCGTCCCACTCCTTGGTGTTGAATCGCGCCCCGTCGGCCCGTCGTCATCCGGTCTGCGCCGGCGCCGGGGGAAGCGCCGCGAGGCGGGCCTCGATCGCCGCCCGTGCGCCGAGCAGCACGTTCAGGGAATCCCAGCTCCCGTCCAGCAGCCTCTGGCGACGCCCCTCGCTCAGCAGGAAGCGGAGGCGCCGGCCCCCCGCCGTGATCGCGCCGGACCGCAGGTCGGCGACGATCTCGGTGCCGGGATCGCGGGCGCACAGGTCCTGGAGCCATCGCCCGTCGGCGGCGGAGACCGGCAGGCACGGCAGACCGAGCGACAGGCAGTTGCCCGCGAAGATCTCGCCGAAGGATTGCCCGACAACCGCCCGGATGCCGAAGCGGCGCAGCCCCTGGGGCGCGTGCTCGCGCGACGAGCCGCAGCCGAAATTGCTGCCGACCAGCAGGATTGAGGCACCGGTGAACCGTGGGTCGTCGAACGGGTGCGGCGGACCCGCCGCCTCGCGGGCGGCCGCCCGCGCGCTTTCGAAGACGTACGCCTCCATGCCCCGGAAGGTCGTCATCTTCAAATAGCGGGACTCGATGATCTGGTCGGTGTCGACATCATCGCCCGGCAGCGGCAGGCCGCGTCCCCGCACCGTCTCGATCGCCTCGGTCATCGGCCCCGTCCTCCCTGGGCGTCATGGACCGTCGCCGCGTCGGTGATCTCGCCGGCGAGCGCGGCGGCGGCCACCATCACCGGCGACATGAGGTGGGTGCGGCCGGTCGGCGACCCCTGCCGGCCGCGGAAATTGCGGTTCGAGGATGACGCGCAGACCTGCGCGCCCATCAGTTTGTCGGCGTTCATGCCGCAGCACAGCGAACAGCCGGCGTCGCGGAACTCGAAACCGCGCTCGATGAACAGGCGGTCGAGCCCCAGCGCCACCGCCGCCTCACGCACCGCACGCGAGCCGGGGACGATCATGGCACGCACCCCCGGCGCCACCCGGCCGTCGGTGCCGCGCAGGAACGACGCGACGGCCTCGAGGTCGGAGAGGCGCCCGTTGGTGCAGGAGCCGATGAACGCGACGTCGATCCGGGTTCCCGTCACCGGGCGGCCCGGCTCGACGCCCATGAACGCCATGGCGGCCCGCCAGCCGCCGGCGTCCTCGCCGGCGCCGGCGGGGTCCGGGACGGGCGTGGCGACGGGCACGGACTGGTCCGGCGAGGTGCCCCAGGTCACCATGGGACGGATCTCCCCGGCGTCCAGGACCACCTCGTCATCCCACACCGCGTCGGGGTCGGACGCCACGCCCAGCCAACGCGCCACGGCCCCATCCCAGGCCGCCCCGGCGGGCGCGAAGGGCCGGCCGCGCAGATAGTCGACCGTCGTCCGGTCGGGGTTCACGTAGCCGCACCGGGCCCCCCCTTCCACCGCCATGTTGCACAGGGTCATCCGCTCCTCCATGGACAGGCGGGAAATCGCCGACCCGGCGAACTCGTGGGCGTAGCCGAGTCCCCCCTTGGCGCCGAGCCGGTGGATGACGTGCAGCGCCACGTCCTTGGCGAAGACGCCGGGCGGCAGGGTGCCCTCGACCACGATCCTCCGGACCTTCAGCTTCTCCATGATCAGGGTCTGGCTGGCCAGGACGTCGCGCACCTGGGAGGTGCCGATGCCGAAGGCGATCGCCCCGAACGCCCCATGGGTGGAGGTGTGGCTGTCGCCGCAGGCGATGACCATGCCGGGCTGGGTCAGGCCCTGTTCCGGGGCCACCACGTGGATGATCCCGTGCAGGCCCTTGACCGGATCGAAATAGGCGATGCCGTTGGCCCTGGCGTTGCTCCCGAGACGGCTGACCTGGGCCTCGCACAGGGCGTCGTCGAAGGCGAGCGCATCGCCGCCGGTCGACACCGAATGGTCCGCGCTGGCGAAGGTGCGCTCCGGATGGGCCACGCCCAACCCGCGCTCCGCCAGGTCCTCGAAGGCCTGCGGGCTGCTCACCTCGTTGACGAGATGCAGGTCGACGGCGAGCTGGTACTGCCCCTCCGTCACCGCGCGGACCACGTGGGCGTCGAAGACCTTGTCGTACAGCGTTCCCCGCATGATGCCCCCCTGTGGCCGGTCAGTTCACCAGATCGCGGATGGCCGCGGCGATGTCCGGCTTCTCCTCCAGCCCGAAGCCGGGGGCGTCGCTCGGCCGGACCGCGCCGTCGACGACCGGACAGGTGTCGGGATAGCCGCCGAACGGCCGGAAGACGCCGGGGTAGGCCTCACAGCCGCCGAGCCCCAAGGCGGCGGCGATGTGCAGGTTGATGAGGTGACCACCGTGCGGGAACATCTGCGTGCGGCTGAACCCCCGCCCTTCCAGCAGCGCGACCATGCGGGCGTACTCGGTCAGCCCGTAGCTGAGGCCGGCGTCCATCTGGAAGATGTCGCGTCCGGCGCGCATCCCGCCGAAATTCAGCAGGTTGCGCACGTCCTGGCAGGAGAACAGGTTTTCGCCGGTGGCAATGGCGCCGTCGTAATGGTGGGCGATCGCCTGGTTCATCGCGAAGTCCAGCGGGTCGCCGGCCTCCTCGTACCAGCGCAAACCGTACCCCGCGATCCGGCGCCCGAAGGCGAGGCCCTCGGGCAGGGCGAAGCGCCCGTTGGCGTCCACCGCCACGCGCGCACCCGACCCGGCGAGCGCGATCGCCTCCTCGATGCGGGCCATGTCGTCCCCTTCCGAAGCGCCGCCCACCTTGATCTTGAACGCATCGAAACCGAGGTCGCGGTACCCCTCCAGCTCGTCGCGAAGCGACCGGCCGCTGCCAGGTGCGCCGTAGTAGCCGCCGGCGGCGTAGACGGCGACGGGCGACACCTCGGCCGGACGCCCATGCGCCTCGGCGATGACCGCGTAGGCGGGTCGGTCGGCGAGCTTGGCGTTGAGGTCCCAGACCGCCAGTTCCAGCGCGGCGACGGCGGAGGCGCGATCGCCGTGGCCGCCCGGCTTCTCGTTCCGCATGGCGACGGCGAACACCTTGGCCGGATCGAAGCCCGTCCCGTCGTCGTTCAGCAGGCTGTCCGGCGCCGCAGCGAGAACGCGGGGCCGGACCCGGTCCAACAGGATGCCCCGCTGGGCGTACCGGCCGATCGAATTGAATCCGATCCCGACGACCGGACGTCCGTTCCGCACGACGTCGCTGACGACCGCGACGAGCGAGACGTCATGATCGTCGAACGACACGACCGCGTTGGAGATCGCGCCCTCGAGCTTCACGCTGCGGGTCGCGATGTCGACTATCTTCACGCTGGCACTCCTGAAAAGGCTGTTCGCTCGGGCGGCGGGGCGGAAATCAGGACCTGGGGGCGGCGATGGTCCGCTCCCTGATCCGCACGAGCCGGGTCAGCGTCCCGTTGACGGGCGCCTCGATCCCCGCCTTTGCGGCCTCCCGCGGAATCGCGCCGTTGATGTAGTCGATCTCGCTCAGCCGCCCGGCCTCGTGGTCGAGCAGCATGGACGGCTTGGCCGCCGGCATCCGGCCGGCGAAGGCGCGCACGTGGGCGACGGGATCGGGAATGTCGATGGCGATGCCGCGCGCCCGGGCGACGGCCGCCGCCTCCAGCGCGGCGGCACGGCTGACGGGCCCGAGGTCGGGATCGTCCATCGCCTCGCCCACCGTCAGCCCGGTCAGCGCGCACGGCGCGCTGTAGGCCACGTTGCAGATCAGCTTGTCCCACTGCATCGCGGCGATGTCGCGGGCCGCCTCGGTGCGGAACCCGGCCGCGTTCCACACCGCGACGGCCCGTTCCACCTCGGCGTACGCGAGGCCGGCATAGGCGCCCATGCGGATCACCTGCATGCCGTTGTGGTGGGCCCGCCCCGGACCGGTGAGGGCGGCACCGAAGCCGCCGGCGATGCCGACGATGAGCCGGTGCGGGTCGATCACGCCCGCCACGTCATCGGCCGCGCCGAGCCCGTTCTGGATGGTGACCACCAGCGTCCCGGGACCGACCAGCGTCGCCGCCGCGGCCGCCGCGGCGCCCGCAGCGGCGGATTTGACGGCGAGGATCAGCATGCCCGCCGTCTCGCCGTCCGGAACCGCCGCGAACGCCCGGATGCGGACGTTCCGGTGGCCGGAGGCGCCGTCGACGACCAGGCCGTCGCGGTTGATGGCCTCCACATGGGCGGCCCAGGGATCGACCACCAGGACCTCGTTGCCGGCGTCGGCCAACAGGCCGGCGTAGACCGAGCCCATGGCGCCACATCCGATGATTGCGATCTTCATGCTTCGAGTCTCCCGGTGCGGCGGAGCTCGCGCAGCGCCCGCCGTGCCATGGTCAGAAGGCTGAGGGCCAGCAGCGCCAGCAGCACCAGCGACACCGGCCGCTGCAGGAATATCTCCGGGCTGACGCTGCCGAAGGTCTGGTAGGTCCGCAGGAGTTCCGCATCGAGGATCGGCCCGAGCACGATGCCGAGAACCACCGCGATCAGCGGATAGCCGAACCGGCGCAAGACGATGCCGAGGGCGGCGAAGACCGCCATCAGGGCGACGTCGAACATCTGCAGATGCACGGCGTAGGTGCCGGCAAGGGAGAAGATCGAGATGACGGGGATCAACACGCTGGTCGGGATGCGCACGATCTTGGCCGCCCAGAACGAGACCAGCAGCCCGGCGCCGACCAGACAGACCGAGGTGATGAACTGGGCCAGCATCACGCCGTAGACCAGCTGCGGCTGCTCCATGAAGAGGCGGGGGCCGGGAATCAAACCCTGCAGCATGAGGGCGCCGATCAGCACCGCGGTGGCGAGCCCGCCGGGAATTCCCAGGGCCAGCATCAGCGCCAGGGCCCCCCCTTCCGACGCGTTGTTGGCCGACTCCGCGCTGATCAGCCCTTCGGGCGCGCCCTTGCCGAACGCCTCAGGCGTGGCCGAGGCCCGCTTCGCCTCGTTGTAGCTGACGACGCTGGCGATCGTCGCGCCCGCCCCCGGCAGGGCGCCGATCAGCACGCCGAGGCCACAGGAGCGCAGCAGCGCCACCGGATAGGTGAAGGTGGTCCGCACCCCGCGGAACATCTGGGCCCAGGCGGAGCCGGCGGGCTCCGCCACCATCGGGCCCGAGCCGGTCACGTGGGACTTCTGAAGCATGTAGAAGAGCTCGGAGAAGCCGATCAGCCCGATCAGCGCCGGGATGATCGCGATCCCGTCCATCAGCTCGAAAAAGCCGAAGGTGCCGCGGACGGCGCCGGTCGAGGACATGCCCGTGGTGCTGACCAGCACGCCGAACATGCCGGCGATCATCGCCTTGATGAAGCTCTTGTCGAGCGAGGCGATGATGGTGATGCCGAGGACGCCGACCAGGAAGCGCTCGGGCGGCCCGAACTTCAGGGCGAACAGGACGATGACCGGCATCACCAGGATGAGGAAGAAGGAGCCGATGAGGTTGCCCGTCGCCGAGGCCGCCACGGAGGTGCCGAGCGCCTCGTAGGCCCGGCCCCGGCAGGTCATGGGATGACCGTCGAGACCGGTCATGATGGCCTGGGGGGATCCGGGGATGTTCAGCAGGATCGACGAGATCGAGGCGCCGAAATTCCCGCCGGCGTAGATCGCCGTCAGGAACACGATGGCGACGAGCGGCGGCATGGGGAAGGTCAGCGGCAGCATCACGCTGATGGCGAGCGGCGTGCTGAAGCCGGGGATCGCGCCGGTGATGATGCCGAAGAACAGCCCGGCGAGGAGCATCAGCAGGAGATGCCAATGCATGAGCAGAGACGCCCCGGCGAGGATGGAACCGAGATCGAGCATGATGTTTCCTACAGATCCGTGGATCAGCCGCGCGGCGCCCGCTTCAGATCAGCAGCCCGGTCGGCAGCGGCAGGCCGAGGTAGTGCTCCATGCCGATCCAGATCAGCCCGATGAGCCCGGTCGGCGTCAGCAGCAGCACCGGCAGCGACCGGACGCCGAGCACCAGCAGCAGCAGGAAGGTGTAGGTCACCGTCGAGACGACGAAGCCCAGCACGAAGATCGCCCAGATGCACCCGCCCGTCAGGACGAGAAAGGCCAGCGACCTCGGCAGGTCGAGAGGCTGCGCCGGCTCCTCCCCGGCAGCCCCCCCTCGTCCCGCCCGGACGGCCTCCACCAGGCGGACGACGCCGAAGGCGATGCAGCAGACCAGCAGAAGCCAATACACCGGCCCGATCAGGAGAAGGTTCGTATCGGGCCGCGGCAGGCTGGCGACGCTCACATAGTATTGCGTCGCATAGCCGAGCAGCAAAGCGGGGACGATCAGGTGACCCACGAATTGAGCCCACGGGTTCGGAGTCTTGGGGCTGGACATGGAGACCTCGATGGCCGGAGGTTGCCGTCCTGGCCCAAGGCGACCGGGGCCGGGGGACGACAGGCAGGACGCGTCTATTTGTTGGAAAGGGCGTCCTTGAAGCGCACCACGACCTTGTCCATGGACTTGGCCAGCACCTCCGACACCTCGGGGCCGATATAGCCGGAGATCACGCCGGTGCCGGTGGACTGCAGATAGGCCTGGTATTCCTCGCTCCCGAAGGTCAGCTGGTAGGTCGCGACCATTCTGGCGAAGTCCGACGGGTGCTCCTTCGCGAATGCCGCGTGAACGGCCACGAAGCGGCTGTCGCCGATCTGGGGAATGTCGAGACCGGGATAGGCCGTGGCGATCGGGACCGCCTTGTCCAGGCCGGGAAAGGGCGCGGGCGAGGCGACGGCGAGCACCTTGGCCTGGTCGCCCAGCGACAGGTCGCCGAAGGCACCGGAAATGGTGACGTCGCTGTGGTCGCCCAGCATGTTGGTGCGCAGCTCGCCACCGCTGTTGAAGGTCACGACACGGACGTCGAGGTCCAGCTCCTGCAAAAGGGCAAGACCGAACAGCGACGTGCCGCCACCGAGGATCATCGCCACCGACAGTTGGCCGGGCTTCGCGCGGGCCTCCGTCACGAAGTCGTCGAGGGAGTTGAAGCGCGAATTCGCACTGACCACCACGTCGCCGAAGTCGCGTTGCTCGATGTTGATGAACGCGAAGTCGTCGAGACTGAAATCGGCGCCCTGCACGACGGTGTTGATGCTGAGCGTCGGCTGGATCCCGACGAACAGCGTGTAGCCGTCGGACGGGGCGTTGAGGAACGTCTTGGCGCCGAGCAGACCGCTGGCGCCCGGCCGGTTCTCGACGATGATCGAAACCCCGTTCAGGTTCTTTTCCCAGTACTGGGCCAGGCCGCGCGCGAAGCGGTCGATCGAACCACCGGCGCCGAAGGGCACGATCATGGTGATGTTCTTTTCCGGCCAGCTCTTGGCGGTGGCCGGGCCGGTGAGGGACATGATGCCGAGGGCCGCCGCAACGGCCACCGTCTTCCATCCTGACATTCTGGTTTCCTCCCTTTCCGCAGGGGCGCTCTCCGCCCGCATCGAGGCCGCGGCGCGGAAAAATGGATCATGCACACGTGTGCATTGCCATCGAATACCAATGTCCGGTAAACTGTGTCAAGACAAAAGCAGTTGAGGATACGAACGTGTCGGACGAGGACGCCGGGCCATGACGGGGAAACGCGGCGGCGGTGGGCCCGTCACGATCAAGGACATCGCCCAGGCGCTCGGCGTCTCCCACGCCACGGTGTCGCGGGCGCTTGGCGATTCGCCGTTGATCAGCCAGGCGACCAAGGAGCGCATCCGGACCATGGCGGCGGACATGGGCTATGTCCCCGATGCCGCCGCGCGGGTGATGCGCGGCGGTGCCTCGAACCTCGTCGGTTTCATCCTTCCCGACGTGCAGAACCATTTCTACAGCGCGATGGCCAAGGTTCTTGCCGAAGAGGTGTCCGCCGCGGGGCTGCAGCTGGTTCTCGCCATATCCGGCGACGATCCCCGGCAGGAATTGCGGCACGTCAAGGAGCTGCGCCGGGCCCGGGCACGGGGCATCGTCATCACGCCGGTCGCCACGATGCTCGGCGAAACCTCGGCCCTGCTCCGCGAGATGCGGGTGGTGCAGCTTGTCCGGGCCCATCCGGACATCGCGGCCGACGTGATCGCCGCCCAGGACGCCGAGGCGACCCGCCTTTCCACCGAACACCTCCTCGCGCTGGGGCACCGGCGCATCGCCTATCTGGGAGGCGGAACGGAGACGCTGAGCACAGGCACCAACCGGCTTGCGGGGTATCTCGGGGCGATGGCCGCGGTCGACGGCGCGGTGTCCTGCCAACGGCTCATCCCGCCGCACCCGGAAAACGGCTATCGCGCGTCGATGGAGCTGTTGGGCGGCAGCCCTCCCCCGACCGGGCTGGTGATCGGCAGCTCCCAGCTGACGATCGGCGTTCTGCGGGCGATCCGCGAACTCCGCCTCACCGTCCCCGAGGACGTGTCGCTGGTGAGCTACGACGACCCCGGCTGGCACGAGCTCTGGGGCCCGGGCATCACCACGATCGAGTTTCCGATCCGGGCGATGGCCCATTTCGCCGCGCGCAAGATCCACCTTCCCGACGCCGGTTCCGCCGACGCCGAGGCTGTCGAAGACGGCCGGGTCTCGATCGGTCACACGGCGAACGGGCGATGCTACGCCTTCCCCGTCCGCCTTCGCGAACGCGGCAGTTGCGCGGTCCTCAAGCGCTGAACGCCCGCCGGGCCGCCGCGGCCGCACCCGATGCTCCCCCCGGGTCCCTGCGGGGTCGGCGCGGGTGGACACCGGTGCCGTGGGCAGCAGGAGCGTGCGGGGCGCCGCAAGGGCTGGCCGCGCACGGGTCCTGGCGGCCCGCGTCGCCGGAGGCGCCGGATCATCCCCCGTACTCCGCCACCGGACGCGGGCGGGCGGACCACACGCTGTCGCGCGGGCCCGCCGTCGCCCGCCGCCCCGCGGCCCGCGCCATCCAGGCGAACGCCAGGGCGCCGGCCAGAGCCGCAGCGTCCACCCCCCATTGCGCGGACACCCACGGACCGACCCCGGGCGCCGCCCATCCCACCAGGGTGGTGCCGGGAATGGCCGCGGTGGCGGCCGCCGCGGCCCACAGCAGTTCGCCCCCGGCCCGCGCCGCGCCCCGCACGACGGCCCAGGCGCAGGCGCCCAGAAACGCCGCATAGTAGACCGTCCACAGCCAAGCGTTCAGATCGGCCACCGCTCCGTGCAGCCATTTCGCGGCGGCGATCGCCGATGACAGCCCCACCACGCAGCCCAGGCACACGCCCACGGTGCCGGCCGCCAGCAGGGTGGTGGACAGGCTCTGCACCACCGGGCGGTCGGCGTGGCGCTCGCGGCGGCGGCGCGATTCGATCCACAGGAGGTTGCCGGAGTAGAAGAGGAAGGCGCCGGACAGGCCGAGCAGGAAATAGGCCCAGCGCACCGGCTCGCCGCCGAACGTGCCGAAATGCAGGGCGAAGAAGGCCGAGGTCGAGGCGGTCCACGGCCCCTGGTGCCCGCCAAGATAGGCGTCGTCGATCACAGCACCGGTCACGGCGGACAGGGTGACGAAACTGGCATGGCGCACCAGGTGGCGCGGGTCGTGGCCCCACACCCGGACCTGCGCGCTCCGGGTGCCCGGCCGGACGTACTGGATGCCGTAGGGCCGCATGCCCGGTTCCAGGGCGCGGACCCGGTCGAGCAGCGCGGCCGCCGGCAGCATGGGTGCCGGGGTCGGGTCGGGGGCCGCCCGCATCCCCGGACTGCTGGCGCGCAGGATCTCGCCCATGCGCCCCTCGTACACCACCGCGTCCTGCACATCGTAGAAATGGTCGTGCAGGCCGAACACGACGGCGGTGAGGGCGATCACCACATGGAACGGCAGGCTGAGGATGCCCAGCGCGTTGTGGGCGTCCAGCCACATGCGCTTCAGGTTGCGGCCGACGCGCAGGGCGAAGAGGTCCTTGACCAGGGACGGCAGCAGGACGATCACCCCGGACACCAGCGCCACCACGTAGAGCGCGCTGGCGATGCCGGTGACGGTGGTTCCCAGTTCGGGATCGCCGGGCAGGCCGACGGTGCGGTGGACATCGTCCATCAGTTGGCCCAGGCCGGCGTGGCGCACCGGCTCCAGCGCCACCGTGCCGTCCCGCCCCAGCGTCGCCCCCCACGGCGCCGGCTCCGTGCGGGTGGCGCCCCAGGTCAGCCGCAGCGGCCGTTCCCCATCGCCTCCGGCCGGCGGCGTCCCGAGTTCCAGCGTGAAGCCGTCCCTCGCGTCGGCCCGGGTGGACAGCGTGCCGGCGATGAGGGCATCCGCCGCCGCCAGGTCCATCGGTGCCAGTGCCGCGGGGGGCGAAATCCACCGCTCCAGCGGCTCCTCGAACATGGTCAGCGCCCCGGCATAGAAGGCGACGAACAGCACGAGCCCCGTCAGGATGCCGGTCCAGGTGTGAACCGCTTTGTAGACGCGGATGACATCGGTGCGCATGGACGGGACCCCAGGACGGTGATCAGCGCAGGAGCGCACGGCAGGCGTACAGCGCCGCGTACGCCACGAGGTTGGCACCGCCCAGCCACATCCAGCAGCGCAGGCCGCTGTGGAACAGGAAGCTGAAGCTGGCGATCCCGAGCCACAGGGGCGCCAGCAGCCACATGGTGAACTGGTACTTGTTGGGAGCGCCGATGCCGCCCGGCCCGGCCCACGCGAATAGGCCGCAAAGCGCCAGCGCCAGGGTGAATCCCAGCACCGCACCGCCGATGCTCTTGCTCCACCAGTCCGGGCGGATCGGCGCCCTGGCCGCCGTCACGGCGCCCGCCCGGCCAGCACGCCCGTCGCCGTCGCCGCAAAGGGCAACGCCGTGAGCAGGACCATCGCCATGGTCAGTGTGATGAACACGGCCGTCGCCGGATGCGCCAGCCCGGTCCACACCACAAGCGCCAGGGCGAACAATCCGCCGCCGGCCAGCCGCGCAGCCGCGGCCGGCCACGGCCGCGCCCGCCACCGCTGGCGCGGGGCCGAGAGGTAGAGGGCCAGCGCCCCGGCCGTGACGAACAGGAGGGCGGCAAGATGTGCGAGGGTCGTTTCCATCGGCGCGGTTCCAACGGCGGGCACCAATCGCCCCATGTGTGCCATGGGATTGCCGAGGATTGCAATTGCAAATCACTCTCACCTTCGCGGCCCACGCCGGCCCCGCCGGCTGTCTCAAGGGAGCCGGCCCCGCCGGCTGTCTCAAGGGAACCGGCCCCGCCGGCTGTCTCAAGGGAACCGGCCGCGCTGGCCGCCCCTAAGGCGCCGGCACCGCCGGCGTCCGTCACTGCGCCGGCACCGCCGGCGCGGCGAACGCCGCCTGCAGGGAGGCGAACGGCTCCGCCTGGCGCAGCTCCTCGAAGGTCCCATAGTCCCGCATCTCGTTCGCCGCCCTCAGGAACGCGCCGAGCGCGGCCCGCGCCAGCGCCGAGCCGACGCTGATGCGGCGCACGCCGGCAGCGGCGAGGTCGTCCACCGTGGCGAAGGTGCCGGCCAGGCCGACCACCACGTTGACCGGCTTGCCGACGCTGCGGCACACCCGGGCGATCGCCCCGAGGTCCGGCAGACCGGGAGCGTACAGGACGTCGGCGCCGGCCTGGGCGTAAGCCTGCAGGCGCTCCAGCGTGTCGTCGAGGTCGCCGCACCCGACCAGGAAGTTCTCCGCCCGCGCCGTGACCGTGAAGGGGAACGGCAGCGCGCGCGCCGCCTCCACCGCGGCGGCCACCCGCTCCGCCGCCAGCGTGCGGTCGTAGAGGGGAGCGTCCGGCCGCCCCGTCGCGTCCTCGATCGAACCGCCGACGACGCCGGCGTCGCCGGCCAGGCGGATGGTCAGGGCCACCTCCTCGGGCGAATCGCCGAACCCGTTCTCCAGATCGGCGGAGACCGGCAGGTCGACCGCGGCGGCGATCGCGGCGGCGTGGGCGATGGTCGCCTCCCGCGTCATCCCGGCCCCGCCGTCCGGACGCCCCAGGGAGAACGCCAGCCCGGCGCTGGTGGTGGCGAGCGCGGGAAATCCCATGGCCTGGAGCAGGCGCGCCGTGCCGACGTCCCACGGGTTGGGAAGGATGAAAGGGCGGTCGCCCAGGTGAAGGGCGCGGAACGCCAGGCCCTTGGCCACGCGGGCGTCTGTCGGGCTCGGCATCGCTGGGCGCTCCCTTCCGCTGGCGGATGACCATGGGACAGTACCCATGTGTTCACCCACGGTTCAAGCCTTGGGCGCGAACGACCGGCGGTACGCCGTCGGGGTGACCCCGACCACACGGGCGAATCGGCTGCGGAAGGTCGCCGCCGTCTCGAACCCTGTGCGCGTGGCGATCGCCTCGATCGAGAGCCGCGTCCGCTCCAGCAGCGCCTGGGCCCGGCGCACCCGGGCGGCGAGCAGCCATTGCAGGGGCGTCGTCCCGGTCTGCTGGCGGAAGTGGCGGGCGAAGCTGCGCGCGCTCATGGCGGCGCGCCCGGCCATGGCATCGACGGACACCGCCTCATGCAGATTCTCCAGGAGCCACGCCAACAGCGGTTCGAGGCTGGCCGGCGACGCCGCGGGCTCCTGGGTGATGAACTGGGCCTGCCCCCCTTCGCGCGCCAGCGGCATCACCGCGAGGCGCGCCGCCGCCGCCGCGACGGCGACCCCGAGATCGCGGCGGACCAGATGCAGGCAGAGGTCGAGCCCGGCGGCGGCACCGGCCGAGGTGAGGATGCGTCCATGGTCCACGAACAGCACCGTCGGGTCGACCCGCAGCCGCGGGTGACGCGCGGCCAGCGCCTGCGCCGCCATCCAGTGGGTGGTCACGGTGAGCCCGTCGAGCAGGCCGGCGGCGGCCAGCACGAAGGTGCCGGAGCAGATGGAGGCGACCCGGCTGCCGCGGTCCGCTGCCGTCCGCAGGGCGGCCAGCACCGCCTCGGAGACCGGGGCGTCGATGTCGTCGACCCCCGGCACGATCACCGTGTCCGCCCCGGCCAGCGCGTCGAGCCCGCAGGGCACCTCCAGCGTGACATGGGCGGTGGCGACGCGGCGGGTTTCGCCGCACACCCGCACCCGGTAGGGCCACCCGCCCGCTGCGGCCCGGCCGAAAACCTCGCAGGGGATCGCCAGGTCGAACGGCACGACGCCCGGCAGGGCGAGGACGGCGATGTCGTGCATGGCGTGGGCTCCCCGGTCGCGGCGCCGGTCGCGGCGCTGCCGATCCCTACTCCGGAGTCGTGGCAGGATTCCAGCGGAGATTGGCATTTCCGCCACTCGCGCCGCCGGCATCCCGCGGCCAGGATCGCCACCGGCCGGCACGCCCCGGCCCTGCCCTCCGCGTCCCCAGGGAGACCCATGCGATGCCGCCGCCGTCCCGCCCCGTGCCGTCCGCACCGGTGCGCCAACCCGCCGATCCAGCGCCGGTGCGGCGCCAACCCGCCGATCCGGCGCCGGTGCGGCGCCAACCCGCCGATCCGGCGCCGGTGCGGCGCCTGCGCGCCCTCGCGGCGGTGGAAGGCACGACCCTGGTCGCCCTGCTGTTCCTGGCCGTTCCTCTCAAGCACCTGGGCGGCTGGGCCGATGGCGTCGCGGTTCTCGGTCCGGTTCACGGGCTCGCCGTCCTGGCCTATGTCTGGGCGGTGGCCGACACCGTGTCGGGCGGCGGCTGGTCGCGGCGCGACACGGTGCGGTTGTTGCTGGGCGCCGTGGTTCCGTTCGGCGGCTTCGCCACCCTGGGGCTGCTGCGCCGGCGCGCCGGGATGCGGCCATGAGCGCCGCCGATCTCTACCCCTGGCTGAAGGCCCTGCACGTCGCCGCGGCCATCGGGTTCGTGGGCGGCGTGCTGGCCGCCGCGGTTCTGCTGCCGGCGCTGTGGGGCGCCACGCCGGCCCCCTGCCGGCAGCCGCTGGCCCGGCACCTCCACGCCTGGCACCGCCGGGCCACCACCGCCTGCATGCTGGCGGTGTGGGGGCTCGGCCTGGCCCTGGCGACGCAGGGCGGCTGGTTCGGCCAGCCCTGGCTCACCGCGAAGCTGGTCCTGGTGGTGGCGCTGTCGGCCCTGCACGGGGTGCAGTCCGGGGCGCTGCGGCGGCTGGCCGGCGGCGGCGGCGTCCCGGCCGTCGCGCGCTGGCGGCTGGCTCCCGCCGCCTTGGCGCTCGCCGCGGCGATCGCCGTCCTGGCGGTGGCCTGACCGGCCGCGCCGGTCACGGCCCCTTGCGCCGCCGCCCCGCCGGCTTGCCGGACTTGCGCCTGGGGTTGTCGCCGCCCTCGGGCACGCCGCGGCCGAGGCGGTTGGTGGAGATGCCGATGCTGCCCTGCCCCTCGATGCCGAGGTCCAGGTTCTCGAGGCGGCGGATCTCGTCGCGCAGCCGCGCCGCCTCCTCGAACTCCAGGTCGGCGGCGGCGGTGCGCATCCGCTTCTCCAGGTCGGCGATCACCGATTTCAGGTTGTGGCCCACCAGATTGCCGGCCCCAGTGTCGACGGTGACGCGGTCGCCGCGCTCGAACACGCTCTCCAGGATGTCGCCGATCTTCTTGCGCACGGATTCCGGGGTGATGCCGTGCTCGGCGTTGTACGCCTCCTGCTTCTCGCGGCGGCGCGCCGTCTCGTCGATGGCGTACTGCATGCTGGCGGTCACCTTGTCGGCGTAGAGGATCGCCCGGCCGTCCAGATTGCGCGCGGCCCGGCCGATGGTCTGGATCAGCGAGGTCCGGGAGCGCAGATAGCCCTCCTTGTCGGCGTCGAGGATGGCGACCAGCGCACATTCCGGGATGTCCAGCCCCTCGCGCAGCAGGTTGATGCCGATCAGCACGTCGAAGGCGCCCAGGCGCAGGTCGCGGATGATCTCGATGCGCTCCAGCGTCTCCACGTCGGAGTGGATGTAGCGCACGCGCAGCCCGGCCTCGTGCATGTATTCGGTCAGCGCCTCGGCCATCTTCTTGGTCAGGGTGGTCACCAGCACGCGGTGGCCCTTGGCCGTCACCTCCTTGCACTCGGCGATGAGGTCGTCGACCTGGGTCTCGGTCGGGCGGACGATCACCTCGGGGTCGATCAGCCCGGTGGGCCGCACCACCTGCTCGGTGAACACGCCGCCCGTCCGCTCCAACTCCCAATGGCCGGGGGTGGCGGAGACGAACACGGTCTGGGGCCGCATCGCCTCCCACTCCTCGAACTTGAGCGGCCGGTTGTCGCTGCAGGACGGCAGCCGGAACCCGTACTCGGACAGGGTCGACTTGCGCATGAAGTCGCCGCGGTACATGCCGCCGATCTGCGGCACCATGACGTGGCTCTCGTCGACGATCAGCAGGCTGTCCGGCGGCAGGTACTCGAACAGAGTCGGCGGCGGCTCGCCGGGCGCGCGGCCGGTGAGGTAGCGGCTGTAGTTCTCGATGCCGGCGCACGCCCCGGTCGCCGCCATCATCTCGATGTCGAAGGTCGTGCGCTGCTCCAGCCGCTGCGCCTCCAGGAACCTGCCGCCGGCGGCGAACTCGTCCAGGCGGACCTTCAGCTCCCGCTTGATCTGCTCGATCGCCTGGTTCAGCGTCGGCTTGGGCGTGACGTAGTGGCTGTTGGGGTAGACGCGCACGGCGTCGAGCGCGGCCAGCTTCTCGCCGGTCAGCGGATCGATCTCGTGGATCGCCTCGATCTCGTCGCCGAACAGGGAGATCCGCCAGGAGCGGTCCTCCATGTGGGCGGGAAACAGCTCGATGGTGTCGCCGCGCACCCGGAAGACGCCGCGGCCGAAGGCGACGTCGTTGCGCTTGTACTGCAGTTCGGTCAGCGCGCGCAGCAGGTCGGGCTGGCGGATCACCTGGCCCTTGCGCAGGTCCACCGTCATCTCCGAGTAGGTTTCCACCGAGCCGATGCCGTAGATGCACGACACCGACGCCACGATGATGACGTCGTCGCGCTCCAGCAGCGCCCGCGTCGCCGAGTGGCGCATGCGGTCGATCTGCTCGTTGATCGACGATTCCTTCTCGATGTAGGTGTCGGTGCGCGGCACGTAGGCTTCCGGCTGGTAGTAGTCGTAGTACGAGACGAAATATTCGACGGCGTTGTTGGGGAAGAATCCCTTCATCTCGCCGTAGAGCTGCGCCGCCAAAGTCTTGTTGGGGGCGAGCACCAGGGTGGGCTTCTGGACCCGCTGGATGAGGTGGGCGATGGTGAAGGTCTTGCCCGAACCGGTGACGCCCAGCAGCACCTGGTCCTTCTCGCCGCCGCTGACGCCCTCGGTCAGCTCGTCGATGGCCCGGGGCTGGTCGCCGGCCGGCTCGAAGTCCGACACGATCGTGAACGCCCTTCCCGCTTCCAGCTTGGCCAGCGGACGGTGGGGGATGGCGGACAGGACGGGATGGGCCATGATGGGGGCTTTTCCGGCTGGACGGAGGGAACGGTACGGAACGGGAACCGATTATATGGCGGGTCGCCGCCGCCGTGTCGAGCGTGCACGGGCACGGCCCTTGCCGGCCCCCGTGCCGCGGCCTACTCTGTATCCCATGAGCGATCCGGCCACCCCGATTCCCTTCGATCCCTTCGCGCCCGACGAAGACGCCGAGGCGCGTGCCGACGAGCAGGCCGAGGCCGACGTGGCCGCCGGCCGGGTGGTTCCGCACGAGGAGGTCGTGCGCTGGCTTGAATCCTGGGGCACGCCGGCCGAATTGCCGCGGCCGCGTCCCAAGTGAATGTGCGATGGGCGGACGCCGCCATCGAGGATCTTGTGGGCATCCGCAGATACA
Organism: Azospirillum sp. NS33; assembly: GCF_059703765.1. Lineage (NCBI taxonomy): Bacteria > Pseudomonadati > Pseudomonadota > Alphaproteobacteria > Rhodospirillales > Azospirillaceae > Azospirillum > Azospirillum sp. NS33. The sequence goes on along the minus strand of NZ_BAAKJB010000020.1, from coordinate 26,920 downwards.
TCGCTCAATTCAACCCAGGCGCTGCGCGCAGATTGGCGGCCGCCCTCATCGACGCCGGAAACGGCTTGGCCGCCTTCCCGGAGCGCGGCCGGCCGGTCGGCCATGGCCGACGGGAGCTGACCACCGTTCCCCCCTATGTGATCCGCTACCGGGTCCAGGAGGGCGCCCTCGTGGTGCTGCGCGTCCGCCACGGACGGCGCCGGCCGCTGCCGCCGTGAGGCCCCGCCGCCTTACCGCTCCGCATACGCCTCCAGCGCCTGGGGCATCAGCCGCTCCAGCGCTGCGATCCGGTCCTCCGGACCCGGGTGGGTCGACATGAAGACCGGCGGGCGCGGACCCGAACCGGACATGTTGCGCCAGAAGGTGATGGCCTCGCGCGGGTCGTAGCCGGCCCGCGCCATCATGGTGAGGCCGAGCCGGTCGGCCTCCAGCTCCTGGTTGCGCGAATAGGGCAGGATCAGGCCGTACTGTGCGCCGGTGCCCAGCACGGCGGCAAGCTGCTGCCCCCCGGTGACGCCGCTGGCCCCCAGCACGGAGCCGACCACGCCGACCCCGACCTCGGTGGCGAGCTGGGTGCTGGCCCGCTCCGCCGCGTGGGCCTCCAGATTGTGGGCGATCTCGTGGCCGATGACGGCGGCGAGCTGGGCGTCGGTCCGGGCGTAGCGGAACAGCCCCTCGTAGACGCCGATCTTCTGGCCCGGCAGGGCGAAGGCGTTGGCCTGGTCGTCCTCGAACACCCGGACCTCCCACGCCGCCGGGTCCATCCCGGCGGCGCGCAGCAGCTTGGCCGACACCGTCTCGGCACGGCGGCGCAGGGAGGCGTCGTCGGACGCCGGCGTCTCCGCCACCAGGCGCTGCCACTCCTGCTGGCCGGCACCAGCCAGCTGGTCCTGCGAGACCAGGTTGACCCCCAGGCCGGTCGCCCCGTCGGCGCACGCACCGAGCGCCAGGCAGCCCGACAGGGCGGCCGCCAGTGTGCAGGACCGGGTCCGCCCCGGGCGTCGGGTTCGGGGTGTCTCGGTCGGCATGTCGTCTCCATCGCTCTCGGGTCCCGCCCCGACAACGGCCGGGCGGTCCCGCGGTTCCAGAGGCGCCGCCGCGTGCGGACGGCACCGCATTGAATCCCGCCGCCGGCGGGACTAGGGTCGGGGACCGTTCCCGGAGCCCGCACCATGCCGCCCAGCGATCCCGTCCCGCCCGTCCCCATCACCGTCGCCGGCGGCGACGGCGTCGGCCCGGAGGTGCTGGACGCCGTGCTGTCGGTGCTCGACCGGGCCGGCGCGCGCCTCGCCGCCGAGGCGGTGACGGCCGGGGAGGCGGCGTACCGGCGCGGCTGCGAGAGCGGGCTGGAGCCCGCCGGCTGGGCGTCGGTGCAGCGCACCGGGGTGTTCCTCAAGGGGCCGGTCACCACCCCCCACGGCGCCGGCCTGCGCTCGCTCAACGTGGTGGCGCGCACCCGGCTCGGCCTGTTCGCCAACGTCCGGCCCTGCGTCTCCTACCATCCCTATGTGCGCACCCGCCATCCCCGCATGGATGTGGTGATCGTCCGCGAGAACGAGGAGGACCTGTACGCCGGGATCGAGCACCGCCAGACCGACGACGTGATCCAGTCGGTCAAGCTGATTTCCCGCCCCGGCTCCGAGCGCATCATCCGCTACGCCTTCGAGTACGCCCGCACCAACCACCGCCAGAAGGTGACGGCGTTCGTGAAGGACAACATCATGAAGCTGACGGACGGGCTGTTCCTGCGCATCTTCCACGAGGTCGCGGCGGAATACCCGGAGATCAGGGCCGACCACCTGATCGTCGACATCGGCGCCGCCCGCCTCGCCGACCAGCCCGAGCGCTTCGACGTCATCGTCACCCTGAACCTCTACGGCGACATCGTCTCCGACATCGCCGCCCAGGTCACCGGCTCGGTCGGGCTGGCCGGATCGGCCAACGTCGGCGAGCGCTACGCCCTGTTCGAGGCGCTGCACGGCTCCGCCCCGGCCATCGCCGGGCAGGGGGTGGCCAACCCGTCCGGCCTGCTGATGGCGGCGGTGATGATGCTGGTCCACATCGGCCAGGGCGCGGTGGCGGCCCGCGTCCACAACGCCTGGCTTCGCACCATCGAGGACGGCGTGCACACCGCCGACCTGTTCTCCCGCGGGCTCAGCCGCTACCGGGTCGGCACCCAGGCCTTCGCCGAGGCGGTGGTGGAGCGCCTGGGCGCGGTCCCGACCACCCTGCCGACGGTCGGCTACGCCAGCGGCCGCGTCGCCCCGGGGGCGGTGGTGCGGCCGTCGCCCCGCAAGCCGGCGGCCAAGACGCTGGTCGGCGTCGACGTGTTCGTCCACTGGAGCGGCGAGCGGCCGCACGAACTGGCGGCCCGGGTCGAGCCGCTGGGCGGGGCGACGCTGCGCCTGACCGGCCTGTTCAACCGCAGCCAGTCGGTGTGGCCGGAACCCAACGCCGCCGTGCTGTGCACCGACCACTGGCGCTGCCGCTTCCTGGCCCGGGCCGGCACGCTGGCCCACCGCGACATCGTCGACCTGCTGGCCCGCTTCGCCCTGGCCGGGCTGGACTTCATCCAGACCGAGAACCTCTGCGACTTCGACGGCAAGCCCGGCTTTTCCGGAACCTGACGCCGCGGCCGGCCCGCGGCGCAATCGGAGGGCACGCGGCCGCCCCCGGACTCGCCCCGCGCGAGTCCCCGCCCGCCCACCCACTCCTTTGCCGTATCAACGCCTTATCGGTCCATTGCGGGACTCGCAGCGGGCGATGTCCCATGGACACGCTGTGGCAAATCGGCTTCGCCCGCGCCCGATCTGCCCTTGCGGGGCGACTTATGCACAGAAAGTTCGCCGCAACCCTCTATCCCTGGAAGCGTCCATCTGGTAGCGTCTTCACCGACTGGCAACAAAATGTTGCGGTTTATGGAAAACAGGGTGGCCCGCCGAACGGCAAGAATGCCAGCCGGGCCCAGGGGACCGGACCAGTGGAGACAGGCATGAGTTGGACGGACGAGCGGGTTCAACAGCTTAAGGACCTGTGGGCGCAGGGTTTGAGCGCGAGCGAAATCGCCGACACGCTGGGTGACATCACCCGCAACGCAGTGATCGGCAAGGCCCATCGTCTCGGCCTGTCGGGTCGCCCTTCGCCGATCAAGAAGAAGCCGTCGCGGGGCGCCACCATCCTCAGCCTGACCGAGCGCATGTGCAAATGGCCGGTGGGCGATCCCAAGCACCAGGATTTCCACTTCTGCGGCAAGACCTCGGCGACCGGCCTGCCCTACTGCATCGAGCACGCCGCCATCGCCTACCAGCCGAGCAACAGCAAGAAGCGCGACGAAGAGCGCAGCGTCGGCGCCGCCTGAGCCGCCGCGGGTTCCTCGCCTTCTGGCCGGTCGTCGCCGGGCCGCCCCACTGCGGCGGCTCTGCCGCCGGCCCCCTCCGGGGGGTGCGGGCGCGCGGACGGTCCGGCTTGCCCCGTCGCCCGGTGCATGGGCACTATGAGGGCACCGTGACGTCCTGTGGTGCCGATCCTTGGCGAGACATCCCTCCGATACCGAGGAGCGCAAGCTCGACCTGGCGGCGCGGGCCGCGTGGCTCTATTACATCCGCCGCCGCACCCAGGACGAGATCGCGAGCGTCCTCAACGTGTCGCGCCAGAACGCGCAACGCCTGGTGGCCCTGGCCCTGTCCGAAGGGCTGATCAAGTTCCGCATCGACCACCCCATCCTCGCCTGCGCCGAGCTGGCCGACCGGCTGAGCGAGCGCTACGGCCTGCGCTTCTGCGAGGTGGTCCCGACGGACCCGGCGGCGCCCGACGACACCGCCGGGGTGGCCATCGCCGTCGCCACCCGGATCGAGGCGCACCTCGCGCCCAAGGAGCCGGTGACCCTGGCCCTGGGCACCGGCCGCACCCTGTCGGCGGCGATCGCCCAGGTGCCGGCCATGGACCGGCCGCGCCACCGCATCGTCTCCCTGGTCGGCAACCTCACCCGCGACGGCCGGGCCAGCCCGTACGACGTGGTGATGCGCCTGGCCGACCGCGCCCACGCCGAGTGCTATCCCCTGCCCCTGCCGGTGGTGGCCGACAGCGTCGAGGAGCGGCGGACGCTGCAGGCCCAGCGCTCCTTCCCCAAGGTGGGGGCGCTGGTGGCCGAGGCCGACGCCGTGTTCGTCGGCATCGGCGGCATCGGCCCCGGCATGCCGCTGCACGCCGACGGCTTCATCACCGACGCGGAGCTGGCCGAGCTGATGGCCGCCGGCGCGGTCGGCGAGATCGTCGGCTGGGCCTTCGACGCCGCGGGCCGGCTGGTGGAGGGCGCCTCCAACAGCCGCCTCACCGGCCATCCCCTGCCCGACCCGGCGTCCCGCCCGGTGATCGTGGCGGGCGCCGGTGCTGCCAAGCTGGCCCCCCTGCGCGCCGCCCTGTCCGGCGGCCTGGCCAGCGGGGTCATCACCGACGAGGCGACCGCGGCCGCCCTGCTGGACGCCGTCTCCACCACCTGAACGGTGCGCCACCCCGCCGGCGCCCGGGCGGCGGCACGCGACGACGACATCATCGACCGCATTGGCGGCGCGCGGGCGACGGTGCGCGCGCTGGCGGCCACACTAACTGTTGACGCACCAAACAGATCGGTTCATCTTTTGCCCGACGCGTGAGCAAATGCCCAACAAGCCCACCGTGGGAGGAAACCGATGACCAAGACGCTTCTGGCCGGCGCCGCCGCCGCCGCCCTGCTGACCGCGGCGTCCGCGGCCGTGTTGACCGCCGCATCCGCGGCCCAGGCGCAGACCCGCCTCACCATCGCCACCGTGAACAACGGCGACATGATCGTCATGCAGCGCCTCTCCTCGCACTTCGAGGAGCGGCACCCCGACATCGACCTGGACTGGGTGGTGCTGGAGGAGAACGTGCTGCGCCAGCGGGTGACGACGGACATCGCCACCAACGGCGGCCAGTTCGACGTGATGACCATCGGCACCTACGAGGTGCCGATCTGGGCCAAGCAGAACTGGCTGAAGCCGATGGACAACCTGCCCGCCGGCTACGACGTGGAGGACGTGCTGCCGCCGATCCGCGAGGCGCTCTCCTACGACGACACGCTCTACGCCCTGCCGTTCTACGGCGAGAGCTCCATGACCTTCTACCGCAAGGACCTGTTCGAGCAGGCCGGGCTGACCATGCCCAAGCAGCCGAGCTACGACCAGGTGGTGGAGTTCGCGGCCAAGCTGCACGACCCCGCCAACCAGCAATACGGCATCTGCCTGCGCGGCAAGCCCGGCTGGGGCGAGAACATGGCGCTGCTGAGCACCATGGTGAACACCCATGGCGGGCGCTGGTTCGACATGGAGTGGAACCCGACCATCGACACGCCCGAATGGAAGGCGGCGCTCGGCACCTATCTCGACCTGCTGAAGAATTACGGCCCGCCGGGCGCCACCAGCAACGGCTTCAACGAGAACCTGGCGCTGTTCGCCAACGGCCAGTGCGCCATGTGGATCGACGCCACCGTGGCCGCCGGCATGGTCTACAACCCCGCCCAATCGCGGGTGGCCGACAAGGTGGCGTTCGCCCAGGCGCCGGTCGCCTCCTGGCCCAAGGGCAACGGCTGGCTGTGGGCCTGGACGCTGGGCATCCCGGCGTCCTCGCAGAAGGTCGAGGCGGCGCGCCAGTTCGTCACCTGGGCCACCTCCAAGGAGTACGTCGAGCTGGTCGCCCAGAAGGAGGGCTGGATCTCCGCCCCGCCGGGCACCCGCGCCTCCACCTACGCCCGCACCGAGTACCAGGAGGTCGCCCCCTTCGCCGGCTTCGTGCTCGACGCGATCCAGGCGGCCGACCCGGTGAAGACCACCCGCGACCCCAAGCCCTACACCGGCATCCAGTACGCCACCATTCCGGAGTTCCAGGCCATCGGCACCCAGGTCGGGCAGATCATCGCCTCCGCCCTGGCCGGGCAGGTGTCGGCCGACGAGGCGCTCGCGCGCGCCCAGGCGACGACCGAACGCACCATGCGGCAGGCCGGCTACCGCTGATCGCGGCCGCCGTCCCCGACACCGCCGGCGGGATCGTCCCGCCGGCCGCCGCCGCCCCTTCCCGGAGGCTGCCCGCCATGTCCTCGTCCGCGACCTTCGACGTCGCCCCGGCCGCCGGCGCCCCGGCCGGCCGGCCGGCGCGACGCCCCTTCAAGACCCTGCCGTTCCTCGCCCCCTCGGTCGTCCTGCTGCTGCTGTGGATGATCGTCCCGCTGGCCATGACGCTCTACTTCTCGTTCATCCGCTACAACCTGCTGAATCCGGCGCTGGGCGGCTTCGCCGGCTTCGACAATTACGAGTTCCTGCTGACCGACCCCGCCCTGTGGACCGCGCTCGCCAACACGCTGCTGCTGGTGGGCTGGGTGCTGGTCCTCACGGTCGGCCTGGGGACGCTGCTGGCGGTGCTGTTCGACCAGGACTTCCCCGGCCGCGGCATCGCCCGGCTGCTGGTCATCGCACCCTTCTTCGTGATGCCCACGGTCAGCGCGCTGATCTGGAAGAACCTGATGATGCACCCGATCAACGGCGTCATCAGCTCGCTGCTGCGCGGCGTCGGGGTCACCCCGGTCGACTGGTTCGCCGCGTACCCGCTGACGGCGGTGGTCATCATCGTCGCCTGGCAGTGGCTGCCCTTCGCCCTGCTGATCCTGCTGACCGCCATCCAGTCCCTCGACCACGAGCAGCGGGAGGCGGCGCGCATGGACGGGGCCGGGCCGGTCTCCATGTTCGTCTTCATCATCCTGCCCCACCTCAGCCGGGCGATCGGCGTGGTGGTGATGATCGAGACCATCTTCCTCCTCACCGTCTTCGCCGAGATCCTGGTGACGACCTCGGGCGGGCCGGGGCTGGCGACCACCAACCTGGCCTTCCTCATCTACATGCGCGCGCTGCTGGAATTCGACGTGGGCGGGGCCTCGGCCGGCGGCGTCATCGCCATCGTCCTGGCCAACGTCGTCGCCTTCTTCCTGGTGCGCGCCATCGCCCGCAACCTGGCGACCTGAGGAGGCGGTCATGGAAAACCCACGCACCCGTGCGCTCTGCGCCGTCGCCGGCTGGAGCGTGGCGCTGGTCATGTTCTTCCCGATCTTCTGGATGCTGATCACCGGCTTCAAGACCGAGGTGGACGCCATCGCCACGCCGCCCAGCGTGATCTTCGCGCCCACCCTGGAGAACTACGCCGAGGTCCACCAGCGCGCCGACTATCTGAAATACGCCGGCAACAGCGTCATCATCTCGGTGGCCGGCACCCTGCTGGCCATCGCCCTGGCGGTCCCCGCCGCCTACTCCATGGCCTTCTTCCCGACCAAGCGGACCAAGCAGACCCTGCTGTGGATGCTGTCCACCAAGATGCTGCCGCCGGTCGGCGTGCTGGTGCCGATCTACCTGCTGGCCCGCGACACCGGGCTGCTCGACAGCCGCAGCGGCCTGGTCATCGTCTACACCCTGATCAACCTGCCGATCGCGGTGTGGATGCTCTACACCTTCTTCAAGGAGGTGCCGCACGAGATCCTCGAGGCCGGCCGCATGGACGGCGCCCGGCCGCAGCAGGAGCTGACCCACCTGCTGCTGCCGCTGGCGGTGCCGGGAATCGCCTCCACGGCCCTGCTGCTGCTGATCATGTGCTGGAACGAGGCGTTCTGGAGCCTCAACCTCACGGCCGCCAACGCCGCCCCGCTGACCGCCTTCATCGCGTCCTTCTCCAGCCCCGAGGGGCTGTTCTGGGCGAAGCTGTCGGCCGCCTCGACCATGGCCATCGCGCCGATCCTGGTGCTGGGCTGGTTCAGCCAGCGCCAGCTCGTGCGCGGCCTGACCTTCGGCGCCGTGAAATGACGAACCCAACGCAAGGGAGGACACGGCCATGGCCGACGTGACGTTGCGCGACGTGCGCAAGGACTACGGCAGCTTCGAGGCCATCAAGGGCGTCAGCCTGGACATCCACGACCGTGAGTTCGTGGTGTTCGTCGGCCCCTCGGGCTGCGGCAAGTCGACCCTGCTGCGCATGATCGCGGGGCTGGAGAGCATCACCGGCGGCGACCTCGAGATCGACGGCGCCCGGGTGAACGAGGTCGGCCCCGCCGACCGCGGCCTGGCCATGGTGTTCCAGAGCTACGCCCTCTACCCGCACATGACGGTGGCCGACAACATGGCGTTCAGCCTGCGCCTGGCCGGCGTGCCGCGCGCCGAGCGCGAGCGCAAGGTGCGCCAGGTGGCCGGCATCCTGCAACTGGAGCCGCTCCTGCACCGCAAGCCCAAGGAGCTGTCGGGCGGCCAGCGCCAGCGCGTCGCCATCGGCCGTGCCATCGTCCGCCAGCCCAAGGTGTTCCTGTTCGACGAACCCCTGTCCAACCTCGACGCCGCCCTGCGGGTCAAGATGCGCATCGAGCTGGCCAAGCTGCACGAGAGCCTGGACGCCACGATGATCTACGTCACCCATGACCAGGTCGAGGCGATGACCATGGCCGACAAGATCGTCGTGCTGCAGGGCGGGGTGATCGAGCAGGTGGGCAGCCCGCTGGACCTCTACCACCATCCCCGCAACCTCTTCGTGGCGGGCTTCATCGGCTCGCCCACCATGAACCTGCTGCCGGCGACCGTGGCGGCGGTGACGCCGGGCAGCGTGACCGCGCGCCTCGCCACCGGCGCCCTGGTCACCGTCCCGGCCCGCCCCGGCGCGCTCACCGCCGGCGCGCCGGTCACCCTGGGGGCGCGGCCCGAGCACCTGACCCTTGCCGGGACTGGGGCGGCGGGCGGCACCGGCGGCCGCGCCTCCGGCGTGGTGGTCGTGGCCGAGCGGCTGGGCGGCCTGACCTTCCTCCACGTCGAGGCCGGCCCGCAGACGACCATCGTCGCGCAGGTCGACGGGGACCAGCCGGTCCACGTCCACGACCGCGTCGACGTGTGCTTCGACGGCAGCAAGTGCCACCTCTTCGGCAGCGATGGGCTGGCCCTGGAGCGGGTCGAGCGCCACCCCCTGGCCGACCTCGGCCGAACCCCGCGCACCGTCGCCCACTGATCCCCCGGGAGGACCCCATGTACCTGGAGAAATACGACCTGAAGGGCCGCACCGCCCTGGTGACCGGCGGCGGCCGCAACATCGGCCTGGCCTGCGTCCAGGCGCTGGCCGAGGCCGGCGCCCGCCCGGTGATCGCCGACCTCACCGAGGAGCTGGTGGAGGCCGGCCGCCGCGAGCTCGCCGACAAGGGCTTCGCCGCGGAGGGGCTGGTGCTCGACGTCACCGACCCCGACGCCGTCACCGCCGCCGCCGACCGCACCAACCGGGAGTTCGGCGCGGTCGACATCCTGGTGTGCAACGCCGGCATCGCCCGCAGCGACGTCCCCGCCGAGGAGGTGACCGACGAGCACTGGCGCAATGTCATCGACATCAACCTCAACGGCGTGTTCTGGTCGTGCCGGGCCTTCGGCGGGCACATGCTGGGCCGCGGCCGCGGCGCCATCGTCAACGTCGGGTCGATGTCGGGCTTCATCGTCAACAAGCCGCAGCCGCAGAGCTACTACAACGCCTCCAAGGCGGCGGTGCACCACCTCACCCGCTCGCTGGCGGCGGAGTGGGGCGAGCGCGGGGTGCGCGTGAACGCGGTGGCGCCGACCTACATCGAGACCTCGCTGACCCGTTTCGGCATGGAGGACCCGCGGATGTACCCGGTGTGGCTCGAGAACACGCCGATGCGGCGGGTCGGCCAGCCCGACGAGATCGCCTCGGTGGTGCTGTTCCTCGCCTCCGACGCGGCCAGCCTGATGACCGGCAGCATCGTGCTGGCCGACGCCGGCTACACCTGCTGGTAGGCCATGGCCGGGCTGATCGTGTTCGACTGCGACGGCGTGCTGGTGGACAGCGAGCCGATCAGCCTGCGCTGCACCGCCCAGGCCCTCACCGCCGCCGGCTACCCGATCGGCGTGGACGAGGTGCGCAGCCGCTTCCTGGGCATCAGCACCGCCGCCATGGTGCGGGAGGTGGAGCGCGACCTGGGACACGCCATGGCGCAGGGGTTCGTCGACGACCTGCGCCACGCCATCCTCGGCGCCTTCGAACGGGAGCTGCGGCCGATCGCCGGGGTGGCCGGGTTGCTGGGACGGCTCGCCCGCCCGGTCTGCGTCGCCTCCAGCAGTACGCCGGAACGAGTCCGCCTGTCGCTGCGGGTCACCGGCCTGCTGCCGCGCCTCGACCCCCACCTGTTCAGCGCCACCATGGTGGCGTGCGGCAAACCGGCGCCCGACCTCTTCCTGCTGGCGGCGGCCCGCATGGGCGGCGTGCCGCCGGCGACCTGCACGGTGATCGAGGACAGCCCGGCCGGGGTGCGCGCCGGCCGGGCCGCCGGGATGACCGTGTTCGGCTTCGTCGGCGGCAGCCACCTGTCGCCCGCCGTCGACGGCCCCCGCCTGCGCGACGCCGGCGCCCACCGCGTCTTCGCCCGCATGGCCGAGCTGGAGGAGGCGCTGGGTGAGACGGCGGCGTGACCGGCGGCGTGACCGGCGGGTCCGCCTAGGCCGGCCAGAGGCGGGCGGCGGCGCGCACGCCGCTGGCGTCGCCGTGCTTGGCCGGGCGCACCGGGGTGCGGCACTCGCCGCCGAACACCCACGGCGCCATGCGCTCCGGCACCGTGCGGTAGAGCCGGGCGATGTTGGACAGCCCGCCGCCCAGCACGATGACGTCGGGGTCGGCGAGGGTGACCACCTGCGCCAGGGCGCGGGCCAGGCGGTGCTCGTACCGGCTCAGCGCCGCCTCCGCCGCCGCGTCGCCGGGGGCCGCGGCGGCGATCGCCGCCGCGGGACGGTACCGGCCGGCGGCGGCGGCGTGGTCCGCTTCGAACGCCGGCCCGCACAGGTAGGTCTCGATGCAGTCGATACGGCCGCAGAAGCACGGGCGGCCCTGCGCCGGATCGGCCGCGGGGTCAGGCGGCAGCGCGTTGTGCCCCCATTCGCCGGCGGCCCGGTTCGGCCCCTCGTGGATGCGCCCGGCGATGGCGAAGCCACCGCCGCAGCCGGTGCCGAGCACGGCGGCGAACACCACCGCGGCGCCCGCCGCCGCGCCGTCCACCGCCTCCGACGCGGCGAGGCAGTTGGCGTCGTTGGCGCAGCGCACCGGCCGCCGCAGGCACGCCTCGAGGTCGTCGGCGACGGGGTGGCCGACCAGCCAGGTGGAGTTGCACCCCTTCACCAGCCCGGTGGTCGGCGAGATCGAGCCGGGCAGCCCCACCCCCACCGTGCCGCGGGCGCGGAGGTCGCGCTCGATCCCGTCGACCAGCGCCCCGATCGCGGCGATGGTGGCGGTGTAGTCGCCACGCGGCGTGGCGACGCGACGGCGCAGCAGGGCCCGGTCGTCCCGGTCCAGGGCGACCGCCTCGATCTTCGTGCCACCGAGATCCACACCGATCCGCATCGCGCCTCGTCTGGTCCGCGTGGGGCGATCTTAGGCAAACCGGGACAGCGCCGCCAGAGCCCGCCCCGCAACCTTGCATGGGGGATGACACCATGATCCTGTCGTGTGGCGAAGCCCTCATCGACTTTCTTCCCGCACCATTGGCGGCCGACGCCGCCGCCGGGCTCTCCGCCTGGCCCGGCGGCCTTGCCACGCAGCCCGGCGGCTTCGCCGCTCAACTCGGCGGCTTCGCCGCTCAACTCGGCGGCTTCGCCGCTCGGCCCGGCGGCTCGCCGTTCAACGTCGCCATCGGCGTCGCCCGGCTGGCGGTTCCCGCGGCGTTCCTCGGCGGCGTGTCCACCGACCTGTTCGGCGACCAGCTGCTGGCGGCGTTGACCGGAAACGGCGTGGACACCCGGTTCGCCGTCCGCCTGGACGCGCCGACGACGCTGGCCTTCGTCACCCTGCCGGAGACGGGGGAGCCGCGCTACGCCTTCTACGGCACCGGCGCCGCCGACCGCAGCCTCACCGCCGCGGCGGTGCCGGCCGACCTGGGGCCGGTGCGGGCGATCCACGCCGGGTCCTTCAGCCTTGCGGTCGATCCCGCCGGCACCGCGATCGCCGGCCTGCTGGCCCGCGAGCGGGGCCGCCGCTTCCTGTCCCTGGACCCCAACGTCCGTCCGGCGCTGGTGGGGGAACGGGCGGCCTACATCCGCCGCCTGGAAGGGCTGATCGCGCTGGTCGACCTGGTCAAGGTGAGCGGGGCCGATCTGGACTGGCTGCACCCGGGAACACCGGCCGGCGACGTCGCGGCCCGCTGGCTGGCCCTGGGGCCGGAGCTGGTCGTGGTGACCGGCGGAAGCGACGGTGCCCGCGCCTGGCGGCGCCACGGCGGGATCGCCACGCCGGCCGAGCGGGTGACGGTGGTCGACACGGTCGGCGCGGGCGATGCCTTCATGGCCGGCCTGCTGGCCGGGCTGCACGAGCGTGGCCGCCTGGACCGCGCCGCTCTGGCCGCCATGGCGGACGGGGAGCTGGCGGACACCCTGCGCCTGGCCAACCGCGTCGCCGCGCTGACCTGCGCCCGTCCCGGCGCCGACCCGCCGCGGCGCGGCGAGGTCGGCTGAGGCGCGGCGGTCGCGGCGGGAGGGACCGGGAGGAGGCAGGCGGTTGTTTCGGGACGATCCACCATCCATATTGCTCCCTATCGTCGCGATCGTCCCTTGCGAGCCATGGACCCTCTGTCAGACGTCCTTTCCCTTCTGAAGCCCCATGCCTATGTGTCCTCGGGCTTCGATGCCGGCGGGGACTGGGCCGTCCGGTTCGGCGACCAGCACACGCTGATCAAATGCTACGCGGTCGTGTCGGGGGGCTGCTGGCTCACCGTCGACGGCACCAGCCCCCCGGTCCGCCTGGAGGCCGGCGATTGTTTCGTGCTGCCGACCGGTCGGCCGTTCCGGCTGGGCAGCCGGGTCGACGGCCCCTCGATCGCGGCGGGGGAGGTGTTCCCGGCCGCCCGCCGCGGTGGCGCGGTCCAGCTCAACGGCGGCGGCGGGTTGTTCCTCGTCGGCAGCCGGTTCGGTGTCAGCGGCACCCATGCGGACATGCTGCTCGGGCTGCTTCCGCCGATCGTCCACATCCGCGAGCAGGCCGAGCAGGCGGCCCTGCGGTGGTCGGTCGAGCAAATGATGAACGAACTGGGCATCGGGGGGCCAGGCAACGGCCTCGTGATGCGGCATCTGGCGCATCTCATGCTGGTGCAGGCCCTGCGCGTGCACCTCAACGCCAGCGGCGGTGAGGGCGTCGGCTGGTTCTTCACCCTGGCGGACAGGCAACTCGGCGGCACTCTCAAGGCGATCCACGCCGATCCCGCGCATCCATGGACCTTGCAGTCCCTCGGGGCGATTGCCGGGATGTCGCGCTCGACCTTCGCGCTCCGGTTCAAGGAACGGGTGGGCGAGCCGCCGATGCACTACCTGTCCCGGTGGCGCATGGTGCTCGCCTGCGATCGGCTGGAGACGTCCACCGACCCCGTCGCCGCGATCGCCGCATCGCTCGGATACGAGTCGGAAAGCGCGTTCAGCACGGCGTTCAAGCGAGTCATGGGCTGTTCGCCCCGCCAGTGGCGACGGGTGGAGTCCGGAACCGCCGCCGCGGATGCGGGGTGACCGGCCCACCCGTCGCCGTCCGGGCCCGTCAGCCCTCCAGCGCCGCCTTCACCCGGTCCGGGGTGAACGGGTAGTGGCGCAGCCGGACGCCCCCGGTGAGCCGCGCGACGGCGTTGGCGATGGCCGGGCCGGTCGGGGGGAGACCCGCCTGCCCGATCCCGCCGACCGGCGCACCGGGCGTCGGCACCACGGCCACCTCGATCTCGGGCGCCTCGGACATGCGGATCACCCGGTAGGTGTCGAAATTCGACTCCTGCACCTCGCCGTCGACGATGGTGATCTGCTCGAACAGCGCGTGGCCGGTGCCGTTGGTGATGCCGGTCATCATCATCGCCTCGATGTGGAGGGGCTGGATCGCCACGCCCGGATCGATCGCGCACCACACCTTGTGCACCCGGATGACGCCGCTGCCGCGGTCGAGCGAGACCTCGGCCACCTGGGCGCAATGGGAGCCGAAGGCGTCGGAGTAGGCAAGGCCGAGGCCGCGCCCCTCCCGCGCCCGATCCCACTCCGCCATCCGGGCCACGGTCTCGATCACCGCGCGGGCCCGGGGCTGGTCCCTGAGCAGCTCCAGCCGCAACGCCACGGGGTCCACGCCCCGGGCGGCGGCGATCTCGTCGACCACGCATTCGATGGCGAACCGGGTGTACCCGACCCCCACCGCGAACCAGAAGCCGATGGCCAGACCGTTGTCCTGGCGCAGGTACTCGATCCGATGGGCGGGCACGGCGTAGTTGAACAGGGCGCCCTCCGTCACGACGTCGTCGTGGCCGCCGGCCTGCTCGAACAGCGACGGCATCGTGCGCGCGAAGATCGAGTCCGCGACGATGCGATGCCGCCAGCCGACGATGCGCCCCGCCGCGTCGAGTCCGACCGTGACGTGCTGTGCCTCGAGGGGCCGGAACGTGTCGTGCCGGACATCGTCCTCACGGCTCCAGATGACCTTGACCGGCCGCCCTTCCACGGCCTTGGCCAGCGACACCGCGTCGACGATGAAATCCGCCTCCGCCTTGCGCCCGAAGCCGCCGCCGAGCAGGGTCGTGTGCACCGTGACCTTGTCGGGCGTGGTGCCCGCCACGGCCGCCGCGAAACCCTGGGTGCCGGTCGGCCCCTGGGTGGGCGCCCACAGCTCCACCGTGTCGCCGGTGACCAGCGCGGTGGCGTTCATGGGCTCCATGGTGGCGTGGGCGACATGGTCGCTCATGTAGTCGACCGCGATCACCCGCGCCGCCCCGGCGATGGCGGCGGGCGCGTCGCCGCTGCTGTGCGCCTGCACGCCGGTCCGCCCGGTGTCGCGGCCGATGGCGCGGTACGCGTCGAGCAGCCGCGCGCTGCTGTACTGGCGGACCCGTGACGACGTGCTCCAGGAGACGCGGAGCAGCTCCTTGGCGCGTTTGGTCGACTCAACCGTCTCGCCGATGATGCCGACGCCATAGTCCAGCGGAACGATGCGGATGATGCCGGGCAGCGCCCCGGCCTCGGCGTCGTCGATGGCCACCGGCCGCTCCCCCTGCACCGGCGCCCGCAGGACGGCGCCGTACAGCATGTCCGGGCGCTGGACGTCGATGCCGTAGACGGCGGCACCATCGACCTTCGCCGGCACGTCGACCCGCCGGATCGCCCGGCGGCCGATGTAGCGCCACCGGTCGGCCGGCTTCAGGTCGGCCTGCGTCGCCTGGGGCAGCGGATCGGGAAGCACCGCCCCGGCGGCGATCGCGCCGTAGTCGAGGACGCGGCCCGAAGACGGATGCACCACGCGGCTGGGTTCGGTCGTCAGTTCCGCGACCGGCACCTTCAGGAGGCCGGCCGCGCCCGCCAGCAGGATCAGCCGGGTCTGGGCCCCGGTCAGGCGAAGCAGCGCGTGGTAGCCGCGGGTCGACTCGCTGCCGCCGGTGAGCTGGATCCCGTAGAAGCCGGGGTTGCCGTAGGTCTCGGCATCGGACGGCGCCTGCACCACCTGGACGCGGTTCCAGTCGGCGTCCAGTTCCTCGGCGACGAGCAGCGGCAGGGTGGTCATGATGCCCTGCCCCATCTCGACGGCCGGCGAGACGATGGTCACGGTGCCGTCCGCGGCGATGGTGACCCAGGCGTTGGGACGGAATCCGCCTTCCACCGCCGTTGCCATGCCCGCGCCGTCGGCGCGGGCGGGCAGCCCCCCGAAGGCCACGGCCACGCCGAGGCCCCCGGCCGAGACGAGGACGCTGCGCCGCGACAGCGCCCGACACTGGGCCTTCATGGTCCCGGTCATGGCTCAGCCCTCCCGCGCGGCGCGCTGGATGGCGCCGATGATGCGGACATAGGTGCCGCAGCGGCAGATGTTTCCGTCCATGTGCGCGACGATCTCGTCGCGGGTCGGGGCGGGGTTGCTGTCCAGCAGCGCCGCCGCCTGCATGATCTGGCCGGACTGGCAGTAGCCGCATTGCGGCACCTGCTCGGCGATCCAGGCCGTCTGCAGGGGATGGCTGGCGTCCGGTGACAGACCCTCGATGGTGGTCACCTTGCGGCCCGCGACATCCTCAAGAACGGTCTGGCAGGAGCGGGTCGGCACCCCGTCCACGTGGACGGTGCAGGCGCCGCATTGCGCGACACCGCAGCCGAACTTGGTGCCGGTGAGTTTCAGATGCTCGCGAATCACCCAAAGCAGGGGCGTCTCGGGCGCGGCGGCCACGTCGACCGCGCGCCCGTTGATCGTGAAGACTGTCATGATGGCGTCTCTTCAATCTGGGGAGTGGCGTTCGAGGACGGCGACGCGCGCGGCGCGTCACGCCGCGCGGCGCTCCATGGGCGGCGCCACGCGAGCGGCGGTTCCAGGTGATGCCAGACGGCTTGGGACCGGGTCCGCCCCTGTCGGGGCCGGGGCCATCACCGGCTTCATCCCGCACAGGAAAGGACACGTGGGGACCGTCAACAGATCAACACCCGGGACGCGCACGATCACAAGGGCCTGTGACGCCATTGGCATCAGGCAGTCCCGTTGAATGACGTTGTGTCGATCACTGCATCGCCTCCATCCTCTCGGCGATACACTAAGTCGACCTATGGACAGGATCTATGCTTGGACATCCGCGATACCTTTGCGAACGTCCGGATCTGATGCTGGCGGGGTTTCCCCCGCCGCACCTCACAGTGTGAACGCCCACTCGGCCGGGACGAACCGGTATCCGGCGCCGTCCCGGGCGACGTGGCCGAACCCCGGGAACGGCAGATGCATCCCGGCCACCATCACGCGGTCGGACGCCGCACGGTCCAACGCCCGCGCCCGGGTCCGGGCGGCCTGCTGCGCGTCGACGTCGAAGGCGAGCCCCCACGCCGGCCGGGCGAACTGGTAGGCGGCGACGTGGACGGTGTCGGCCCAGATGAACAGCCCCTCGCCCTCGGACTCGAGCAGGAAGCCGGTGTGCCCCGGGGTGTGCCCGGGCAGCGGCACCGCACGCACGGGACCCACGGCCTTGCCCTCCCCGTCGATCCGCCGCAGCCGGCCACCATAGGCCGCCACCGCGGCGCGGGCCCCCAGGAACATCGGCTTCATCGCCTCGGCGGCGCGGTTCAGATGGGCATCGTCGTGCCAGAAGGTGTGGTCGCGCTCGGTGACGACGAGCTCGGCGTTGGCGAACGCCGGCCCCCCCTCCGGCGTCACCGCCCCGTTGATGTGGTCGGGGTGCATGTGGGTGATCAGCACGGTGTCGATCTGCGCCGCGGTCACGCCGGCGGCGGCCAGCATGGCCGGCAGCCGCCCCAGCGTCGGGCCGAACGCGGTCGCGGTGCCGGTGTCGACCAGCACCAGCCGGTCGCCGAGGTTGAGGAGGTAGGCGTTGACCGGGATGCGGCGGGCGCCGGGGGGCAGGAAGGCGGCGTGCGCCAGGGCGTCCGCCTCGGCCGCGTCGGCGCCGACCAGGACCTCGGTCGCGACGTCGAGATGGCCGTCGAGCAGGGCGGTCACCTCGACCGAACCGACCCTGCGGCGCAGGACGCCCGGAACCTGGACGCCCGCCAGCGGCGCCCGGGCGCGGGCCGGGAACGTCGCGCCGCCCGTGGCGACAGCGGCGGCGGTGGCGGCGGCAGCGGTGGCGGCGGCAGACAGAAATCCGCGACGGGAAGGCGACATGGATGGGTCTCCGTTGTGAACCGTCCGGGGTGGACGCGGGCCATCTTCCGCCGCTGCGGGATTTCTTGAAGCGGGCGCGTGGCAATGGCACCTATCATGCCCGCTTATCAATCCTCGCCGGGGAGGCGCCGATGGACCGCCTGACGACCCTGTCCAGTTTCGTGAGCGTCTGCGAGGCCGGCAGCTTCTCGGCGGCCGCACGGGCACTGGGCCTCAGCCAGCCGGCGGTGAGCCAGCAGATCCGTGCCCTGGAGGGGCGCCTCGGCGTGCGGCTGTTCGACCGGACGACCCGGCGGGTGTCCCTGACGGAAGCCGGCGCCCGCTATCTGGAGCATGCCCGGGCGATCCTGGACCGCCTCGACGAGGCCGACCGCACGGTCGGGGATCTCGCCGACAGCATGAGCGGCCGCCTCGCCGTGGGTGCGCCGATCAACTTCGGGACCAGCGTGCTGGCCGACTACCTCATCCGCTTCAAGCGCGTCAACCCGAACCTGATGCTGGACGTGGCCCTGACCGACAGCTTCGTCGACGTGATGGCGGAACGCCTCGACGTGGTGATCCGCCTGGGCATGGTGGCCGACGACCGGCTGGTCGTGCGCCCGCTGGGCGCCATGGAGCGCTGCCTGGCCGCGGCACCCGGCTATCTCGACCGCCGTGGACGGCCGCGGCACCCGGACGACCTGGCGCTGCACGACCACCTGCTCCACGCCCAGCTCCTCACCGGGGAGCGCATCCCGCTGCACGGCCGCGATGGCGACGCGGTGGAGGTCCTGGTGCGGCCGGTGTTCCGCTCCGGCAACGCGCTGCTGATCCAGGAGGCCCTGGTGGCGGGCCTGGGGATCGGCCTCGTGCACGGGCTGATCCTGGCCCCGCTGGTGGCCGACGGCCGGCTCGAACGCGTGCTGCCGGACTGGCGCTACGCACCGCACCCGGTGCACGCGGTCTACCCGTCGAACCGCTACGTCCCCTTGAAGGTGCGGCGCTTCGTCGACGGGCTTGCCCAGCATCTGCGCGCGCTGGGCGCCATCGTCGAGCCGGCGCCGTGAGGCCAGAAAAAAATTAATATATTGCGCGAACCCAGCCTTGCGGCCGAGCTCAAGCCCCTCCATATAATGGGCAAGCGGTAGGTCGGGAGTTCGAGTCTCCCCGGGGGCACCATTGACGCCCTCGTAGCTCAGCTGGATACGAGCGACCGCATTAGACGGCAAAGCCCCGGATTGCTCCGGGGCTTTGTTTCTTTCGGCGTCAACGTCACGATTCGGCGTCACCTTTGCGATGCGCCGTAGCATTTCCTCAAAGGCGGACTCGTTCTCGTCGCAGCCGAGTTCGCGGGCGGCGGCCTTGAACTTGTCCAATTGGCGATCAGCGCTGTTCGAGCCTCCGTCAGGCATCCTCCAGTAACGGCAGGGTTGGTCCACCCATGGACGGCTTGCAGATCTTCAGCATGCCCCCGTCCTGCTTAGCTATCTTGTTGTCTAAGTCCAGCAAGCGACCGTCGAACGTATGCATCTCGTCAACATTAGCAATAGACGCCGTTGCAACATGGGCTGCATCAGGCGGCTTAAGTCCTGTGTAATTGGAAAGCATCAACTGCCGCGCGGTCACGCCAACATATCTGTCCAAATTCACCAACAAAATGTAATCGTTTTCAAAATATGCCGTCAGAACATCCTCGCTGACATTCTCTTTTAGCTCTGTATTTTTGCAAACCTCCACAAGAGATAAGCTCGACGTGACGATTTCGATGTTACTTTTTTTAGCTTGCGCAATAACCGCACGACAAAGAGCCTCCCGATCCTCAAATATTGTTCCGTCCTTATAAATCTTCTCGCGCTGAATTAAGGCAATCCACGCACATGCGTCCCAATAAACGCGCTTAGCTGAGGCGGCCATCACGCAACCTCTCTATGTAATCCTCGGAGCGAAGCCCCCCAGTGAAGTTTTCATCAACAATATCATCAACATCGGGGAGTTCATTGCGATGCCGCAAGAACTGAACGTCGGTTGCTTCCACTTGAGAGATGCGCCCAAGGCCCTTGTAGTGGACTGTACCGATCACAAGAAGGCGTCGACTGCGCCAGACTTCGCTGATCTGGTGCGGCTCAATTTTTCTCAGCGCATGTCCGGAAACGATGCACTTAAGCTCATTTCCTGTGAGACGGTGCTTAATATACAGCAGTCGGCGGCCATAGCCGTCGCGCCCCACACTATGGAACGTGCCTTCGACGGAACCAAGCTCTTTGTATGGCTTGTCGGCCGGCGGCTTTAGTACCAATTTGGTGTTTTCGGCGGCAGTACGCGCAATGAACGGCGTAAGCTCAATATGCGGAAGCCCTTCACCAAAATCCACATCGTTCTTGTCAATTCCATTTGTGACGCGTTCAAATATTTTGTGAGCTTTTGCGAGCACCTCATCACTGAAGTACGGCGGCTTCTCTGCTCTATCTTGGAGAATAGAAAGCCCTTCTGCCGCTACGCGTGTGACAAGCGCCGCACGACGGTCAATATTTGTCGCATAGTGCCTTGGGAACGGCTCAAAGCCCATGTCGAGCGGGCTATTCTTACTAGCCGCAACCACTCGCCACTCAATAGCGCTAGCTCCGTCTTCCGCCACCGCCTCCTCAATGCCCCGCAGTAGATCAAAGTAGTCCCGGATCTGATCGAGCAGATCTTCAACGGTTGGCGCGTCTGTATCCGCGCCCCTCCCGCTGATCTTGATCTTGATCATCCTAGCCATGACACCCTCACCAGACCTGTGCGTCAGGCGGCGGCCACGCACGAGTCCCGTTACGTCACCCGCTTCCCGACGATACCACTCAGCGCAGACATTGTCCGCTCCGCATCCGTGATATGGCGCTCATTGTAGCGGAAATCGAACTCCGCCAGATAGCGGTGAAGGTGCTTCTTTACGCAGTGCTGATGAACGCCCTTCATGCCACGCTTGAAGATGTTGAAGAAACCTTCAATCGTGTTGATTGTGGATCGCACCGCGACCGTACTCGCCCTGGCCGTGACGCACCACGCCGTGGGATGCGAACTCATTACCGAAGCGAACGGACTGGCCGGCTTCGTCCATGCACACCGCGCTTTCCTTGGCGATGTTCTCGCGCAGGATCGGGGCGAGATCCTTGGCCTTCAGGCTGTCCACCACCATGGAGCGGGCGCGGCCGGTCTTGCGGCCCACCAGCGCCAGCACCTTGTGCTTGTGGGCGTAGCCACGGCCCTTCTTGTCGCCCTTGGGCTTCACGGCGCGGTCGTTGCCGATGGACGTCTCGGCCACTTCGAACGTCTCACCCTCGCCGCCCATCGTCTGGAAGCCCAGCATGCGCATCGCCTCCCAGCATGCGCATCGCCTCAAGGAGACGGTGCGTCATGAACCAAGCCGTCGTGTAGATCACTTCCAGCACGCGGTGCAACTGGTGGGAGCTGATGCCATTCTTGGAGGAGCACGACAGATAGCAGGCCTGAGGGGGGAGCCTGCGCTCCCCCCAAACCCGCCGCCGCGCGAGCGCGGCGGTGCCGGAGCCGTCAGCTCCAGGCGGCCATCTTCTTCTGCAGGTTCTCGTCCAGCTTGTCGAGGAACTGGCGGGTGGTCAGCCACGGCTGCTCCGGCCCGATGAGGATCGCCAGGTCCTTGGTCATGTACCCGGACTCCACGGTGTCGATGCACACGCGCTCCAGCGTCTGGGCGAACCGGGTGACGTCGGGGGTGTCGTCGAACTTGCCGCGGTAGGCCAGGCCCTGGGTCCAGGCGTAGATCGAGGCGATCGGGTTGGTCGAGGTCTCCTTGCCCTTCTGGTGCTCGCGGTAGTGGCGGGTCACCGTGCCGTGGGCCGCCTCGGCCTCGATGGTCTTGCCGTCGGGCGTCATCAGCACCGAGGTCATCAGCCCCAGCGAGCCGAAGCCCTGGGCCACCACGTCGGACTCCACGTCGCCGTCGTAGTTCTTGCAGGCCCAGACGAATCCGCCCTCCCACTTCAGCGCCGAGGCGACCATGTCGTCGATCAGCCGGTGCTCGTAGGTCAGGCCCTTGGCCTTGAACTGGTCGGCGTAGTGGGCGTCGAACACCTCCTGGAAGATGTCCTTGAAGCGCCCGTCATAGGCCTTGAGGATCGTGTTCTTGGTGGACAGGTAGACCGGGAAGCCGCGCTCCAGCGCGTAGACGAAGCTGGAGTGGGCGAACCCCTCGATCGACTCGTCGAGGTTGTACATGCCCATGGCGACGCCGGCACCGGGGAAGTTGAACACCTCGTGCTCGATCGGCGCGCCGCCGTCCTCGGGCACGAACTTGATGGTCAGCTTGCCCGGGCCCGGCACCGTGAAGTCGGTCGCCTTGTACTGGTCGCCGAAGGCGTGGCGCCCGATGACGATCGGCTTCTGCCAGCCGGGAACGTAGTGGGGGATGTTCTTGCAGACGATCGGCTCGCGGAAGACGGTGCCGCCGATGATGTTGCGGATGGTGCCGTTGGGCGACCGCCACATCTTCTTGAGGTTGAACTCCGCAACGCGCGCCTCGTCGGGGGTGATGGTGGCGCACTTGACGCCCACGCCGTACTGCTTGATCGCGTTGGCGGCGTCGATGGTGATCTGGTCGTTCGTGCGGTCGCGCTCCTCGACCCCGAGATCGTAGTACTTCAGGTCGATGTCGAGGTAGGGAAGGATCAGCTTGTCCTTGATGAACTGCCAGATGATGCGCGTCATCTCGTCGCCGTCGAGCTCGACGACCGGCGTGGCAACCTTAATCTTCGTCATGGGTGCGGTTTCTCCCCCTTGGGGTTTGGGCGTCGTATGTGCTTGGGCGCCGGGCGCGCCATCCAGCGGGCGTTCCCAGGGTCGTGCGGCGTCGCGCTCGGACCCCGGGCATCCCGGACGGAGGCAACGGCCGCTTTATAGACCGCCGCGGCGCAGAAAGGAAGGTGCCGGCGGGGGCGCGCTAGAGGTGGCGCGCCGCCGTGCCGATGGCCGGATCCGGCTGCCGGGCGAGGGCGTCGAACACCGCCTCCACCGAGTCGACGACGACGAACAGGTCACGGTTCTCGGGGCGGCAGAATCCTTCCGCGACCAAGTGGTCGACCAGGCTCTGCAGGCGCTCCCAATAACCGTCGACGTTGACCACGACGATCGGCTTGTCGTGCAGGCGCAGCTGGCGCCAGGTCAGCACCTCGAAGGTCTCGTCCAGGGTGCCGAGGCCGCCGGGCAGCACCACGAAGGCGTCGGACCGCTCGACCATCAGGCGCTTGCGGGTGTGCATGCTGTCCACCACCACCAGCTCGCTGAGTCCGGTGTGCTCCACCTCCAGCGACTGGATGTGTTCGGGGATGATGCCCACGGCGCGCCCGCCGGCGGCCAGCGTCGCGTCGGCGACGATGCCCATCAGGCCGACCCGGCCGCCGCCGTACACCAGCTGGATGCCGCGCCGCGCCAGCCCTTCGCCCAGCGTGTGGGCGGCCGCCTTGTAGACGTCGGCGACGCGGCTGGAGGAGCCGCAGTAGACGCACACCGATCCCGGAGCCTTCATGCCGAATCCTCCCTGGCGTGCGGCCTCACGATCCTGTGATTGGCCGCCAACGGCAGCCCGTTACACCATCGCTGCGGGAATGACAAGGCCGGCCCCCGCCCGGGCGGGGGCCGGCCTTTGCCCGCCACGCCCACATCCGTCCTTGGGAGACCAACCCGATGCGAACACCACTGCACCAGATCGCCGCCGCCGCCGTCCTCGCCGCCTCGCTGTGCGGCGGCGCCGTCGTGGCGCTCGCGGCCGACCCGATGGAGCAGGTCGAGGCCCGCGAGAAGCTGATGAAGACACTGGGCGGCGGCATGAAGGCCGTGGCCGGCTTCGTCAAGAACGAGGGCGCCACCGCCGCCGACGTGGAGAAGGCCGCCGCGGCGATGGCCGAGGTCGCCGCCACGGACGCCAAGATGGTGTTCCCCGAAGGCACCGCCATCGGCGTCGGCGACAGCGAGGCCAAGCCCGAGCTCTGGGCGAACTGGTCCAAGGCGGAGGGGTTCTGGAACGACCTCGCCCCTGCCGCCGCACAGCTCAAGACCGCCGCGGCCAGCGGCGAGCGGGCGCAGGTCGCCAAGGCCATGCAGGGGCTGGGCAAGCTGTGCCAGTCCTGCCACGAGAATTTCCGCCAGAAGAAGGACTGACGGGGATGCGCGCCGCCGCCGTCCTGCTGGCAGCCCTGCTGTGCCCGGCCGCGCCCGGCACCGCGGCGCGGGCCGCCGAGCCGCCGCCGGCCGGCGACCCCGCGGCGTCCGACCCGGTGACCCGGGGGGCGTACATCTTCGCCGCCGCGGGCTGCCTCGGCTGCCACACCGACAAGGAGGGCGGCGGCGCGCCGCTCGCCGGCGGGCGGGCGCTGGAAACGCCCTTCGGCACCTTCTACAGCCCCAACATCACCCCCGATCCGGAGCACGGGGTCGGCACCTGGACCGACGCCACGTTCCTGCGGGCAATGCGGCACGGCGAGGGGCCCGACGGCAAGACCCTGTTTCCCGCCTTCCCCTACACGGCCTACACGCGCATGACCGACCGCGACCTGGCGGACCTCAGGGCGTACCTGGTCTCCCGCCCGGCGGTGGCGACCGCCAACCGGCCGCACGACCTCGACCCGCCGTTCGGCTGGCGCTTCCTGCTGCCGGTCTGGCAGTGGCTGTACCTGGAGCCGGGGCCGGTGGCCGAGGACCCCGGCCGCTCCGCCGACTGGAACCGCGGGCGCTACCTGGTGGAGGCGCTGGGCCACTGCGCGGAGTGCCACAGCCCGCGCACCGTCCTCGGCGGGCTCGACGCCGGCGCGGCCATGGCCGGCAACCCCGACGGTCCGGAGGGGGAGGCGGTGCCGCCGATCACCCAGGACGTCGAGCGCGGCATCGGCGCCTGGTCGGTCGGTGACATCGAGCTGTTCCTGGAAATCGGCATGATGCCGGACGGTGACTTCGCCGGTGGCGCCATGGGGGAGGTGGTCACCAACTCCACATCGAAGCTCACCGCCGGCGACCGCCACGCCATGGCCGTGTATCTGAAGGCGCTCCCTCCCGGCCCGTGAACCGGCCTTTCGGGGGAGGCGGCGTACGCAATCGCTGGCCCGAAGGCGTACTGCGCTGTTGATCCGCCGCGCGGAACGGTCGATATTTGCGTGACAACCGGCCGCTTGGGTCGGCGATCCGATGCGGATGTGCGGCGGTGAAAGTCCATTTCCTTCTTGGCGGTGCGGCCGCGCTCCTGGCCGGAGGCGCCGCCGTGGTGTTCAACACCCGGACCGACGCCCCGCCGGCGCCCCGGGCCGATGCCGTCGCTGTGATCGCCCCCACACAGCCGGCCGCGCCGTCCCGGGACGGCGTGGCGGCGCCGTCTCCGCCCCCGCCGGCCGCGGACGGGCCGGCCCCGGGGGCCGCGGCCCCTCCGGCCCCGGGGGCCTCGGCCACCTCGGCCACCGTGCCGGCGGACCAACCGCCACCGGCCACCGGAACGACCGCCATCGAAACCACCGGGACCGGCACCGCGCCGCCCGACGCGGCCGCCCCCGCTATGGCCGTCGCTGGCCCGCCGCCGGAGTTCGACGTGGTGCGTATCACGCCGGCCGGAGAGGCGCTGATCGCCGGCCGGGCCGCGCCCGGCGCGCGGGTGACGGTGCTGGATGCCGGACAGCCGCTCGGCGAGGTGCAGGCCGACCGGCGCGGCGAATGGGTGTTCCTGCCCACCGCGCCGCTGCCGCCGGGCAGCCGCGAATTGAGCCTGGTGGCGCGGTCCGGGGACAGCGCCGCGCCCGGCGCCCCGACCATCGCCTCCGAACGCGTGGTGGTGCTGGTCGTGCCGGAACCGGATCGCGACGTGGCCGGGCGGCCCAGCGCCGCCCCGTCCACCCCCCTCGCCGTCGCCGTGCCGCGCCACGGGCTGGGCCCATCGACCGTGCTGCAGGCGCCCCCGGCGCCGGGGCCGGACCCTGCCCCGGACGCGTCCACGCCCGCCGCGGCCGCCCTGGCGGACGCCGGACCGGCCGCGCCGAGCGCGCCGGCCGCCGGCACGGCGGTGGATGAGACGGGGGCGGAGACGGGGGCGGAGACGGGGGCGGAGACGGCGGCCGAGATGATGGTTGCCGCCGGGGCGCCCGCACCGCCACCCGCGGCGCCGCCGGACATGCCGCCCGCCCGTGGCGGAGCCTCGTCCGCCATGGCCCCGCCCCTGGAGGCGCCAGCCCCCGTCGCGGCGGCGGCACCCGCCCCGCCACCCCTGCCCGCCGGCGGTGTGACGGTGGAGACGCTGGACTACGACGAGGCCGGCCATGTGGCGATGGGGGGCATGGCCCAGCCCGGCGCCGCCGTGCAGCTCTATCTGAACAACCTGCTGGTCGGCCGCGCCCACACCGACCCGGACGGCCAGTGGCGGCTGCGCCCGGACCGGCTGATCGATCCGGGCATCTACACGCTGCGCGCCGACCAGGTGTCCGCGACGGGCAAGGTGACCTCCCGGGTGGAGCTGCCGGTGCAGGTTTCGGACGTGCCGCCCGACATGCCCCGGGACGGCCGGGTGATCGTCCAGCCCGGCAACAGCCTGTGGCGGATCGCCCGGCGCACCTATGGGGACGGGTTCCTCTACACCTTGATCTACCGCGCCAACGCGGAGCGGATCCGCGACCCGGACATGATCTATCCCGGACAGATCTTCAGCCTGCCGGCCACGCAGTAGCGCCAGCCGGATCGCCGCGGTGCGGGTTCTCCGGCACCGCGCAGCGCCGGATCAGACCACGCCGGCGAAGCTGAGGACGGCGATCACCACGACCACGACACCGATGATGTAGAAAACGCTGTGCATCTGACGCTCCGTCTGTGAGTGGCGCGCCGGTCTGGTGTCATGGCTCGACAGCCGCGACGCCGGCGCCCTTTACGAACGGAACGGCAGCGTTCGTGTTCCTTTCGCCAAAGGGGGTGCCACCTGCTGCCAGCGGTTTCGACCCGGGCGTTCCAAGGGCCAGGCGGCCCAAACCCTGGCAGCCTAGGGTCTGTTGAGATTCGGGATTCCATCAGGAGCTTAATCGTGATTCAAGCTCCTGATGGAACGCTTTGTGAACCGCACCGGGTTTCCCGGAGGCCATTTTGCTTGAGTCACGCCGCCATGACGACGTCCTCGGTTTGAACCGCCCCGGGTTTCCCGGAGGCCCCATTTCCTGAGAAGATGGGGTCATCATGACGAAGCAGACATCACCCAAGTTCGCCCCTGAAGTCCGCGAGCGCGCGGTTCGGA